>JAKEFC010000231.1 GCA_022616235.1 Planctomycetota bacterium
CAAGGAGAGCCGAAGAGTCGTATTGATGGAGAAATACGGCGATGAGGTTCGACGCAGCGCGCGCGCCTCGCAGCCGACCGAAGCCAGGAGAGGTTTTTGGATAGGCTCCTAGCGCCACGAGCGAGGTCAACTCTGCGGCGCGTCCTTCTCCTCGATGAGAAGCGACGCCGCGTGCTGCAAGATATCCCTCCGCTCCGCGGCAAGCTCGCGGAGGCCGCGCGCGTTCTCGGCGCGGTCGAAGATTCTGAGGACTGCGGGCGCGGTCGCGGACACCTCCTTCACCTGGCGCAGGAAGCGCAGGTAGGCCTCTGCCGCCTCGCGCGGCCGGTCCAGCCGATCGAGGAGGTAGACGAGGATCTGTCCCGGAAAGTGCTTGCGGTCCTTCCCCATCTCGTGGGCCTCCGCTTTGGCCGTGAAGTGGGCGATCGCGCGCTCCGTCTCGCGCCCCGCGAGCGCGCTCAGGAACAGGTGGTAGTCCGCGTAGAATCTCTCGAACGGCGCGCCGTCCGCGCGCTGGTCCCCCGTGCGCAGGCCGAGGCCGTACTCGCAGAGCTGGATCGCGAGTTCCAGCGCCGAGTGGCTCGCGAGGGTGGGCGCGAGGCGGATCACGGATTGCAAGTGCGATGGATCGACGTGATAGCTGCGCCCCTCGAAGAGCCATGGACGGCCGGCGATCGCCTCCGGAATGCTCGCAGCGCCCGCCGGCTTCCCTTCGCGCGCTTGCACGTCGCGCGCGATCCCTTCCATCACTTCGCGCCAGAGCTGGCGCACGAGGCGCACCCCGCATTCCTCGCGCACCTCGCGGCCGTGGGGAAAGTGCCTTTCGAGCGCCGTGATCCCGTCGCAAGTGCCGCGGTGCCGGAGGATCAGCTCATAGCCGCGGACCGGGTGCAGCCCCTGCTGGAACGCAAGGTCGATCACGGCGTCGATCTCCTCGCGGCGCTCGCTCGGTTCCGCGTCGGAACTGGGACCCTCCCAGCGCTCGAGTGCTTCCAGCACAGGCTCCTTGACGCGCGCGGCGCGAAGGTACGGCCACGCGCCGGCGATGTCGCCGTACTCGAGGTACAGTCGGCCGACTTTGAGACATGCGGCGTGATAGTGTTCCTCGAGCGCTTGCTTCCACTTCGCTTCCGTTTCCGGATGCCAGCGGTCCGCTTGCAAGGGAAGGCCCAGCTCGCGCCGCTTCACCATGAGCAGCACTTCGAAGAGATAAGGAAGCAGCTCGTGCTCCTCGAGGCGGGCCATGAGCGCCGCCCATGCATCGGCGCGCGGCAGGTCCGCGATGGGAGCTACGACCCGATCGTAGAGACTCTCCGCCAAGTGCGGGTCACTTCCCAAAGACGCGAGCGGTGCGAGCGCTCAGCGCTGCGCCGCCGCTTCGGTCAGGAGCCCATGGAATGCAACAGGGCCGCCGCAACGCTCCGTCACGGCGGCCCCTGAATTCTGGTCGGGGTGAGAGGATTCGAACCTCCGGCCTCAGCGTCCCGAACGCTGCGCTCTAGCCAAACTGAGCCACACCCCGGGTGTTAGCGGCATTGGCCAAGCGACGAAGTATAGGGACGCAGCGCGAAGGGGTCAATTGCGCGCCTGTCGCGCACCCTTACCAATCACCTCGCAACGCGCGCAATCCGAGCGCGCTTCGCGTCGCAGGCTCGAGCGACGATCAGAGCGTGCCCAAGCACTCCAAGTCGTCCTCGGTCGGGTCGAATCCGGCGATCGGGTACGGCGCCAGAGGCGGCGAGTCCATGTTGAACAAGAAGAGCAGCACGTAGATCGGGTCGCCGATGTCGTTGATGCCATCATCGTTCGCGTCGAGCGCATCGAAGCAATCCGGCGCGTCGCCCAACGTGAACAAGTAGTCGAGGCCATCCACGGGGTCCGCGATGTCGACCGCTCCGTCGCCGTTGATGTCTCCGCGAATGAAGCCGTACGTGAACGAATCATCCGCCGTCGCAGTGCCGAGCGAATTGGACACCACGACCGCCACCGGTCCGAGGAAGCTTACGGGCGGCGTCTCGCAGGAGATCTCTTCGTCGCTGACGATCACGATGTTCAACGCGGTCTGTCCGCCGATCTCCACGGTCGTGTCCGGCGCGGTCGTGAAGCCATCGCCGAGGATCGTCAACTCGGTGCCTCCCGCGTAGGGGCCGAAGAGCGGCGCGAAGCTGTCCACGACGACGGGAATCACTTCGACCTCGCACTCGGCGGTCGCCACGGCAGGCGGACCCAACGGGTCGGGGAATGCGACCCCGATCAGCACGTAGCTGTAGAAGCCAGGGGCGAGGCCGGGATCGAAGTAGCTGGTGACCGTGTTGTCGAAGATCTCGAGCAATTCCCCGTTGCGGTGGAACAGCACGTAGTCGAAGGGCTCGCCCGCAAGCTCCCAGGTCACGGTCGCGGAAGTCGTGTCCGCATCGCAGCTCATATCGAAGCCGAAGAGGGTATCCACGATGGTCCACGCGGCATCGACGAACTCCGGCACGAAGCTCTGCGTGTCGATCACGAGTTCGTTGACCGTCGTCGGGGTGGCGAGTGTGTTGCAGAAGAAGATGTCCGTCACGATCGGCACCGGAGGATCGCCGGCGGGCACTCCGATCAATTCGTAGGTAACGTCGAGAACCGCTTGCCCGACTGCAGGCTCGAGATTGGCCTCGCCCATCAAGTTGATGATGCACCCGAGCGCGACACCCGGGCCGGGAACCGGATTCGTGTTGATGGCGAGGAAGTCGGGCGGATCGCCGTTGTTCGACACCGCCAAGGCGGTGGCCGCGACCGCATCGACGACTTCGATATTCGCGCCGTCGTGGCAGATCCCCATCGAAAAGCCCTGGATCGGATCGTCGTGGTCGATCAGGGCCTGCGTGAGGACGAGCGCTCCCGATTCGTTCTCTCCCCCTGTCAACGTGTAGACGTTTTGCGCACTCGCGGCAGCCGGCAACATCCAAGCAGCGAACACCGCGATCGCGAGCGCCTTGTCGATTCCTCGCACGTCTCCTCCTTGTTTGCCCTTTGCCGATGCCGTGTCCCGCGCGCTCCCGCTCCAGCGCAGCGCGCCGGAGCCGGCGCGGGATCCGTTTCGAGGAGCCTTCAGGACGCTCCCCGGCGCCGCACGGCGACCGCGATGAGTACGCGGAGTTGCAGCGCGCAGGCGCGCCATGCCGGAGGCCTTGCCGCTCGATCGCAAGGTTGCCTCGTAGCGATGGTTACAATGGTTTGCCTAGAGCCAGAATGCCTCGTACATTTCCCTCGGCCCCACTTTATCCCGCTGGGGAGGGGTGTCAAGCCGCCGCGGCGCGGCCGCGCGCTGTGAGCCGAGTGCGGAGCGAATGCCGCAAGCGACGTTTGCGCCGTTTCTTAACGCAGGAGCGATGCCGGTACTTCGAGCCGATAGCGCGCCATCGATGCGGCGTCTCCGAGCACGGCACGCGATGCGCCCGTCAGAGCCACGTGGCCCGCGCTGAGGATCGCGATCTGGCCGGTAACCTCGAGCAACATTTCGAGGTCGTGAGACGCGATCAAGATCGTACCCTGCCATTTGTTAAGAAACTCGATCACGCTTCGCCGGCCCGCTGGATCGAGGTCGTTGGTGGGTTCGTCGAGGGCCAGCACCGCGGGCTCCAAGGAGAGAATCGTCGCGAGGGCGGCGGCGCGCTGTTCCCCCCCGGAAAGTTGATGGGGAGCCCGATCGGCTCGGTCCACGAGTCCGACTTGGCGCAACGCGGTTTCCACGCGCCGCTCCACGTCGCTCCGCGCGAGCCCGAGGTTGAGGGGCCCGAACGCGACATCCTCGCGGACCGTCGGCAGGAAGAGCTGATCGGAAGCGCGCTGAAAGAGCAGGCCGACTTGGCTGCGAATCCAAGGCAGATTCTCGGCGCTGGCCACGCGCCCCAGCACAGTCACGTGTGGATCCGCGGCGTACACGCCCGCGCAGTGATGGAGGAGCGTCGATTTTCCCGAGCCGTTGGCGCCGGCCAACCCCCAACGCTCGCCAATCCTCACGGTGAGGCTCGCGTCGTCGAGAGCCTGAACCCCGCCCGGGTAGGCGAAGTGAAGGCGGTCGACGCGGATCGCGTCCGTCACGGCGCGCCGCTCTCGAGAGGCTGGACCAACGCCAGCGCGAGCAAGAGGCAGATCGCGCAAAGCCGCATGGTGTCGGCGTAGGTCCACCGCAGCTCATCGAGGATCGGCAGGCTTCCGCAATAGCCTCTTTGCAACATCGCCCGGTGCACTCCCTCCGAGCGCTCCAGGGTCCGCACGAAGAGAGTGCCGACCATCGCTCCCGCAATCCCCTGTGCGACCCATCCACGCCCGCCGAAGGTCCGCATCCGGCGGGCGACGAGCATGCGGCCGGCTTCCTCGCGGAGCACCCACACGTAGCGATACACGAGCCCGATCACGACGACGAGGGTCTGCGGCAAGAAGCACCTCTCCAGCGCCCGCAGGAAACTCGGGAGCGGCGTCGTCGCGATCACGAGCAACGTCGCCAGGATCGTCGTCCAGACTCGGAGTAAGACCAACGCGGCTCGCTCCGCTCCCCCATCCGGGTAACGGAAGTGGAGCGAGGTCCAAGGGATCGCGAAGAGCGGCGTGCCGCCGTCGCCGATCGCGACGAGGTGAGTCGCCGCCACCATGCCCGCGAACGGCAAAACGAGCAAGCTTTGCAGCGCGAGCACGCCCGCGGAAGCGCGCGCCCACAACACCGCGAACAATACGAGGCCCGCGAGCAGCAGGTGCTGTCCCCAAACGACGGAGGTCGATCGAAGCGGCAGGAAAGAGATCGCGCAGACGAACAGGACGAGCGCGAGCAGCTTCAGGCGCGGATCCCACGCGCCGAGCGGCCCGCGCACATGAGCGCTGCGATCTACGAGGGGGCGATGCACGCTAGCCCTTCTCCTGCGCGCGACGGCGGAGGAGCCGCACGCACGCGGCGACGAGCAGAGTCACCGCGGCGACGCCGATCGCGATAGGAATCGCGCGGGCCAAGAACTCGGAATCGATCCCCGGCGTCGAGTAGCCGGGGAACGGCGCGCTCGCCGGCGTCTCGCTCGCACCGGCGCCGTGCCGCGAGAGGCTCCACTCGAGCCCGTCCGGGAGGCTCGATGCGAAGTAGGCGACCACGGTCCCGACCAACAGCGATAGCAGGAGGATGGAGATCCACTCGCGCCGCGCGCTCCGGAGGGAGGCGGCGCCGGCAACGCGCGCGGCCGCAGCGGATTCTCGGAACAACGCGGGAGCGAGGCGGCGCAGCGCGCGCAAACAGAGCACGGTGAGCGCAGCTTCGCCGGCGCCGATCACGGCATGCACGCCGACGATCGTTCCGAACAACACGCCACGGTCCGCGGGCATCGATAGCGCGATCTGGGCGGCGCAGCAAAAGCTCGCGGCAACGACTCCGGCAAAGGCCGCAAGCGCGGCCGCCGCATAGAAGCGAAACCCTGCCGCGGCGCGCGGCGCGAGCAGTCGATAGACTGCGAACGCGGCCACAGCATCCGCGACGCCGAGGTTCCACGTGTTCGCGCCCAGCGCGAGCACGCCGCCGTCGGCGGCGAGCAGCAGTTGCACCACCAAGACCGCGAAGATCGTCACGATGCCGGCCGAAGGACCGAGCAGGATGGCGATCAGCGCCCCGCCATCGAGATGGCCGGCGAACCACGGGCCGAACGGGATCTTCACGTTCTGCGCGGCGAAGATGAAGGCCCCCAGCACGCCGATGAAGGGCGCCATCTCCGTCGTGAGTATGTGGCGGAGCCGCGAGGAAGCGATGGCGACCGCCGCTCCCGCCGCGGCGATCATGGCTCCCGCGACGGCCGGAGACAGCATGCCATCGGGAAGGTGCATGGATCACGCCTCCGGGTACAGGAAGAATCCGCGTCCCGTTTTCCTCCCGAGGTGACCGGCGCGCACGAGCGCCCTGAGGAGCGGCGGCGGCCGAAATTGCTCGCCGATCTCGCGGTGCAAGTGCTCCGCGATCGCGAGACGGACATCGAGCCCCACGAGATCCGTGAGTCTTAGCGGCCCCATCGGGTGTCGATAACCCAGCGCCATGGCTTGGTCGATGTCTTCAGGGCTCGCCACCCCCGCTTCCACCATGCGGATCGCTTCCAGCGCAAGCACGATCCCGAGACGCGAAGTCGCGAATCCCGGGCTGTCCTTGACGACGATCGGCTGCTTGCCGAGGGCACGGGCAAACTCGGCGGCCGCTGCTACGGTCGATTCCGCAGTTTGCAGTCCGCTCACGATCTCGATCAGCTCCATCACCGGCACCGGGTTGAAGAAATGGAGCCCGATCACGCGCTCCGGCCGCGGCAGCGCGGCGGCCAAGCCGGTGATCGAGAGCGACGAAGTGTTGCTCGCGAGCACGCAGGATGGGTCCGCGTACTCCGCCGCCTGCGCGAGCACCCGCTGCTTCAGCTCGATCGCTTCGGGTACCGCCTCGATCACCCACTGCGCGCCACGCGCGGCGCCGCCGAGATCGGGTTCGAGGCGCAAGCGCTCGTCGATTCGCTGGCGCGCGTCCGCGGGCAGCTTCGCTTTCTCGATCCCCTTCTCGACTGCCTTGCAAATGCTCGCTAGGGCGGCATCCAGCGCCGGCCTCGAAACATCGCAGAGCGTAGTGGGAAAGCCTGCAAGCGCCGTAGTCTGGGCGATGCCGCGCCCCATCGTCCCGGCGCCGATCACGGCGACGCGCTCCTTCATTGGGAACCTTTCTGGTGGCCGAGCGCGGAGAATACCCGCGAGGCTGCGCACGGGCAACGCACGCCCGCGGCGCCCGCGCGCATTCGCTGCCGGCGCCGGCGTCGCGAGACGCGCGAATGGGTTGCTTTCCGCGTTGGCTGCTGCCTATCTTGCACGCTTCGCGATCCATTCGCCGAACCGCGCGCGAGCGTTGCGCTGGAGAGAATTCGAAGTGCCCGCCGCATTGATTGCCTATTCCGTGGAGCCGCCGCTCGCGCTGGTGACGCTGAAGAATCCGCCGGCAAATTGCTACAGCTACGAGATGATGCGAGAGCTGGACGAGGCGGTCCTCGCCGCGCGGATCGATGAGCGGGTGCACGCGCTCGTGCTCAGGGGCGACGGCGAGCGGTTCTTCTGCGCGGGGGCCGACATCGCCATGCTGAAGAGCGCGACGCCGCAGTTCAAGTACTACTTCTGCATGCACGCGAACGAGACGCTGAATCGGCTCGAACAGACGCCGAAGCTGTCGATCGCGGCGTTGAACGGGCATTGCGTCGGCGGCGGGCTCGAGATCGCGCTCGCCTGCGACCTGCGCGTCGCCAAGAAGGACGCCGGCAAGATCGGCCTGCCGGAGGTGAATCTCGGCGTGCTCCCGGGTACGGGCGGCACGCAGCGGCTGCTCCGCATCGCGGGCAAGGCCCGCGCGCTCGAGTGGATGGTGGAGGGCAAAGTGGCGAGCTTCGAGGAGGGGATGGATCTCGGGCTCGTGCATCAGGTCTGGGAGGGAGACGACTTCTGGACGCGCGTGCTCGAGTACGCCCGCGGCTTTTGCCCGCCGAAGCGCGCGGCGAAAGCGGTGGGTTTCATCAAGCGCAGCGTTCAGAGCGGCGGAGAGGTCGGCCTCCACGAGGGACTCGCGCTGGAGCGCGAACTGCAGCAGCAGCTCTTCGTCTCCGAGGATGCGAGCGAAGGGATCGCGGCCTACATCGAAAAGCGGCAAGCGCGCTTCAAGGGCAAGTAGGAGCGCGCCGGCGGGAGGCGACGGCGCGCAGGGAAGGGGCGGCGGGGTCGGCATGGGAATCGAGCGAGCGGACAGAGTCGAGCGCGGCATCACGGTTGCTACGATTACGTTGAATCATCCGCCCGTTCACATCCTCGACTTGGCGCACTGCGAGGAGCTTCAAAGCGCGCTCGCGGAGGTTCGCGCCGACGATCGCGCGCGCGTACTCGTGCTCCGCGGCGCCGGGCGCTGCTTCTCGGCGGGGGTGGACATCAAGCAGCACACGAAAGAACTCATGCCGGCGTTGCTCCCCGCCTTTCATTCGATCTTCTTCGAGCTGCTTGGACTGCAATCGGTGAACGTCGCCCTCGTCAACGGGGTGTGCATGGGCGGCGCGGCGGAACTGGCGTTCGCCTGCGACCGCGTGATCGCCGAGGAGAACGCGCGGATCTCGTTTCCGGAGATACAGCTCGGCTGCTACCCCCCCGTCGCGATCCCGCTCCTCACCCAGCGCGCGGGGCACGGCCGCGCCGTCGCGGCGGTCTTGGGCGGCCGCGAGATCCCGGTCGCGGCGCTCGCCCAGTGGGGCCTCGTCGACGTCGTGGCGCCGGCCGGCGGGCTCGATGACGCGTTGCAGCGCGAGATCGCGCTCTACCACGACAAGAGTCCGGCCGTGCTCGGCATGACGGCGCATCTCCTGCACGAAGAGGCGCTGCGCACTTGGGGATCGCGGATCAAACACATGGAGGCGGAATACCTCGAGAAACTGCTCCCCCACCCCGACGTCGCGGAAGGGATCGCGGCGTTCGCGGCGAAGCGGCCCGCGCGCTGGCGCAGCCTCGACGAAGGCATCGATCTCGACCGGATCGAGGGGATGGCGCAGTGAGCATCGCGCGCGCCGCGGCCGCGCGCGTTCACGCGCATGGCGGCGTGGAGGCGGTGCAGTGGGAAGAGATTCCGCGTCCGGCGCCGCCGCCTGGAGAAGTCCTCGTCGAAGTACGCGCCGCCGGCATGAACCATCTCGATCTGTGGGTGCGCCGCGGCGTGCCGGGGCACCGCTTTGGGCTGCCCCTCACCCTCGGGAGCGACGGCGCGGGCGTCGTCGCCGCTTGCGGCGCTGGGGTCGAGGCGATCGCGCCGGGGAGCGATGTGATCATCGTCCCGGGCCTCTCCTGCGGGAGGTGCGCCGCCTGCACGAGCGGCCGCGATGTCCTCTGCCCCGAGTACGGCATCCTCGGCGAGACGCGCGACGGCACCTGCGCGGAGTTCGTCGCCGTGCCCGCCGGCAACGTCGTGCCGAAGCCGGCCGCGCTCGACTTCACGGCGGCGGGGAGCTTCCTCCTCTCATCGCTCACCGCATGGACCATGCTCATCGATC
>JAKEFC010000033.1 GCA_022616235.1 Planctomycetota bacterium
ATTCTCCAGGACAGTATCGGCTCCGACATCCTCGTCAAAGATCACTTTGGAATCGACGCTCGATCCCGCGAGAACGGGGTAGCACAAGAGGGGTGTCGCGGATGGATCGACGCACGTCGCATCCACAACGCCGTGCACTGTGATCGCCGCCCCCGTGAAATTGATCGTCTCGCCGGCGATAAACTACGTGAAGTCGACACAGACGATGTCGCCATCGCTGGCGAAGTCTATCGCCTCTTGGATCGTCATGAATTCCAAGCCCACGTAATGAACGCCGTCTCCCATGTCTACAACTGGGATTCCGCACTCTTGTGCATTGCTGCAGCGGACCAAGACGAAGAAACTCATCAAAGCCGTTGCCGAGATCAACATGAACCGCATGGTAACATTTCCTTCCGTCGATCGATTGATCCTCGATGGTAACGCAGGTCGCATTCTACGGATGAGTCTCATGGACACGGGGCAGGACCGGCACACTCGATCCCGTCATCGGGGGTTGGATCTACTCCGCAAGTGGTCGGTCCAGGACAGGCCGGTTCGCGTCGGCGTCCAAGGTGCCATGCAAGCAGCATCATCAAATCGAAGTGACTCACTGCTCCATCGTCATTCACATCGGCCGCATCCATGCATGGAGGCGCCGTCCCGCCCTTGTAGAGATAATTCCGAAGATGAACTTCGTCGCTGTCGGCGGAGTCGAATTCTACGGCGCCATTCCCATTGACGTCCCCCCGCAAGAAGCAGGGTATGTCGGAGCCGGGACAATCCGGCGTACAAGGCGGAGTGTCGGATTGCTGTTCTGCACTCTCCGCTGCCGCGTCGTCCGACGCGGGTGTCTGCGGTATTTCCGCGGACGATCCGGTTGCCACTTCGTCCGAATGATCCGCAGCGAGTGCCTCGGAGGGGAGACCTGTCGAATCTTGTTCGGCCTGATATTTCCAAGTGACTTCTAGTTCTTCTTCGGTCGGTTCGGGAAAATCCAGCTCGGAGGGGTCGGGAGGCGGCTCATTCTCGTTTTCATCGGTCGTCGCGGGTGCGGGCGCGGGCTCCGCGGCCGGTTCGGCTCCCGGCACTTCTTCTTCGAGGACTTGTCCCACTGCGGCGGGAAAGTACCCGTCGATCGGCGCGATCATGCAAGTGCCTTGAATCACCCTCAAGGAAGCGGGTTGGGTTACGGGCACGACCGAGCCGATCGGCATCACCATCTCGAGGGGCACGTCCGGCGTGCCGAGCGTGCCCGAGAACTGGATGCCAAACGTCGCAGGCGCGGTACCTTGAGGCACCCTCACTGTGATCTTGATCACAATTTGGCTCGTGCCGGCAGGCATCGATTGCTGCAACGCGTCATCGAGCACGATGCCGACGGTGACTCCGCCCTGTACGGCGCGAACCCCGGAGAACCAGGGGTCGCTCCCGATCATCTGCTTGAGATGCGTGCCGTTGTACGTCGCGGAAACGAATTGAACCGGGCTGGGTAGGACGAGGCCGAAGCTCAGCGCTTGAAGGGCACGGCTAGGATCCGGGGGGGGAGGGGGTACGGGCCAAACCGTATGATCCGCGACTATATCAATGGTAGTCGTGCACCCCGGGTAGACATCCGGTATCGGGAGCATACGGAATCGGTAGAGTTCCGACCCCTGCGCAAGCGCAGCAATCGAGACCCAGCAGCAGAAAAAGACGACCAGCGCCGGACGACAACGCCAAAAGCGATGCATCGATCCTCCTTTACCGTCGCTACTCGCCGTCGCGATAGCGCGCGGCGAGCATGGATCACTCTTCGATAGACCAATACTCGAAGTCGCTATTGCCCCTTCCTATGAGTTGCCGCCCTAAGAAACCGCCAAGAAGCCTTGCGAAAATCGCAACCACAATCGCGCTGAGCGTCGTGATTAGATCGCTTAGATGATGGAAAGGCAAGTTTCTGGTCTCGGGTCAAGAAAAACGAAGTTGAGTTGCAGCAACGTCCGTCATAACCGACAGCGCTTCGCAATGTTGGGTCGGAACAACTAGCGCGCGATCTTGCCGAGGCGCTCACACAGATCGAGCGCCGTCAGGCTACGACGCGCACCGCCTTGACGAGCGCGCCGGGGAGCAGGGCGCTGGAGTTCTGCCAGCGCCACGGGGCATCGGGGCTGAGCAAAAGCTCGCGCTCGCGCGTGAGCCCGAGGAGGTCGGCTCCGAAGAGGCGCGTGAGGTCGATGCGGAGTTCGAGCGGTTCGGTGCGCGCCCGGACCGTTCCGCGCTCGACGGCGTAACAGTCGTCGCCGGTGCCGCAAGTGATCGAAGCGGCCGCGGGATCGCCGCAGAACACCCCCGCCACGTCCGCGATGAAGAGGCCGCGTTCGAGCAATTCGAAACTCGCTGCGGAATCGATCGTGCCGGCGTCGAGCGCGAGCGACCGCGGGCATTCATCATCGCTGGCCGCGTTCCCGGCCGCGCCGAATTCGCGCGCGGTGCGCGGGGAGACGAGCGCTCCACGCCAGCGACCCTCCGCGATGAGGGGCACGCGCGGCGCGCGCAGCTCCCCCTCTTCGTTGAATCGAGGCACGAGTCCGTTCTCCGACACCTCGGCGAGCGACACGACCGGCGAGAGTCCGAGCGTCTCCGCGCCGCGCCTCGCACGATGAGAGAACGCCCCCGCACGCCCGGCGGCGGCGAGCAGGCGATAGAGAGCGCGCGGCGAAAGGAGCGCGCGATGTTTCTTCGCCCTAACGTGCGCGCGCGCCGCCGACTCCGGCACCCTCGCCGCCGCCGCACGAAACGGCGCGAACTCGGCGTCCGTGTCCGCGACCGTCCGCCGCTCGAACCAATGCCTCGTGCCCAGAGAGTCGGCGTAGCCTGTGCAGACCAACCATTCCGCGTCCTCGGAGGCGGTCTCGAGATCGACGCGGGGACGCTCCTCGCTCGATCGGAGCCGCCGGAGCGTCCGCTGCGCGAGCGCCGCGGCGCTCGCGGTGACGTGCTCGCGCAGGATTTCCAAGGCTTTCCTGAGCCCTGAGCGATCCTCCGAGGTCTTACCAGTCAGAGAGAGCGTGCGGCGCGCGTGGCGGCCGCCGCACAAGAGTTCGATGGTGATGGTTCGCAGGTAGCGCGGCTCGCCGTCCGTGTCGCCGCCGGCGCGCGTTCCCGCGTCCGACTCTTCCTCGCAGTACCAGAGGACGAGGCCCTCACCTTCGCCCGCGAATTCGCCGAGGTACTCGGCGATCTGGTAGAAGTAGCTCTGCATCGCGGTGTCCTAAGTTCCATCCGCGATCACGGCGACGCCGCGGAGGAGTGCC
The DNA here is from genome assembly GCA_022616235.1 of Planctomycetota bacterium. Lineage (GTDB taxonomy): Bacteria > Planctomycetota > UBA8108 > UBA1146 > JAKEFC01 > JAKEFC01. Next base: position 3,276 of record JAKEFC010000033.1, read on the forward strand.
GTCGCGCGCGCGCCGACCGCCGCCGCGCGCTCCACTCGCATCGCCGGAACCCGCACGACGCGCTCGAGGCGTCCGTCCGCGATGATCCGCCCCCACTCGCAGCCGATTCGCGCATCGCCCGCGGCGCCGCTCGATCGCGCATAGCGAATCCCCTTGAGGAGCACGCCGCGCTCGACACCCCCCGCCAATCTCTCCGCCGCGGCCGCATCCCTTGGGCGCGCGCAGATCGGCGGCGCGCAGGGACCAGAGAGGGCGGCGTGAAGCCCGGCGAGGTCGAGCGCGAAAGGCGGAGCGATCGCGCATTCCGCACGCGCTCCTGCCGTGGCGGCGACGAGGAACCGAATCGGAATCGCGGCCGCGACGACGTTCATGACCCCGCTCGGCGCGAGCCGAGCGCCTCGCAGCGCATCCGCCTCCTCGCGGAGCAGCTCCGCCGCGCTCGCGAAGCGCAATCGCTCCAAGACTTCGAAGCCTCCGCGAAACGCGAGCCCGTGCCCCGCGATGCTGCGCCGGCACACGCCGTGGCGCCCCGCCAGGGCGACCGCCAACTCGGGGACCATGCGCTCCTCGGTCCGCACTTCGTAATGGCCGCGATCATCGAACGACAGCCCCGAAACGATCGCGCCGGTGATGGCCGCGATCGAGTCGCTCACGCCGGCGCCCCGATCCGACCTGAGGCGCCGCTCGATGTCCACGAGCGAGGAGACCTTCGTATCGAAGTCGAGCACGGTCCACTTGATCGGCCCGACTCCCGCGCCATTCTTGGATGGTTTCTTCGTGCGTGGCGCAGGTTTCGGCCGCGCTCCACCTCGCGCGGCCGCCCCCTCCGCGAGGCGGAGCGCCTCGAGGAACGCATGATAGAGGCCGTCCTCGGACACGTGGCTCGTGAACACCGAGCCCCGCGCCCCTGCAATCGTCCCGGAAACGCGAAGCTCTTGCATCTGGAGTGCCTCCGGCGCCTCCACGCGGCCGCGCCGCACCGCGAGGCGCTCCGCCACAATCAAGCGGCACGTCATGGACATCGCCTCGACGTGCGGCGGGCGGATGCGCTCGAACATCTTTCGCAGGTCGACCCACTCGATTCCTGACATCATCCTCCAGTGCGCCGCGCGCCGCGTCCCGAGCGCATCACGAGATCCGCGCGATCGCCGCCGGCAAGAACTCGCCGCCGGGATCATCCGCGCGCCGCCCGGCGCGGAGCGCCGCGACGATCTCCCCCGCCGCCGAGCGCACGACGAGATCCGCCGAGACCCCCGTTGCGATTCGTCCGAGGTACGGGAGCTTGAGGTCCGCCGCAGGCGTCGCCGCGCCGAGCGCCGCAACTCGCTCCGGCCCCAGGCCGAGCGCGCGGCCGGCGCGGGCGAGCGCCGCGCCGAGCGGCATCACGCTCCCGGCGAGGGTGCCGCCCGCTAGCGTCGCGCGCTTCCCATCGCTCGTCACCGCGGCCCCGCCGAAGCTCCCTTCGGCGGCGCCGAGGCCAGCGAGCG
>JAKEFC010000232.1 GCA_022616235.1 Planctomycetota bacterium
GATGTCAAGGAGAGCCGCCGAGGCGTATTGATGGAGAAATACGTAGAGGCGGCTCGACGAAGACAGGCGGCGCCGCAGTCGACCGAAGGCAGGCGGCATTTCGAATCGTGCCCCTAGGAGCGCCGGAAGATCGACCACGAACGCCTGAGAAATCGCTGTGCGTCGCATCCGCGCATGAACGCGGAGCGCGAGTGTTTGGCACAATTCGAGCTTTTGCGAAGTTGCCCGAGTCGAGTGCGGCAGGTAAGCACATAGACGCTCGGGGAGCGCCTCGGCGCCCAATTGTCGCAGGGGTTCGGCATGTCCCGGAAAGGGAAGCAAAAATGCGTCCGACACCAAGACCGCGGAAGTTGGGATCGCGAGCAGTATGGGCGATGCTCGTGCCGATTCTTGCCTTGGTCCTCGCCGGCGGTGCCGGCGGCGCGAATGCCCAGGATGGCGCGTCCGCGGAGGTGAGATCGGACGTCACGCAACTTCTCGATCAAGGCATGGACGCCTTTCAGCGCGGCGACCTGGATGCCGCGAAGCAGAAATTCGAGCAAGCCCTGTTGTTGAAGCCGACTTCGCTCGAAGCGGAAAAGTGGGTGGACAAGGCGACTGTCGCGCAAGTAATGAAAGCGATTCGGCTCGCCGGTCCGAAGAATCAGAGCATTTCGACTCAGCTCCAGGCGCTGTTGAAGCTTTCGAGCTTGGAGACGAGAGTCCGTTCGCGCGACGCGGAACAGATCGCCGCGGGGCTGAAGGAGTACTTCACGACCGAGGACCTGCTCGACGGCGAGCGCTTGCTCTATTCGCTCGTGAATCGACATGGGTACTACCTCATGCCGGGCTGCATCGAGCGGCTGGGCGCCGCGGAAGCCGAGCTTCGCACGCGGGCAATCCGCATGGTCTCGAAGCTCGACGATGACGCCGTAATGCCGCTTTGCCGCGTGCTCCACCATCCGAACGCGACCGTCGTCACGAACGCGATCGCGGCACTCGCGAAGATCTCGAACCCTGCGGCGATTCCAAGCCTCATGTTCCTCGCGCAGACCACCACGGATGGAATCGTGAAGGAAAAGGCGCAGGAGGCCATCCGCATGCTCGATCTGGATGGCCATCTCTCTGGCGGCAGCGCCACCGACCAGCTCCTCGCGCAGGCGAGCCGTTTCTACATGAACTCCGACTACATGCACCTCGCTTACCATGACGCCGTGTTGTGGAGCCTCGAGGGGACCGCGCTCGTCTGGAAGCCGGTACACGACTGGGCGCTCAACGAGCATCGCGCCGACCAGCTCATCGCGGATGCGCTCAGCATCGATCCCCAAGGCGTGGAACCCAACGTGCTCTTCGCCTGCAACAGCTTCGCGCAATACGCGGAGTACTTGAGCACGCTCGAAGTCTACAAGGAGAAAGCGCAGAAGGCCGAGATCGAAGAGTCCAAGATCGCGGAGTTGGAAGCGGAACGCGGCACGATGAACATCGTGCTGCATCGAGCCTGCGCCCTCACCACCGACGTCCTGCAAGGAGCGGTCGACCGCTCCATGCGCGATCGGCGCCCGGAGGTCTCGATGGTGGCGCTCGTTTCGATCCGCGAATCCTTGACCCCCGGAGCGCGGGTCGAGCAGATCCCCCCGGCGCTCGAAGCCGCGCTGGGGAGCGACCATCGAGGCGTGAGATTCGGCGCCGCCGAGTGCATCGCGTACATGAATCCGCCGGCGTTCCCGTCCGCGCAGATCGTCGTGGACAACCTCGCGGACGCTCTCATCGACGCCGGGGCGCGGATCGCGCTCACGATCTTCCCGAAAGAAGAAGACGCCCTGCACGCGCGGGAGCTTCTCTACAAGTCCAACGTCACTGCGTTCAACGAGACCTCGCCGTTCCGCGGGCTGCAACGCGCGCTGAGCTTTCCGCCCAAGGATGTCATCGTGCTAAGCCCGGACATCAGCGGCGAGGGGCTCACGACGGCTTCGTTGATCGCGAAATTCCAGACCGACCCGCGAACGCGCACGATTCCGATTCTGATCATCGCGGACGACGGCGCGTTCGAAACGGCGCAAGCGACATACGCGAACGACGCGAAGCGCGTGCGCGTCGTGAACCGCAGCATCGCCTGGGAGCGGTTGCGCGATGAAGTGATCTCCGCGCTGTGCCCGGAAGATGCCAGCGCGCGTGCACAAGGGATCGAAATTGCGGCGCGCGCGGCGCGCGCGATCCTGTTCGTTGCGACCCGCACGTCGATCTTCGAGCTGCTACACGCCGAAGATGCATTGGTAACGGTCCTCGAGAATCGGAGCGATTCGGTGCGTATCCCCGCATGCGAAGCGTTGGGATCCCTGCGCACCTTGCGCGCCGCGGAGGCTCTGACAAGGATCTGCAAGGAAGAAAACCTTTCTCCCGAGCTGCACGTCGCCGCGCTCGGAGCGCTGGGCGATATCCACCGCGGCAAGGACGAGGTGGGTTCCGGCGTTAAAGAGGTCCTCCACGCCGCATTCAAGCACAGCGATGCTCGCGTCCAAAAGGCCGCGTCGCACGCCGTCGGCAAGATTGGCGCGTCCGTCAAGCGGGCGGTGCTGAAGGGCGGCGAATAGCCCACGAGCCCCTGGGGCATGCAGCGATCCCGCGATGGCCAAAGCCGCCGTCGCGGGATCGTTTCGTTTGGAGCCTTCGCGCGGAAGGCTCCAGTGCTCATTTCAACATCTTCGCAGCCGGCCGAAGCAGGCCAGGTCTGAAATGGGCCTTTGTGCCGATCTGTTTGGTGGAAAGGAGCGGATGCCTTGGCGATTTGGACGACCTGCCTGAGGTGCGAGCATTCCTTCAGCGCCCAGGAAGAATACGCCGGAAAGCGCGTGAGGTGCCCATCGTGCGGTGCGAAGGTGAGAGTGGTCGGCAGCGCCGGGCGCGAGGAAGAGGAGGCTCGCATCGCCCAGGAGAAGGCGTGGCAAGATGAGCAGGCGAAGCGGATCGAGCTTATCGAGTCGATGTCGAAGCGAGAGCGGCGCTCGACCGGCGCGGCGCTCGCGTCGTCCCCGGATCGCGTACGCAACTACAATCCAGGAGCGATCACGCGATTCCGAAAGTTACGCGCCCTCTCCCGCTTCATGCTGCTCGGCGCGTATCTGTTCTTGCCGTTGATTCTGTGCGGATTGGCGGCGTGCGTCTACTTGTATCGCCAGAGCGAGGTGGATCCCGCGTGGCTCGTGCTCGCGACGCTCGGTTGGACTCTGCTGCTTCTTTTTGCGTTCTTCTTGTTCAAGTTTCTCGGCGAGATGTCGTGGCTGCTCGCCGATCTCGGCGATCACCAACTCGACGTGAGAAACCTGTTGCTCGATCTGCGCGAATACTTCGACCGGCTGCCGGTGGAGCAGCGCCCGCGGTAGCCCCCGAGGGGTCGCCGGCAGACGGCTACTCGTCGACAAAGAAGAAGTCGAGGGCGCCCTTCGCGGACTTGGAGAAATCGTCTCCGAGGCCGCTGTTCGGGCGCGGGGGCCGGCTGAGGATATCCTTGAAGATCTTTGCCAGCTTGTCGCTCGCTTCCTTCGCGTAGAGCCGCACCATGCCGATCGTCGTGCGCTCGTCGAAGACGGTCGCGAGAAGGGTTCGATCGCCGACCAGGGTGAGCTGAATGCTGTCTTTCTTCCCCTGGTGGAAGAGCACCGAGAACTCCTCCTCGCCGAGCAGGCGCGCCATCTCGCGCGTCGCCGCGTACGAACCGGCAACGAGCGCGGCTACGGATTGCAGATTGATGTCGCCCGTCGTTCCCGCCTTCGTAACCATGTGCCCCTCTTTGTCGATGAGGATGTTGCACTTGGAATCGGAAAGCTTCAGGAAGTCGTTCAAGACTGCGTTAATGCGATCGACGTCCTCCTGGTAGAAGACCAGGCGTGCCTCACGCAGGTGTTCGCTGTCGGTAACCACTGTCGCGCTCCTTTCTCGGGCCCGTGGCCTATTAGAGCAGGTCCTTGAGCAGACCTGAAAACCACAGGTATGCGCCTGCGCCGGCGACTGCCAGGAGTATTAGTCCGACCAAAATCCCACGACCTTTGCGCGCACGTTGCGGCTGCGGTACCGGACCGCCCATCGCCGCCGCGTGCGTCCCGCGCGCCGAATTGATTGGCATCGGTTTCACCGAAATGGCTGGTGCCGCGCTCGCCGCGACCCCCCGCCCCGCTTGAGGTCTAGCGCCCTGCGCGCCCGCGCCCACGCGGATCGTCTGCGTCGCGCGCGGCGATGCGGCCTGCGCGCCAGCGGCGCCAACCGCGCCGACCTGCACGGGGACCTTTTGCTCGCGCGCTTTGACCGGCGTCGCGGCCGCAGGGGCACCGGTGTGTTGGCGATTCAGGGACTCCAACACCATCCCAGCGAGCTTCTTCAGTGTCGGAAACACGCCGTGGCCATCGCGCGCCACCGCTTCGCAGTGCGGCACTCCCCATTTGTTGAGCGCCGCATTCATTTCGTCGATCGTATAGACATCGGGGAGGTCGCGCTTGTTGTACTGCAGCACGAGCGAGACCTGGTTCAGATCGAGTCCGTATTCCTTCAGGTTCTCCAAGAGATTCTCGAGGGACTCGAGGTTCTCCGGCATCTTGCCGCGCTTCGAATCGGCGACGAAGACGATGCCGTCCGACCCTTGCAGCACGAGTTTGCGCGTCGAATTGTAGTAAACCTGGCCCGGAACCGTGTAGATCTGGAAGCGTGTTTTCATGCCGGCGACTTGACCGAGATCGAGCGGCAAGAAGTCGAAGAAGAGCGTGCGATCGCCCTCGGTCGCAATCGAAGTCAAGTCGCCCGTCGAACCTTTGGGGGCCTTTGCGTGGATGATCTCGAGATTCGTGGTCTTCCCGCTGAGGCCAGGTCCGTAATAGACGATCTTGCAGTTGACTTCGCGGAGCGAGAAATTGATCTGCACCATACGGTTTCGATCTCCAGCCGGACACAATCGATCCGGCAAAGCGTATCGGCATGCCTATTCGACCGGAGGCGGCGCCCCCAGTCGCGCAATCGAATCTGATTCTCCCCCTAGAGCTGGAATCGCGCCCGCAGCTTCCTGACGACGCTGCGAATCTCTACCAAGTCCGCGTTCAACTTGAGCTGTGGCTCCGCTACTACCACCAAGTATGCATTCCCGAGGTCGAAGAACGCGAGCTTGCCCAGCTCGGCCGAAAGCACCATTTCCTCCGGAGGCGCCGCCACTCCCATCGGCTCCATGGCACGCTTGATCGTCAGCACGAGGGACGACGAGAGCGCGGCGACCGTGTCGTCATCGAGACCCGATGAGATCGCGGATTGGACGAGGATCCCGTCGTGCGTGATGATCATGCTTCCTTGCACGGCGTTCAACTCGTTGACTTGATCGAGCAGGTCGTTCATAGGGAACTCTCCGGCAGCATCTCTTTGCAGAGCTTGCGGGCGGTCGCCAACAACGCCTCTGTGTCTTCGATTCGCGTACGCGGGCCGCCGGCATACACCCAGGTAAGCGACTTGGGCAGCGTACCGGCTACCACGTTGATCTGCGCGTTGCGGCAGAAGATATGGTGGAACTTGCCGACGCCCATCTTCTTCGAGTTGTTTACGGCGATCTCGGAGAGTTGCCCGAAGCAGTCGCCGATCTCCGCGTCCACCCAATTGCTCGTGTTGTAGCCCCACACGACGCGCCGATTGCCGTCGATCACGTAGCACCCGAGAGTGCCCGCGGTTTCTTCGGCGGTTTTCTTCAATGCCGCCGTCAACGGCTCCGGAAGCGTGACCGGCACCGCCTCGGGCTGCGCCTCGCTGCCGTAGGTGCGCCGCTCGTGGATGAGGAAGAGATCCTGGATCTGCGTCGTGCGCTCGGGCGCTAGCGACTGAATGCGCTGCGCCAAGCGCTGCACTTGCATGGCATCCGCAAAGGCGCGCTTCACCGGCTCGAGGAAGCGCGTCGCCGCGATCGGCGCTCGCAGGATGGCGAAGATTTCCGCGAGTTGGAGCAGCGTCGTGGAGTCTTGCGGCGAAAGCGTGTGCGCCTTGAATAGGCAGCGCAGCGCATTCATCCCCTCGACGGTGCCCTCCGTGCGCCGGAACTGGTCGAGGTAGATGCGTCCGATCGCGCGGTAACCGCATGGATCCAAAGGCGACATCTGAATTGCCTGGCGACCGAAGTTCAGCGCGTGTTCCGTGTCGCCCACGCGGCGATAGAGATCGCAGAGTCGAGCCCGCGTCTCGACGGAGATGTCGTTGTCGATGCCGGCGAGCAACGCCTTGATCGACCTCCACGATACGCTCGCCTCCACGCTCTGTGTGAGAGTCGCGATCGGCGCCGACTCCGGGAATCGTTCGACGCCTCGGAGGAGGAGCGCGAGGGCGCGTTCCTCGCGCTTGCTTTTCAACAAGGATCGTACGAGCGCGAGCAGCTCTTCTTCGCTGCCGCTGCGCGCGACTCGAAGCTCACGGTCCTGTTGCGATACGCCGAGTAGGGTTGCAAGGAGGCCCAAGTTCCGGACTTTCCATAGAACTTCTGATTCGAAGCGCGGAGCCTTACGATGGCTTTCGCGACGGCAACGAGCATTGAAGCTTACGATGGCGCGACATCGTGCGGCAAACCGCGGTGCGTCGCGTTGGACAACTCGTTATCGGACGGTCAGGGGCCGGCGGAGACGGCATGGACGCGGCGGTTCTTGCCGAGGACCAGCACGAAGTCGCCGGCGGCGAGCGGCGCAGTGCTCGGGGCGTCGCCGGTCGCGTAGTTCCAGGCGCGGCGGCCATCGGCGGCGCGGTAGGCGACGAGTTGTCCCGCGTCATCGACGACGCAGAGCAGCTCGCCCAACGCTCGCGGGCCGTGCGTAAACGCGGCGCGCGTGCGGACCTCCCAGATGTCCGAACCGTCGATCGCGCGCTTGCAAGAGAGGCTGCCGTCGGCCGTGAGGACGGCGAAGGAGTCCGCGGCCAGCGGGAGCAGGTTTCCGCACGCCGCGCTCCCGGGAAGGCCGATCCACGCGTCCGTTCCATCCGATGCCTGTAGCGCGCCGATCCTCCCGGATTCGAATCCGATCACGACGAGATCGCCGACGCACGCGGCGCCGGTGCAGATCGCTTCACGGAACTCCCGGAGCCAGACTCGATTCCCGGTCTCCACGTCGTAGGCCGCTAGGCGTCCGCCGCGGTCCGCGGCGAAAATGCGGGCTCCGCACTGCGCGGGCGCCAGGTCGCCGCTGCCGCCCGTGTGGTGCTCCCAGACGACGCTCTGTTTTTCGAGGTTGAGCAGCAGGAGATGTCCCGCGGTCGTCGCGAGGCAAATGCGGCCGCTCGCATCGGGGGCCGTGAAGGGCACCCGTGCAAATCCGAATTTCGCGGGCAAAGCGACGCGATATCGTTGCTCCCCCGACTCGGAGGCGACTCGATACACGGCGCCGTCCGTGCCCGCGAACACGATATCGTTCTGGACGCGTCGAATCGCGCCGAGGCAGTCGCCGAGCCCCTCGAGGTGGAACTCCCAAAGCTGTTCGCCGGTGCGCTCGTCGAGGGCGAGTACGGTCCCTCCGCGGGTGCCGATAAACGCGCGACCGCCGAACGCGCACGACTCGGTCTCGGCATAGGCGGGAATGGTCTGGATCCAGGAACTCTGTTTCTGTAGTTGGACGAGCGTCTTCGCCGATCCCTCCGCGGAGATCGGTTTCTTCCATGGGACGAAGGATGGAGCGCTCACGCACACGACCGCTTCTTCGGTCGGTCCCAGCCAGAAGACGTTTGCGGGTCCGGTCAAGGGCGCGCCGTTGACTGTGACGAATGCCGTGGGAGGCTCCACCTCCAGGACGTGGGGCAGCCGCAGATTCTTCGCGGCCGGCGAGTGCGGATACTTCGCGAAGCACAAACTGTAGAGGCGATGCGCTTCTTCGTAGTCCTTCGCCGCCTCGGCCGCCTTGCCTTTCTCGTGCAGGGACGCGGCCTCGCGCAGATAGGCGCTGATCGCGGTGATCTCTTGGCGGACGTTTTCCGCGATGTTCGGCGGCAGCGTCCGTAGATCGACCGATTGATAAAGGGCAAGGGCTCGCACGAGTTCGCCCTTGCGCTTGAGCGCGGAGCCTTCCGTCACGAGCCGTTCCACGTCCACGAAGACCTGCGGCAGGATCGCCGGCACGGTGGGGGCAGGAGCGCCGGCGCCTTTCGCCTCGGCCGCGACTTTTTCGATCGCGGCAATGGCACTGGAGACCGACTGCGCGATGATGCTGAAGTTGTGGCGCTTCTTGAACTCGAGGAGCTGGCGCCGCGCCTCTTCCGAGTTGCCGAAGCGAGCGGCTACGTTCGCGCTTTCGAGCACTTCCGCGTAGGTCACTCGCGCGTCCCACTCGTAGGCGCCGTACCCGAGGGTCGCCAGCACGAACGCCATCACGCCGAGCAGCGTAAGGCGAGCGCGCCGGCGCTTCTTGCCGCGGCGAGGACTCTCGAGCTGCTTGCGCCAGCGCGCCGCGGCCGAGGCGTTGCAGATCTCGAGTTTCTCGATGACCTTGAGGAGGCTTTGGCGGTCCCCCTCGGACGTGAATACTTTGGCGGCACGCTCGTAGGTCGTCGACGCTTCGGGGAGGTTGCCGGCGAGCAGGAACAAGTGCGCCGCTTCGTGGATGACCGCGCCCTCGACCTCGCGCGACTCCGCAATCTGGAGCAAGAACCGCGCGCCGCGCTCGAACTCGCGGCTGCCGCGCACGGCGCTCGAGTATTCCTTGATCGCCTGATTCCAATTCTTGTTCTTCTTGTCGTTGACGTGCAGCAGCACCCTCTGCTCGTTGGCGCCGACGTCCTTCGGGTTCAGCTCGAGGATCTTTTGCACGTACTGTTGTGTCGCCGCAAGGTCGCCCTTTTGCCGCGTTGCATCGACGATGCGGTGATAGTGCGGAAGCAGTTCTTGGGGGAGCGCCTTCTTGCGCTCGAGGAAGATCACGAGCTTGCGCCGCGTATCGTCGTCGTCCGAGTCTTCCTCCAAGATGCTGCGATAGACGTTCGCGACCTTGTCGAGCTGATATCTCTTGCGCAAGACCTCCGAGAGCGCCCGTTTCTCTTCGAGACTGATCGCTTCCACGACTTTGGCGGCGATCAACCCATGAACGATGCTGCACACGAAGAAGGAGGGGGTCTTCGAATCGGCGATGATCTCTTCGACCGTGCGTTCGCCGTCGATGAGCTTGAGCAGCTTCTGCAATCGTGCGGGCGCGAGGTTTACCGCGGTCGCGAGCGACTCTGGAATCTTGGCGCCTGGAGTCAACTTGAAGATCTGGTGTTGATTCGGTATGACCTGGCGGATTCGCCCCCACTCGTCTTCCCTGCGTACGGCCTCCATGAGGATCGCGTTGGCGGGAAAGGTGAAGACGCGAGCGATTTCCGCGTTGCTGAAGAGCATGCGATCGTCGGGGATCTGTTTCACTTCGAAGCGGTAGTTGGCGTTGCGCCATTCGAAGATCTCGTACGTGAACTCGAGGAGCTGCTCGCGCAAGACCTCATCGAGTTGATTGCGCTGCAAGATGTGGCGGCTCAACAGCAGATCGCCGGGAGGAGCCGGCGCGCCGGCTGTCGCGAACACGTTCTCGTATTCGCTCTCCGACAGGATCCCGCGGATCGCCAGCACTTGCTGCAACACGCGGGAAGTATTCGGGCGCTCGCAGAGAATGAAGATGCAGGAGCGTCGGATTCCGATGTGCCGTTCCTGGCGCTGGAAGTTGATCGTGAGGATGCCCTCCTGCTGATTCAAAGCTAGAGTCTGGAATATGTTCTGCAGGGGCAGGTTGGCGGTATTACCCTGGAGCACGATCGTTTCCTATACTTTGGTAGAGCCGCCGAGCCGAGAGGTCCGGCAGCATTCCAAGAATACCCCTGCTAATGCAGGCGCGACAAATCGCGGCGTGCGTTCGCTTGAGCAAGAGTGGTTTCTCGCGGTAAATTTGCCGCGCCGCGGATGGCCGGTAAGATGACGCGGGCGCGATCCTGCGCCACGCTCATGGGAGCCGCGCGCAGGGAGCGGAACGAGGCGGAGTAGGAGCTGTTCCCCGTTTGAGTACCAAGGCATTGGACTCGGCTGTATTGGTCTTGAACCGCCATTACCTGGCGGTTCACATGGTTTCGTGCCGCCGCGCGATGATCCTCCTCTACAAGGAGCACGCCGAGGTCGTGCAAGTATCCGGGACCAGGTACGACAGCCACGGCTTCGCGGCCTGGGTGAAGCGCTCGGGGGGGACATACTCGGAGCAACTCGACGAGCGGGAGCGCACGGAGGATTGGATCTTTACCGTCACCTACCCCGTACGCGTTCCGAGGATCATTCGCCTCCTACGCTACGACCGCTACACTCGGCGCAAGGTGCCGATGTCGCGGCGCACCATCTTCGCGCGGGACAACTATAGCTGCCAGTACTGCGGCGTCAGGCGCCCGACCGCGGAATTGACCCTCGATCACGTGGTACCGCGCTTCCTCGGTGGGCGAGAGTGTTGGGAGAACGTCGTCACGGCATGTTCGAAGTGCAACCATCGCAAGGGCATGCGGAGCGTCGAAGAGTCCGGCATGCGCCTCTTGCACACTCCGCGCGCGCCCGAGATGAACCCGCTGCTCGAGCACAATCTCCAAGATCATCGCTACGAATCTTGGAGAACGTTTCTTTCTTAGCGCTGAAACAGGCGCGTGCCGCGCATTCTATCGGCCTAGAATGCGCTCCAGCGCAGAGGGGCGTCACTTGCCGTGACGCACCAGGATCAGCGTGAGATCATCTTCGAATCGCGCTTCGCCGCAGAAACTCCGAATCGTATCGAGCACTGAGTCGCGCAGCTCCTCGAGCGGCCGCTCCGTGGAGATCTCGCGGAAGTACTCCACGAGCCGCTCGACTCCGAAGGGTCCGCGCTTCGGATGCGCCGCTTCGATGAGTCCGTCCGTGAAGAACACGAGCACGTCCCCGGAATGCAGCGTCTCGCGCACCGGCTTCAGTACGCTGTTGAAGAGCGCGCCACCGTCCATGCCCAATGCGATTCCTGGTCCGTTCAAGCGGAAGATGTTCTTTTGAGACGGGGAAACCAGGAGCGGATAATTGTGCCCCGCGCGCGCGTAGGTGAGCGTCGCGGTGGATCGCTCCACGATCGCGTAGAGCGCGGTAACGAAGGTATAACGGTCGAGATCTCCGAATAGGTCGCCGTTCGTGGTCCTGATCGCTTGGGCGGGATCGGTGTGCGATCCTTCGCGCGCGCGGATCTCCAGGACCTTCTTCGTCATCCCCATGACGAGCGCCGCCTCCACGCCATGTCCCGAAACATCTCCGATGGAGATTCCGAGATGATCGTCATCGAGGCAGTCGAGGTGAAAGAAGTCGCCGCCAAGTTCGTCGTGCGGCAGATAGTACGAGACGATCTCGTAGGGAGGAAACTCTGGCGTATTTGCCTTGAACATCGCTCGCGACCGTCGACCCGCGGTGGCAAGCGCCGACTCGATCTCTTCGGCGCGTTCGATGCTCTGCGTGAAACGGATCACCCGCTCGGATGCATCGGTCAGCTCGGTTTCCGCGGCGGCGCCCGCCTGGCCGGCTTCCGGCGTCGGCGCCGAGGACGAAGAGCGCCGCACGAGACCTCGCTTCGAGTCGAAGATCGTAACTTCCGCGAGCACGCCTTGCAGGACCAATTGATCGAGGAGGCGGGACGGCGGCTCGTAGAGCATGAACACGCGACGCTGCTCCGCGAATGCGCGTGCGACGCGCCGTAGCGACGATACGATCTTCTGCTCGAAGCCTTGCAATGCGCGCAGATCGACGGCGACGTTGCCGCGGCTGCGCAGGAAGGTTCGCTCCAAGATCTCCGCGGTACCCGCGTCTTGGCGTCCGGCGACTGCAAAGAGGGTCAAGTCGCCGTGACGCATCGTCTTGATCTCGGCGGCTCCGATGCGGCGGACGCTGCCGCTGATGCTCTCTTCGTCCGTCTGGATCGTGGTGGGATCTTCCGTGGACAATCGCGTTACCGGGCCCTTCGCTAGATCGTGCGCTGCGCTGCAGGCAGGCGGGCGGCTCGGCGCTGCGCGACCGCAGCGGGAACGCACCTTCCCTGAAGATCGGCACCGGCGCGGCGGAACTTCGACAATGTCCCACCGCACCCCGTCAAGCGGCGCGTGGCGAGGTTTGTCCTGCCTTCGACGCGGATGCTATTCTTTGTCGTTCATCCTCGAACACGAAGCGGGTCCCGCGACTCTCGCAATCCGAGCCGCTCGCTGCGTTAGCGGCGCTTCCGCTCGCCCGCCTCTTGGCGCCCTCTTCGGAGCATGGTCCGTCTATGACCACTACCGTCGCGACGAGCACGCATCACGCCGGTAGTTTGCTGTCCGGGCTCTCGCAATTGCACGGCGCATTCTCGGAACATGAGTTCTTCGAACGCCTTCACTCCGTCCTTGCCGGCGTACTGGGCATCCGCGACATCACGATCGTAGGGGTGAGCGGCGACGCGGCATCGGTCCTGCACTCCAGCGTGATTCCAGAGCTGCGAAACCAAATGCGACAGCCGGCGGTGAGCCACGAAGAGGTCATGGACCTATTCCGGTGCGCCGCCGAACGACCCGCCGTGGGCGCCTGCTTGGAGGGGCGCAGCGTTCGCATCGAGGGCACCGCGCATCCGGTGCTGAATATCTGGCAGTTGGGAGGGGCAGCGGCGGCGGGTTACGTGCTCTTCCACGACGCGCCGAATGAGAGCGCGGCGTCCGAGCTGGATGCCGCTGCCGCGCAGTTGCACGCGCACGCCTCGGTCGCCTACGAGAAGCTCGCGGATCGCGCGCGGGCGGAGGAGCGCGCCGCGCTTTTGCAGGCCAAGCTGCACGCCATCACGGAGGCCGGCGAGCTGATCGGCTGCACCGACGTCGATGTGCTGCTCACGAAGCTGATCGAGTTGGCTCTCTACATCGTGAGCGCGGAGGGCGGCTCCGTAATCATCGTCGGCGACGGCAAACTGCAGAATCAAGTCGAATGGGGATTCACGCTCGATATGGCGCGTTGCTTCCAGGACTCGGAGGGACGCGTCGTCTACGAGTGCGTCATCGAGTCGCGGGAACCGCTCTTGATCTCGGATTTCGCAAGCAGCGCATACCGCATCGTCGGCTGCGACCTGCACGTGAAGTCCTATCTCTGCATTCCGCTCGTCTCGAAGGAGCGCTGTCTCGGCGTCATCAACCTGCTCAGCTCGGGCGCGGAAGGACGCAGCGAAGGGTTCTCATCGCTCGACAAGGAGATCCTCGTGACGATCAGCGGCCTCGCCGCGACCACGATCGAGAACGCGCTGCTCTATGCGGACTCCTTGGAGAAGCAGCGCTACCAGCAAGGACTCGCGATCGCCCGCGACATTCAGAGGCGCATGTATCCTTCCACGGCGCCGGAGATCGAGGGGTTGGACATCGCCTGGCTGAGCCAATCTTGCGATGAGACCGGGGGCGACTATTTCGACTTCATCGCTCGCGATGACAAGGAACTCACCGTAGTGATCGGCGACGTCTCCGGGCACGGAATCGGCGCCGCATTGCTCATGGCATCAGCGCGGGCGGGGATGCGAGCGATCCTCACCCAGGGGCAGCGTCCGGCGGATATCCTTCGCCACTTGAACATGCAGCTCGAGCGCGACATGGAGCTCGAGCGCTTCATGACGCTTTTCGTCGCCGCCTTCGACCTGCGCGCGGGGCGCATTCGGTACGTGAACGCCGGGCACGATGCGCCGTGCCTGTTTCGCGCGGCGACGGACTGCGTCGACGAGCTGGAGTCGACCGGCGTGCCGCTCGGCATCTTTCCGGGCAGCACCTACGCGACGCGGGAACTGGCGGCGCTCGCGCCAGGCGACGTGATGCTGCTCACGACGGACGGCGTGTGGGAAGTGAAGGGGCCATCGGGGGAACTGCTCGGAAAGCAGCGCCTGATGGAGATCTTTCGCAAGCACGCGCGCGCCGGCGGCGCCGAGGCGATCGCGAAAGCGATCCTCGCCGACGTCGCCGACTACACCGCCAACGCGCCCCCACGCGACGATGTCTCCCTCGTCATCGTCCGCGCCGTCCAGTAGCGCCCCTCCAAGTCTGCGAGTCCCCGAACGATTTCGTAGCGATCGCTGTGCTTCGCCACGCGCGGCTCCCGAGGCTCTGCCTCCAAGCGTCGAACGCTGCGGCCTTGCGGTGAGTGGCTTTTGGTGTCGAGGCGGGAGCCTCGACACCAGGGGCTTACATCGGAGCCTCGTCGATCGCGGAGCATGCCGGCGTTTCGCCACCATGGGCGAAGAAGCAGTTTCGAGTCTGCCCCAACAGCGGCGTTGCCTATTATCAAGCCCTCGTGACGAGGCTCCGCCTCGTCACGGGCGGACCCGAGGCTCTGCCTCCGATGGCGTGACGATGCGGTACGTGCCGGCCGGTGTAATAGTTGTCATGCCGCCGGGGGCGGCGCCCTGAAACCATGAAGATATTCTCTAAAGTCGAGCAGAGGATATCTTGGAAGTTGACTTCGGCGAGGAGCCGGGCCGCAATCTCGTGGTGCACTAAGCCCGCGTAATAGTTTGGCCTGGACGCCTTTTGGAACCCGAGACTGTTTCCCCGGATTAGCCGGGAGAACGTGAATCAGAGTCAAATCTTGTAGGCGTCCCCTCGGCCGAGTCTAGAAACGGGGGTCGCGGTGCAAGTCGTACATCCTCGCTGCTGCGGTCTGGACGTTCACCAGAAGACCGTTGTCGCGTGCCGCAAAGGAATCGGGAGAAGCGGCGCGCGCGAATCGGTGGTGCGAACGTTTGGAACGATGACGCGAGACTTGCTCGAGCTTGCGGATTGGCTCGAGGAAGATGGCGTTACTCATGTGGCGATGGAGTCCACAGGGGTCTTGTGGAAGCCGGTTTGGAATATCTTGGAGGCTGGATTCACGATACTCCTCGTCAATGCCTACCATATCAAGCAGGTGCCAGGTCGAAAGACCGACGTAAAAGACTGCGAGTGGATCGCGGATCTACTCCAGCACGGCCTCCTGCGAGGGAGTTTTGTTCCGCCACAGCCAATTCGAGAGCTTCGGGACCTTACACGTTTGCGAGCACAGATTGTTGCCGAGAAAACAGCGGTCGTGAACCGCATTCACAAGTTGCTCGAGGATGCCAACATCAAACTTGGCGCGGTCGCGAGCGACATCATGGGCGTATCTTGTCGAAAGATGCTCGCACAGATTGCGGCGGGACAGTCGGACGCTGAGCCGATGGCTGAACTGGCGCTAGGAAGCCTTCGTGGCAAGATCCCCCAGTTGCGACTTGCACTCCATGGGCACGTGACGGAGCACCATCGATACGTCTTGTCGTTCCTACTGAAGAGCTTGCAGCAGGTTGAAGCTCGCATCGAACAGCTCAGTGGCCGGATTGAAGAGGTAATCCGCCCTTTTCAACCGTCGGTAATGCTGCTCATGACGATCCCCGGAGTGCAGATCAGGACCGCCCAGAACCTACTGGCGGAGATCGGCACTGACATGGGCCAGTTCCCATCGGGGCAGCACCTTGCTTCGTGGGCAGGGCTCTGCCCCGGCAACAACGAGAGCGCCGGGAAGCGAAAGACCGGCCGGACCGCGAAAGGAAATCGCTGGCTCCGACGCGCCATCGCGGAGGCCGCCTGGGGAGCAAGTCGGACTAAGAACACGTATGCCCAGGCCCAATACCGAAGAATCGCTCCCCGGCGCGGAAGCAAGCGAGCCATTGTGGCAGTGGCCCACTCTCTCCTGGTCGCCGCGTACCACATTCTAAAAAACTCGACCCCGTACCAGGACCTCGGTCCCGACCACTTCAATCGGCTAAATCCGGAGCGACTGACTCGCTACCACGTAAAACGGCTGGAAGCACTGGGATTCAACGTCAAGCTGGAGGCACGAGACGGCGCCGCCTGAACGGATCTTCGAATCGGAGAGGCGGCGGAGCCGCGGAGGCTCGGTGTCGAGGCAGAGCCTCGACACCAGGGCTAACGCGAAGACCGTGTCGATCGCGGAGCGCGCCGGAGCCTCGACACCAGGGCTAGCGCGAATACCGCGCCGATCGCGAAGCTTCCTCAATCACACTTCTGCCCCACTGATGGCGGCGCCTCCCATCAGTAACTCGTGACGAGGCTCCGCCTCGTCACGGGCGGACCCGAGGCTCTGCCTCCGATGGCGTGACGATGCGGTATGTGCCGGCCGGTGTCATAGAGATGCGGCAGAGCCGCGGTCGCGCGGTGTCGAGGCAGGAGCCTCGACACCAGGAACTAACACGAGAGCCCCGTCAGTCTCGGAGCACGCCAGTGCCTCGCCACCTGGGGCTTACGCCAGAGCCACGTCGATCGCGGGGCGCGCCGGAACTTCGACACCTGGGGCCTCCGCCAGAGCTTCGACACGGAGAAGGTGCGAATCACCTCGAAACTGCAAGGTTGATCGACGCTGTCGGCCGGTATTCAATGCGCTCGAGGTTAGTTTCTAACGGGACCGTAATCGCGTTCATGGAAAGGGACAGCCGATCCGAATGAAACGCTACGCTTCGAACAACCCCTACTTGGAATCCGCGCGGCATCTCCCCTGGCTGCCGCGAAGGGCACGATTGCGCGCGATGCTGCCGACGCTGCTCATAGCATTGCTCCTCGCTCTCGGGTGCGTGGAGCTGGCGGGGCAGCGGATTACGTTCTCCCACGACGTTGAGCGGGACGAGCTTGTGTTCCTGATCGAATATGACGGCGTACACGATTCGGATGATGTCGCAGTAGGCGACGAGGCGGATGTGCGTACCTTCGTCCAAGGGCGCGAGATCATGATCCTCGATTGGCCGTTCCATCTTCAAATGGCGGAATTCCAACGCGAGATCGAGCGGATTGTGGCGGACAGGCAAGGCGACGAGGAGCCAATCCCGGCCACCATCGCCCTGGGTCGGTTTCTCGTTGCGAATCTCGACGTCCACTTCCTCGGCCACTACCGCGACCCCGCCGGCCGGATCGGCGGCGCGCAACTCGTCATCGTCCGGGGCGCGAAAGAGTTCGTGCGTCTGGCGAATCGCGCCATTAGCGAGGGTTTCATCGCCGATCGCGACGAGAGCATTCCACGGACGTCGGACCGGCTCCAGGAAGCCGCGCGGGCGGGGGCGGAGTGGTTGAAGCTCGAAGAGCACGGCGTGTCCCTCACTCTCCCCGTTCACGACCGCGAGATTCAAGCCGCGGCGCTCGCTGCCGCGCAGCAACTCCTCGCCGACCCTTGGGCGGGCCATAAGAAAGGCAACGTCCACGGGATCTTGGTCTTGGTTCAATTGGCCGGCAGCGCAGGCATGTCGCTGGAAAAAAAGCCCGGCACTCTCGTTCTCCGCCTGGGAAACGGCAAGGACCCCGTGACGTTGCGCGCCAAGCTTCGCGAGCGCTACAAGCCGAACCTCGAAGCAGTGGTCGTCGAGCAGGTGCCGCAGTCGTTCGATGCGCTCGTCGCGCAGGCGATCCTCGGCGAGGCGAAGCCATCGCCGGAACTGGCGCGCGTCGCGGACTTACTTCCTGCGGAGGATCGCGTGCGGGCGATGCTGCTGCGAGCGAAGTCGGACGACCCCGCGCAGCGGAAGCAAGCGCTCGAATGGCTCGAGCGGGAGTCCGAGCGTTGGAATCGCGAAGAGGGGATTCCCGTCGCGCCCGGCGCGAACCCCAGCGTGGAAGCGTATCTCGAGGCGTGGGCCGCTTGGTACTACGCGGCGCTCGCGATGTAAGGCGCGCGGCGCACTACTCCGTGTCGCGCAGCTTTCGCTCGAGGAAGCGGCGCTCCGGGAGCGACGCGACGAGGGCGAGCGCGCTCCGAAACGCTTCCGCCCCCTCCTGCAAGCGGCCAAGCCGGACGAGCAGCTCGCCGCGCGTCGCGGGCAGCAGGTAGTAGTTCGCGAGAGCTTGGCCATTCGCGATCGCATCCACCTCGCGGAGCCCGGCGGCCGGTCCGTCGACGTGCGCTATTGCAACCGCGCGGTTCAACGCGATCACCGGCGATGGCGCGATCGCGAGCAGCTCGTCGTAGTACCACCGGATCTGGCGCCAATCCGTCGCCGCGAGCGAAGGCGCGAGCGCGTGACACGCCGCGATCCCAGCCTCGAGATGATAGGCGGACATCGAATCGCCGCTCCCCGCCGCGGCAAGCTCCGCCATGCCGCGTTGGATCATGCTCAGGTCCCAGCGCGCACGATCCTGCTCCGCGAGCAGGAGGAGGTCGCCCGCAGCGTCCGTGCGGGCCGAGAGCCGCGCGCCTTGGAGCAGCATCAACGCGAGCAGCGCATGCACCTTGGGCGTGCGCGTCGAAGCGTGCTCGAGCAGCAATTCGGCGAGGCGGATCGCCTCGCGGACGAGATCGGGGCGGACCAAGTCCTCGCCGCTCGAGGCGGAATAGCCCTCGTTGAAGAGGAGATAGATCACGTCGAGCACGGAGTCGAGACGCGCGGGCAAGAGCGCCGGCGGCGGCAATTCGAACTCGAGGCGCTCTTCTTGAATGCGCCGCTTCGCGCGGACGAGCCGCTGTGCGATCGCCGTGTCATCGGCCAGAAACGCGCGGGCGATCTCCGGCACCGTGAATCCGCCCACGGTCTTCAGCGTGAGGGAGACCCGCGCTTCGCGCGGGAGCGCGTCGTGGCAGCAGATGAACATGAGCCGCAGTCGATCGTCGGACAGCTCATCGTCCGCCGGCATGTCGCGCGCCGCCTGCGCCGCCCGCGCCCAGCGGATGAGTTCCAGCTCCTTTGCGGCGAGGGTCCGGTCGCGGCGGAGGGCGTCCATGGCGCGATTCTTCGCAACTTGGATCAACCACGCCGACGGGTTCCCTGGGACTCCCTCGTATGCCCAGACGCGGAGCGCCTTGAGGAGCGCGTCCTGCACGACGTCCTCGATGAGATCCAGGCGGTCAGGACCGAGGATGCGCGCGAGCGTCGCGACGATGCGGCCGATGCGTTCGCGAAAGATGCGCTCGATGAGGCCGCGTACGTCGGCGTCGCTCGCGCCCGGCGTCATGCGCGGGTCACTCCTCGCTGACGGGATCGATCTCGCGCACCGTGATCGTCTGTCCGAATTCGAGGTGCGGGTGGTCCTGAATCAGATCGACGCAGTGCGAATAGCTGTCGGCCTTGACGAGGTAAAAGCCGCCGATGACGTCCTTGGTTTCCGCGAATGGGCCGTCGACGACCTTCAGCCTCTTGTCGGCC
>JAKEFC010000233.1 GCA_022616235.1 Planctomycetota bacterium
GGAGGCGCCGCGGCGCTCCGCCGCGGGCTGGAGATTCTTCACGGTCTCGCTCCCCGCTTCGAGCGGCCGCAGCTCCTTCGAGAATTCGAGCGGCTTCGGAGTCGCGCGCTCCACCCACTCGCGTTCGGTGGTGCTCCCATCCAGATAGAGGCGTTCCATCTCGAGGTCGATGCTGAAAGCGCCCTCGTCGCCGACGGACGCCGCCGCGGGGACATGCTCGTGAGCTGCGGGCGCCGTACTCGCCGCGGGCGCGGGGATGGACTGATGAGTAGGCGCCAGCGCATCGAGCGCCTCCGCGATCGCGTGCGGCGTGAAGATGGGGAGCGGCTGCGCCGCGGGCGCCGCGACAGTCGCGGGCACCGCGGGCGCCGGGGCCGCAGCTTCATCCGGGAGGAGCACGATCGGCACCTCCGCGCCGGCCTGCGCCTCCGCTTCCCACGGCGCACGCGCCGACATCGGCGCGAGGCGCGGAGATTCGCCCAATTCGCGGAGACGCTCGATCCCCGCGCCGGGCCCGAGATAGCTCACGGGCAAGACATCATCGATGAGGCGCATGACCTGCCGGAGGTGAAAGACCGAGCGCGAATCGGCGAACGATACGCCGCGCAGATCGACGTAGACGCCGCGGTCCCCGCCTTCGCACGCCCGCCGATAGAGATCCGCCTTGAGGGCGCTCCAGAATGCGTCCGAAAGCTCGAGCGCATCGAGCCGGCCCGCAAGGCCAACGAGCAAGGCCCCACGGCAGCGCGCGATCGTGTACTTCATGGCGACCTGCCTGCCGCCACGAGCGCGTGCTCGCTCTGCAACTCCGCGAGCGCGCGCTCGAGCGCGCTCGCTCCCTCTTCCGCTACCGGCGTTTCCACGCGCGCGACCGGCGCGGCTCCGGCGGGCCCGATACCGTATATGATGCGCTCTCGCTCCGCCGGCGCAGCCTCGAGCAGCGCGAGAAGCGCTGCCAGCTCCCGCGCGTCGATCCCCAACGCCGCGGCAAGCTCCGCGCGCGTGCGTTTCCCTTCGAGGAGGAAATAGCGCTCGAACGCTTCGGCTCGATCGAGCGGCGCCAACTCCTCTCGGTGCAGGTTCTCGGCGGTGCGGATCGCGTGCGCTCGCTCCGCAGTCACCTTGAGGATGCGCGCCGGCACTTCGCGCCATGCGAGCTGCCGCGCCGCGAGCAGCCGCCGGTGGCCGCTGATGAGGACGTAGTCCGAGCTTTTTCCCATGTCGCGGAGCAGGATCGGCTGAATCATCCCCATCTCCGCGAGTGACTGGCGCAGCGCCTCGAAGCGCGCAAGCTCCATCGAGAGGCGCGGATGAAAGCTGTCCGCGCGCACGCGCTCGATCGCCACCATGACGACGGCGCTCCGCGGCCGCAGCCGCCGGAGCAGGCTCCGCACGACGCCGCACCGGAGCCAGCGCGGCCCGTCGGGCCGCCAGCCGCAATGCACGCACGGACAGCCTTCGGCAACCGGCGCCGTGCAGTCCTCGCAGCGCGCTTGCGGCGCGGCGTCGGGCCACACGCCGCGGTAGAGCCAGCTCGCGCACGCGGGGCAGCGAAACGCGCGCCCGCGCCGCGCGCCGCACGCATCGATGCCGCTTCCGCAGTGCGGGCAAGCGGGCGGCGCCGCGCCGCGAGGCGCCGCCGCATCCGGGCGCTTCGGCTCAGACGCGCTCACGGTAGTACTTACGCCCTTCGTAATAGCTGTAGTAGCCGGGGAGCCGCGTCGGCAGCGCGTTCAAGACGCATCCCACGACCGGCGCGCCGATGTCGCCCAAGCTCTCGCGTGCCCAGTGCAGATCCTGGCTCCGCGTCTGTCCCGCGCGCACGACGACGGCGCAAGTGTCCACCTTCCCAGCGAGGAGCAGCGCATCGGCGACGACCGAGAGGGGCGGCGTGTCGACGATCACGAGCTGGAATTCCTTGCGCGCCCAAGCGAGGAGCTGTGTCATCGCTTCCGATTCGAGGAGCGCGGCCGCGCGATCGGTCTGCGCGCCGCTCGGGAGCAGGAACAGATTCTGCTGCGCGGTCTCCTGCGCGAACGCGTGGAGCGGCCGCGGACCGAGGAGCAGGCTGATGCGCGCGGCGCCGGCCGCCGGCGCCGGCAGCTCGTACGGTCGCAGGCGCACGCTTCCCGCGCCGAGCGCAGCGCGCTCGAGGCTCGCATCGAGCGCCGCCACGCGCAGTTCTTCGCCGCCCTCCAACCACTCGACGATGCCGGGGCTGCGCTCCGCGCCGAGAGTGCGCGCCGCGCTCGGTTGGCGCAAATCGGCATCGATGAGGAGCGTCTTCACGCCCAGGCGCGCGGCGCAGAGCGCGAGATTGCACGCGACGAAGCTCTTCCCGACCCCGATCCCCGGGCCCGTGATGAGCACGGACTTCCCGTCGCCGAGTTGGACGAGGATCTTCTTCAGGATCGCGTTGAACGCTTCCGTACACTCCGCGGACTGCGCGAAGAGCGCGCCCTCGTGCTCCGCGACGCGCAAGCTCGGCACCGTTCCGAGCAGCGCAAGCTGCGAATGGCGGCGGAGAATGTGCTGGTTGTGGATGCGGTGGTCGAAGGTCTCGAGTCCGAACACGGCCCCGAGCGCGAGGACGAAGCCGGCGGCGGCCATGAGCGGGAGATAGGACGACAGCTTCTTGCCGACGCTGCGCGCGGCGGCCGGCGCGCGAAACACCTGCACGATCGCCGGCGCCAGATTCGCGAACATCTCGAGCCGTCCGAGATTCACATCGAGGCTCTTCCGGCTCTCGAGCAACGCGCTCTTCCGCTCCTCGAGCGCGCGGATGTCGCCCTCGTGGCGTTGCAGGCCGAGCAGCAGCTCTTCTTTCTTTTCCCGGAGCGCGAGGAGGCGCTCGAGCTTGTCGCCCGTCGCGGCGAGTTCCGCGGCGACGATTGCGCGCGCTTGCTCTTCGCGGCCCGCGCAAACGCGAAGAGCGTGCTGGACGCGGGGATAGAGCGGCGAGTCCTCGTCGAGCGCGGCGCTCAGTATGCGCCGCTCGTGCTCCAGCTCGGTGACGAGGCGCTGGATGTCGGGGTGGAGGTCCGTCTTGATCGCCGTCTCTTGAATGAGCGCCACCTCGTCGCGCATCAGCTCCACGGCGAGGTCGCGGATCACGCTGTAGACCGGCGTCCCCTCGAGCGCGGCGAGCAGCTTCTGCTCATCGAGCGGCGCCGCGCCCTCGGCCGCCGCCGTCGCCGCGTTCGCCGCGATGCGCC
Organism: Planctomycetota bacterium; assembly: GCA_022616235.1. Taxonomy (GTDB): domain Bacteria; phylum Planctomycetota; class UBA8108; order UBA1146; family JAKEFC01; genus JAKEFC01. Next base: position 3,216 of record JAKEFC010000233.1, read on the forward strand.
GGCGCAGCTCCGCGGCCTCCCCCTCCAGCTCGACCGTCTTCCGGTCGAGCGCTTCGATGGTGGCGAGGAGCGCCTCGCGGCGCACCGCGCCCCCTTCGGTGCCGGGCGGGAGCCCCGCCGCGTCCCGAAGTTGGGTGAGATCCGCTTCGATTCGCTCCAGCTCCGCGTCGAGGCCGGCGGCGCGCGCGGAGAGCCGCTCGCGCCCGCGCGCGATCCCTTGCTCGAAGTGTTCCTGTGCGACTTGGGTCGCGGCGGCGAGGGCCGCGTCGAGGACCGGGTTCACTTCCGCCTTTGCGGCGCTCTCGTAGCGCGCAATGAGAAACCTGTTCTCAGCATCCGGCTTCACCGTGAAGGCATCGCGGTCCCAATGCGCGGCGAGCTGCGCGTGACCGGCCGCGTGGAGCAGGTCTTGCACGCGATCGTGGAACTTCCTGTCGCGGACGAGCTGCTTCAAGAGGGGGAGGTCGAACGCCTCGTAGATCTCGAGCCCATCCATCGCGCCGACGCTGATCTTGCCCGGCTCGTGAGTACGGAGTTGGACGAGCGCTTCCGCCGCATAGTATTCGGGTTGCCATTGCAGGATGAAACCGTGCGCGAGCACGGTCGCGGCGAATACTCCGATGAGTATCCACTTGCGGCGTAGGAAGAGCGCCAATAACTCGTACTGGTCCATTGGCTCCCGCGAGCGATGCGAAGGAGCCCCTCTGCCCGGCATCCATAGAGCACGCGGCGCGTGCCGCCCGGCGGCTGCGGCGAAACTTACCGGTATGAAATTATTCGATGGCCGCCGGGCGCGAGCAATTCGCGAAATCTCGAAGTAGGTACGCGACACCGCGCCGAAAGGGAATCGATCGAGCGACGGCGCGAGGACCGATAACGCGGGATTACTTGCGCATGCGGCGGCTTGCGTACTTGAGGAAGCGGCGCTCGCGGCCGCTGAGGCTGGGCAACCCGTCGCGGCTGACCTTGCCGAGGATGCGATCCACCTCCGCCTGAAGCTCGATCCGCGCGCGCGCCTCGCTCTCGCGGCGCACCGCTTCGCGCCGCTCTTTCCATGCCGCGAGCCACGAGCGCCGCGGCGCCCAGCCGCCGCCGCCGCCGCCAGTGCCCGCCTGCCACGAGGACCCCACCGGATCCCAACCGCCGTACTCCTCGAGGGCACGCACGTGCTCCATCCGGCACGTTTGGAACATCCAGGCCACGAGGATTATCAGTAAGAAGCCTCCGCCGTTCAGGAGGCTGTAGAGCGCGAGGAGCGCCAGTATTCCGAGTCCCACGTAGGCGACGCGCACGGCCAAGATCGTCCCGCGCCCGAAGCCGAATCGCGACCACAGCAAGGCGCGCAGGAGGTGGCCGCCGTCGAGCGGGAACACGGGCAATAGATTGAAGAGGAGGAGGTCGAGGTTCATCGCGAAGAGCGTGTCGAGAACACTCACATTGATATAGACCGGGCTCCCGAAGAAGTACGAGCCCCATTTTCCGCCCCAGAAGAGAATGTAGGGAATCGAGACGAGCAGTATCGCCACGTTCACGAGCGGGCCGCCGGCCGCCGTCACGAAGCGGGCGCGCGGGTCATGGGGTGTGTCGACGTAGGCGAGTCCGCCGAGCGGCCAGATCACGATCCGCTCCGCCCTGCCGCCGGCGCGGATGCCCGCGATGCAATGGCCATATTCGTGGAGGAGGACGATCGAGAAGAGCAGGCCGAAAAACAGCAGTTCCCACTTGAGATCGCCGGAGCGGATCGCGTTCGCATTGAGCAGCCGAGAGAGAACGAGCAAGAAGAAGAATAGATGCAGGCGAAGATCGATGCCGAACCAGCGCCCGAGCGACAAGCTCCAGTCGAAGTTCATTGCGCGCCGAATCGGATCCCTTGCGCGAGCGGCAGATCCTTCGAGTAGTTGATCGTGCACGTCTGGCGCCGCATGTACGCCTTCCAGGAGTCGGACCCCGCTTCGCGCCCGCCGCCCGTGTCCTTCTCGCCGCCGAAGGCGCCGCCGATCTCCGCGCCGCTCGTGCCGATGTTCACGTTCGCGATGCCGCAGTCGGAACCGCCCGCGGAGAGGAATCGCTCGGCCTCCCTGAGGTCGGTCGTGAAGATGGCGCTGGAGAGCCCTTGCGGGACGTCGTTGTGGCGGCGGATCGCCTCCTCCAAGTCGTCGTATTCGATGACGTAGAGGATCGGCGCGAAGGTCTCTTCGCGCAGGATCGCCATGTCCGCGCGCGCACGGACGAGCGCCGGCTCGACGAAATTGCCCCCCGCCGGCACGCCCCCTGTCACGCGGCCGCCCCCGTAGAGGATCTCGCCCCCCTGCGCGCGGATCGCATCGAGCGCTTGCATCATGGCATCGACCGCGCCCGCCGACACGAGCGGTCCCATGAGCGTGCCTTCTTCGAGCGGATCCCCGATGCGCACTTGCCGGTACGCGGCGACGAGGCGCTCGACGAAGCCGCCTGCGACGCGGCGGTCGATGAAGACGCGGCGCGTGCTCGTGCAGCGCTGCCCCGCGGTGCCGACGGCGCCGAACAACACGGCTCGCGTCGCGAGGTCGAGATCGGCGCTCGCGGTGACGATGATCCCGTTGTTGCCGCCCAGCTCGAGGATCGTGCGGCCGAGCCGCTCGCCGACGACGGCGGCCGCGCGCCGCCCCATGCGGCAGGAGCCGGTCGCGCTCACGAGCGGAATGCGGCGGTCCGCGAGGAGCGGCTCTCCCACCGTGGCGACGTCGCCGACGACGAGATGGAAGATCTGCGGCGCGCCCGCGCGCGCGAGGACTTCCGCCGCGATCCGCTGCACCGCGATGGCGCAGAGCGGCGTCTTCTCGGAAGGCTTCCAGAGCACCGTATCGCCGCAAACGGCGGCGATCAGCGCGTTCCACGCCCAGACGGCGACTGGGAAGTTGAACGCGGTGATGCAGCCGGCGACGCCGAGCGGGTGCCATTGCTCGTACATGCGATGGCCGGGGCGCTCGGAGTGCATGCTGAGGCCGTAGAGCTGGCGCGACAGGCCGACGGCGAAGTCGGCGATGTCGATCATCTCCTGCACTTCGCCGATCCCTTCGGCGCGGATCTTCCCCATCTCGAGCGTCACCAATTCGCCGAGGGCGGCGCGCTTGGCGCGCAGCGCATCGCCGAGCTGGCGTACCACCTCTCCGCGCTTCGGCGCCGGCCACGCCCGCCACTCGATGAACGCGGCCTCGGCGGCGGCCACCGCCGCTTCGTAGTCCGCGCGGGTCGCGAGCGCCACCTTGCCGAGGAGCGCGCCGTTCGAGGGAGAACGGCTCTCGAGCCAGCGCCCCGCGGCGGGGCGCCACGCGCCCGCGAAGGTGCCGGGGTTCTCCGCTTGGATCTCGAGCGCTGCCAACGACGAGTGCGGCGTGCGCGCCATGAACGACCTCGCTCTATTCTTCCCGATCGATGCCTGGCGTTCGGAAGCGCCGGTCATTGTATGAGCGCCGACTCGGCGCGGTAGTACACGGGCACCGCCGCAACCCAGCGCAGCGTCCCCGCGAGCCAGGTGCGCGCGTCCTCCGCTTCATCGGGATCGAGGCCCTCCCAGAGCGCCGGGGATCGGTCGAGCACTTCCGGGATGAGCGCTTCGAGGCTGCGCGGATCTTGCAGGCTGAGCACCGAGATTGCGGCGAGCAATTGCGGGAGATCGCCGCGCTCCTTCGCCTCGGCGGCGCGCCGATCGAACTGCGCGCGGTCGAGCGCGAAGAGGAGTTGCAGCAGCTCCTCGCTCTCCTCGACGTCCGCGCTCGAATCGAGGCGCGCGAGTACGCGCAGCGCGAACGCAGGCGGCGCCTTGGCAGCGAGCAGGAATCGTACGGCGCGCCGATCGAGATGCTCCGGGCGCAGCGCTTCTTCCGCGAACATCGACCAGAGCTGCTCCGCGTCGTCGAGCCCGGCTTCTCGGCGCGCGAGGGCTTGCAGCGATTCCGGCGAGATCGCCGGTGCCTTCGCCAGATCCGCGCGCGGTTGTGCCTCCTCGATCGTGCGAGTCATCGTGAGGATGCGTTCGCCTTCCGGCAGCGCCACTTCTTCGATCGTGCGCGGCGCGATCTCCGCGAGGATCGGCTGCATGCGCGCGCCGCGCTCCTCCGAAACGCCTTCGAAACCAAGCGGCAGCATCGGCTCCTCCCAAACCGGGCGAAATCGTCCCGAGCCGCCGTCCAGATTCCAAAGGCGGCCGGGGATCGCGGCGACGGCGTGCCAACCTTCCTTCGCGCCGGCCGCATAGACGCGGCGGCGCAGGTCGCCGTAGAAGTAGGCGAGGCTCTCTGGATTCCGCAGGCGCCCCTGGCGCCGTACGGTGGCGATGCTCGCCGCGCGCGCCTCGCGCCGGCGCTCTTCGTTCCAGCGTGCGATCGGCACGCGCGTGAGCACTCCTTTCGCGCGCTCTTCGGTGACGACCCACCCGTCATCGAGGAGGATCCATGTCATGCTGCGGCCGCGCCCGAGATCCGGCGCGCTCCCCTGCGCATCGATGGTCAATCTCCGCGGCGCGACCCACCACACTTCGACCCCCGCCATCGACGGCGGCAAAGCGATCGCCCCGAGCGCGCCGCCATCGACGCGCTCGGTCAGGTCCACGCGCCACCTGAGCATCCAGGGACC
>JAKEFC010000034.1 GCA_022616235.1 Planctomycetota bacterium
GACGACTAGGTAGGGAACCCGCAATTCCAGTCTCGGGCAAGCGGAATGCGAACCGAGGGAGTCAGAGGGCAGGTCCTTCGGGATGGCTTCCGTGTAGAGCCTTCCGCACAGCATACGCCAGCGGCACGACGCACTCTCTTGGCGTGCACGTATCGTGGCAACGCTTGGGCTAGCCGGAGTCGAGAGTTCGAGCAAACTCCCCGAATTCACCGGTAACCAGTAGACAACGGGCTGATTCATCGCGAAGGACCTAAAAAACTAGCCCCGTAAGTCGTTAACCCACGGGGCTTTATTCTGGTGACCCTGGCACGATTCGAACGTGCGACACCTAGCTCCGGAGGCTAGTGCTCTATCCACTGAGCTACAGGGCCTGAATGCGCGATTTGCCTGAACGCGTCGCGCGAAGTGCGAACTCTTCTCGCTGGCGCGGGGCGATTCGGCCGAGTTTAGCGAGCGGCTCGGTACGGGTCCATACGCCGCATGGAGTCGTACCAATGCCGCAATCAAGGATCGCCGAGCGGCGCCAGCGGAGGAAGACCCTGCTCCTCGCGCATGCGCAAGAGCTTCGCGACCTCCGCGCGCGGGAGTTGGCGGACATTGCCGAGCTGATTCGCGATGAAAGCGATCTGCGCCGCGTGCTCGACCTTTTCGAGCCTTTGATACGCGACTTGGATCGTCGTGCCGACCGTCACCGTGCCGTGGTGCTCCAGTATGACGGCATCTCGCCGCCGGATCGCGCGCCCCACCGCTTCCGCGGTCTCCGCAGTCGTCGGCGTCGTGTACGGGATCGCCGGGATCGTCCCGAGCCCAACGATCACTTCCGGCAGCACGTTGTCCGCGATGGCGCGGCCCGCGATGCTGAAGCCGACGGCGTAAGGCGGATGCGCGTGCAGCACCGCTTGCACATCGGGGCGCTCCGCGTAGACCGCGAGATGCATGCGGTACTCGGAAGAGGGACTTCGTTCGGAGGAAGATCGGCCGCGGGAGGCGCCGGCGAGCGCTCCGCGCGCATCGATCTCGACGAAGTCTTCCGGCGCCAGTTCCCCGAGACTCGACCCCGAAGGGGAGATCAGGATCGTGCCGGTGCCGCTCCGTGCGCTCAGATTGCCATCGGTCGCGGCGACGAATCCTCGCTCGTAGGTTCGCCGCGCATAGTGCGCGAGCTGCATGCGCAGCGCGGCGAGCCCGGCTCTTGCGTCGAAGCCCGTCGTCATCTTCGCTCCTTCGGTGCGGAAGATAACCGAATCCGCGCGTCGCGCCGAGGCGGGCTAGAGTTCTCCCGTTTTTATCAGGTCGAGGCGGAGGAATTGGATCTCGCGGCGCAGCGAGCGCGTCTCTTCGGCGCTGATGCCGGCGCTCGGCCCTTCCAACTCGAGCCATTCTTCCCAGAGGAGCAAGGCATCGATCCATGCTTCGGTCTTGGTACTGGTCGTGCGTTTACCGAGCCGCTCCCTGACGTCGCGGAGCTTCGCGATGAGATCCTGCTTCGACGCGGGGCGGTTGGCGGCGATCGGATCGCCGCGCGGCGCACGCGGCTTGCCGGCGCCGTCGCCCGCACTCGGCGTCGCGCCGCGTGCCACTTCGACGCCACCGGCGCGCGGCGCGGCCGCGGCTCCTGCGGCGGCCGCCTCGGTGCCAGGGGGCAAGTGGAGCGCGAGTGCGCGGCTGCCGGAATTCTCTTTCCATGCCTCGTAGAGCCGCTCCGCCGCGCCGCGGTCGTGGCGCTCGAATGCGAGTGCGGCGGCGCGGAGCTGCGCCGCGGGTCCGCCGGCCCCGGCTTCGATCAGTTGTGCCGCGTATTCGTCCTTCGACGAGGCGAAGTAGTCCGCGCGCGTGCGCGCGATCGTCTTCTTCACTTCCCATTCCTTGAGCGTGACGTGGATTCCGGTGAGAAGCTCGATTTCGATGCCGGCGTCCTTCGGGCGCGCGCTCGCCGCCCACAGCGTCTTCCCGTTGTCGAGCAGGACTTCGAAGATCTGCTCCGGAGCCGGAGCTGCGACTTCCGCCGCGCCCCGCTGGAACTCACGGCGCAGCGTCCATTCGCAGAGCAACTCGTGCGCCTTCGAGTCGCCAGCGGCGGCCGCGAGAGCGGAGCCATCGGCTTCGGCGAACGACCATCGCTCGGCGGAGTCGCGGATCGCCGCGAGCCGCTCGGGCGAGAGCGGCGTAGGCCGCGAGGCCGCGCCGGGCGCGGGAGCGGGTGCTGGTTCCGGTTGCTGCTTTCTGCGCGGGCCAGGCTCTTTCTTGGCCGGCGCGGCGGTCGCGGCAGGCGCCTTGCCATTCGGCGCGTTGCGGGCCTCCGGCGCGCGCTCCGATTGCGCCGAATTGGGGGAGCGATTGCGCTGGTTGTAGTAGCGGAGGGAGAGCGCCGTGAGCGCAAGAAGCGAGAGCAGGCATACGGCGAAGGGGAATGGACGCATTACGGTGTGCCGCCTTCGCGCCCCTTGTCCCCCAGCCCTTCGAACCACTGGCGCACGACCGCGAGGCCGGGCTTCCCCTCCAGCGCGTAGCCCGTGTCGCTCGGGCCGCCGTCCCCGAACCAGTTGTAGAAGAACGCGCCCGCGAGCCGCCCTTCGCCGAGCCACACTCGGTTGAAAGCTTCGAAGCAGTCGCGCTGTTCGCCGAGATCGACGCGCTCGGAAATGAAATAATTCCACGGATCCTTGTTGTTGCCGTCCTGCGATGCGAATCCGACTTCCGTGAAGATGAGCGGCAATCCGAGGTGCGCCTGCCACACAAGGAGGTCTTCGCGATAGGGCTCCCACGCTGCGCAAAGCTCCGCGATGCTCGGGTCGTTCTTGGTCGTGAGCGAGAAGTACGTCGTTACGCCCACGCAGTCGAGCGCGTCCAGGAACGCGGGACCGGCCAGCGAATCCCAATTCGCGGAGTAGGTGAGTGCACCGGAATACTTCGAGCGCACCGCGGCGATGATCGCGAGCCATGACTCGCGGTCGGTCTCGAGCGAGAGCAATTCGGAGCCGATGGAGAATAGACTTACGCCCGTGCGCTCCGCCACGCCGGCGAGCCGGGCAACGAGATCTCCATAGGAGCGAAACCAGGCGGCGCGGTCCGCCGGCGCGAGCGTGCCTCGCCAATCGTCCTTCTCGGGTTGGGAGATGAGCACGATGGGAAAGAGGAGAACGCGAAATCCGAGCGCTCTGCAGTCCGCAATGATCTCGGCGAGGCGCTGATCGGACGGCGTGTGCGGCTCCGCGATTCCGATCTCCGTCGAGTCCGCGCGGAGCTGGTAGTAGTTGACGCAGAGCGAGACCCAAGGCGCTCCGGTCGCGCGGATCTCCGCGAGCGGCGTGCGATAGTCGTAGTCTGGCTCGGTCGCGAAAACGCCGAGCACGATTCCGCGCATTGGACGCTCGGCGAGCAGATCGCGGATTCGATGGGACGCGTGGCGCAGGTGGAGGAGGTGGGTTGGGCCCACGCCGGGCGCTTGCGCCGGCGCCGAGCGAGGGATCGTGCCGCAGGCCGGACCGCACTTCGCCTCGCACGCGAGCGCGAGCGATACGGCGAGCGCGGCCAAGAGCGGCCATAGGGAAGCGTGGGAGCGAGGATGGATCGCTGCCGGAGGGGCCAAAGTCGGTGTGGTTCCTTGCTTTCGGGGGCCGGCCGCTGGCAGCGCGGACCGGAACGGAGTGGCGCGCCGAACGGCGCTGCGTGCGGCGGTACGGGGGTTGCCAAACGGCTCGAATCTAGCATTCCCGCTCGCGCGAGGGAAGTGCGGTAGACAACCCCAGCGGGCACCGGCAGAATCCGGCGGAGACGGCAATTCGGCGCGGCAATGCGGCGAATCGCGTGACACTGGGCGCGCCGCCGAGTGGGAATGCCCCTCGTTCCCGCGAGGCGCCGCGTCGCCGCGCCGGCCTACCTCGCCCTCTTCGCTGCCTGGCACGGCCTCGTGCGGGCAAGAAAAAAGGGCGCTTCGAGCGAGAGGGGGTAACTCGAAGGCCCTTGGTGAATCGTTATGACTTCCTTCGGACGCACCGGGAGCAAGTCTTTAGCGGTTTGATGGAAACATGGGGCGGGGTGAGCAGAAAAAAACAGGCCTCCGAGGGAGAGGGGTTACCTACGGAGGCCCTTGGTGAATTGGTACAGGGGATATCGACGGCGCATTCCGCTTCCTTGAAAGGGATTCGAAGTCGCGTTCCTTGCCTTTACCGGCCCTAGCCCGAGAACAAGCGCGTTCACGAGAAATTCGCTTCTCGAGCACACCGCCGATCCCCCGCGAGATTTCACTTGCCGAGAGAGAGAAACGAATCGTGCGAGCCCGAGGCTTCGCGCCGGCCGTCTGGATGGTGATCGGCGCGATCGCGTTCCTTGCCGCGTCTTGGCCGCTCAGGGGACAAGACGAGGAGCCGGCGCCGGCCCCGGAGGCCGAGCTGGATGCCGAAGGGAAGCAGCAGCGGTTCAGGGAGTTGTCCCGACTCTTTCAAGCCGAATTGGCGAAAGCGGCATGGGAGCGGGAGCCTACGATCACCGCGCTCGGCGCGCTCCGCCACGAACCGGCGACGCAGCTCCTCCTCCGGCAATTCGACCGGGAGAGCAAGGAAGACACGGCTCTCATCAAGTTCTATCTCGGCGCCTTCGGCAAATCGCAGCACCGCGACGCGGTGAAGAAGGCGCTCACCGATGGATTCCGATTACTCAAAGAGGAGGACTTCCCCGCGATCGCTGCCGCCTTCGCGCGCGTCAAGGATCCGGACGCGGTGAAGTGGCTGGTTGAGACCGGCTGGGGGTCGATTCCGACCCTGCCGCCCCGAGCGCAGGAGACTTTCTTGCGCGTACTCTTGGGGACCGACGATCCGCGCATGCTGCGCGCCGCGAATGGACTGATCGCCGAGGAGACCTGCGGCCCGCAGATCCAGATCGAGCTGGTCCGCATCCTGCGGCGCTACAAGGACAATTCGAGCGCGCGGAAGATCGCGCGCCTCTACCGGCTCCGGGACCGCGACTTGCAAGTGGAGGTCCTGCTCGCGCTCCGCGACATGGAGGCGACGGAGCACAGCCAGACCTTCATCGATGCGCTGAAGAACTCCTATTGGCAAGTGCGGACGATCGCCGTCGACATTCTGCGCGATACCCATCAAGCGGAACTCATGCCGCTGCTCGTGCCCCTCCTCGAGGACCCGGTCGTGCAAGTGCAGGTCGCAGTCGTGCAGGCGCTGCGTGCGGTTGGCGGCAAGACCGTCGTTCCCCATCTCATCGCCGCGCTCGAGAGCGAGCATGGTCGCGTGCAGGACGATGCCTCGGATGCGCTCCTCTGGCTCACCGGCAAGGACTTCGGACCGGACCACGTGACGTGGAGCGAGTGGTGGAAGGGGGAGGGGCAAAACGCCGAGATCAAAGGGATCAGCCGCGAGCAGTACGATGAGCTGCGCAAGAAGCGCGAAGATGCCACGACGGGGGTTTATTACGGACTTCGCATCATTTCCCAATACATTTGCTTCGTCGTCGATGTATCCGCGAGCATGGATGAGCCATACCAGGTCTACGAAGAAGAAGAGTCACCGGGGAGCGAGCGCAGAGAGGGTGCGACCGGCCTCGATCCCGCGCGGCGCGGCGAGAGGACGGGCAACCGGGTCCAACGCCGGAAGATCGACGTGGCGCGCCGCGAGTTGACGCGCGCGGTGAGCGGCATCCCGGACGGAACCCACTTCAACATCATCAAGTTCAGCAGTCAATTCGAGCCGTGGAAGCCCGGGCTCATCGTCATGGACGAGCGGGTCCGCGGCGAAGCGCTCGCCTACGTGCGGGACCTTGCAAGCGGCGGTACCACGAATATCTACGACACTCTCGCGCACGCGATGGGGGACCCCGACGTGAACACGATCTACTTCTTGTCGGACGGCGCCCCGACCGCGGGAACCTACCAGGATACGGCGACCATCCTCGCGAGGATCGCGGAAGCGAATCAGACCCGGAAGATCAAGATTCATACCATCGGCTTCCACTTGGATACGGTCGCCACGGAATTGATGTCCAAGCTCGCCGAAGAGAATTTCGGCAGCTTCGTCCCCCGTTGACGTGCTATGGGCTAACCGCAAAGGGCGACGCGGAACGCGACTCTAGTCCGTCTAGAAATAGACGTCGCAGCGGTGGCTCTCGTACTTGATCCCGAACGCGAGCATGGCGAAGAAAAACACCGCGGCGAGGCCGCTGAACGTGTAATTCGCTC
>JAKEFC010000234.1 GCA_022616235.1 Planctomycetota bacterium
CAAGGAGAGCCGAAGAGTCGTATTGATGGAGAAATACGGCGATGAGGTTCGACGCAGCGCGCGCGCCTCGCAGCCGACCGAAGCCAGGAGAGGTTTTTGGAAGGCTCTAAGTCTCGGCGGGAATGTGCCTTCGAATCGCCCGCTCGTTGACACGATTTTCCAGCACCGATAGCATGCGGAAACGCGTGGAATCGCCCGCACGCACCCATCGCGAAGCGCAAAACCGACGATCCGCCGCCCGCCACGGCCAGTGTCACGAGGAGCAAGAATCAATGTCGAATCGGGAGAGCGGCCAAGAGGGCACGGGTGCCGCCCAAGACCACGGGGCGGAGCACGAGCACGGCCCCCATTGCGACCACGACCACGCTCCGCAAGCAGTTGGCGCAGCCGACGATACGGGGGAGAACGCTGCGTTCGGCGGCGGCGAGAGGGATGACGACGTCACGCCGATCCAGCGCGATCCCGACTTCCAGGCTTCGGCGGAGTACCTGGAGAACGGACCTTGCAACAAGCGGATTCGCTTCGAGGTCGCGGCGGAAAACGTCCAGTCGAAGCTAGATTCAGATTACGCCGAGCTTCGCAAGAGCGTTCAGCTCCCCGGCTTTCGCAAGGGTCGGGTCCCGCGCGGCCTCCTCGAGAAGCGCTTTTCCGCACGGGTCGAGGAAGAAGTGCGAGAAACGATCATCCAAGGAGTGTTCGTCGACGAGATAAAGAAGCACGATCTGAAGGTGATCGGCAGTCCGCGCATCGAAAAGATCGAGTTCAAAGCGGGGGCGCCGTTTCGATTCGAGACCCTATTCGAAGTCGAACCGAGCTTCGAGCTTGGCGAATACACCGGGCTCGCTCTCGAAGCCCGCGCGGTCCAAGTGAACGAGGAGGATGTCGACCGGGAGATCGAAAAGCTGCGCGATTCCTATTCCACACTGGACGCGATCGCCTTCGGCGAGCAGAAGATCGACGACGTGGTGCTCGCGGATTTGCGCTGGACCCGGGAAGGCGCCGATGTGACGCAGCAAAGCGGCGTGTTCCTGAAGATCGGGGTGGACCGGGTCGATAATATCGTGGTCGCGGACTTGTCGCACCGGTTGCTCGCGGCGACGCAAGACTCCGAGTTTGCCGTGGCGGTCACGCTCCCGGAGCCGTTCGAGGTCAGCGATAGCGGCAGCAGAGAGTTGACGCTCCACGTCCGACCGAAAAGCATGCACAGGACGCGCCGGCCTGAGCTGAACGAGGAATTCTTGGCGCTCGTCAAAAAGGAATCCTACGAATCGCTGCGCGAGTCGCTGCGCAAATCGATCGAGATCCAGCTCCGCGTCGCGGAGGAGCAACGCCAAGAGTCCGAGCTGCTACGCCAGATCGGCGCCAACGTATCGATGGAGCTGCCGCCGACGATGTTGGAATCGCGGCGCAAAGAACTGACAAGTTTGGCGGAGGAGCGCCTTCGCAAGCAAGGAAAGACGAAGGAAGAGATCGCGCAAGCGCTCGCGGCTGACGGTACTCAGGATGAGAAGGCGCGCAGCGAGCTGAAGGCGGCCTTCATTCTCGATCGTATCGCGGACCGCGAACGGTTGTTCGTGACCGAGGATGAGTTGCTGGCGCGCATCGAGCGCACGGCAATGATTTTCGGCCGCCCGCCGGCGGAGGTGCTCGAGCAATATGCGGCGCAGGGCATGATCGATGCTGTGCGGGAGTCGATGCGAAGGGAAAAGGCTCGCGCGTTCCTCCGCAAGAAGGCGAAAATCACGCTGGCAGCGCCGGCCGCGGAATAGAGCCAAGAAAACCGCTCGACGCGCATGCGTGGAAGTCGAACGCAGGATCGAGCCGAGCCAAGGAGCGATTGATGGAGCATAATCTAGTTCCGTTCGTGATCGAGAAGACGGGGCGCGGCGAGCGCTCGTACGACATTTTCTCGCGCCTCCTCAAGGACCGCATCGTATTCATCGGCGATGCCATCCACGATCACACCGCGAATCTCGTCATCGCGCAGATGCTCTTCCTCGTGTCGGACAACCGCAATCAGGACATCAACGTGTACATCAACTCGCCGGGCGGGTCGGTGACCGCGGGCCTGGCGATCTACGACACGATGCAGTTCGTCCAGTGCGACATCGCGACATTCTGCATCGGCCAGGCCTCCTCGATGGGCGCGGTCCTGCTCGCCGCCGGAACGCCCGGCAAGCGCCACGCCTTGCCGCACTCGCGGATCATGATCCACCAGCCGTGGGGAGGGGCTTCCGGAACCGCGATGGACATCGAGATCCAGGCGCGGGAGATCAAGCGCAACAAACAAGTGATCTGCGACATCCTTGCGCGCCACACGAAAAAGACGCCGGACCAAATCGAGAAGGACTCGCACTGGGATTTCTTCATGTCGGCAACGGAAGCAAAAGATTACGGCCTCGTGGATGAAGTGATCGAGACTTTGAAGAACGGCAAGGGGCCTGAAGTGAAACGAGAATTCGAATAGGTAGGGGCGATTGGCAGTGAACTCGCGAGGGGGTCGCAGATCGCGCGTCGAGCGATGCGTGTTCTGCGGCAAGAGCGCTGGCGACGTCGAAAGGCTGATCGCCGGGCCTCCAGGAATCTTCATCTGCAACGAGTGCATCGAGCTTTGCTACTCGATCATCACGGAAGACGAGTCGCGCCCGCGTCGCAAGAAGCACGCGCGCTTCGCTTCCGCCCGCGACATCCCTACCCCGCGCAGCATCTACGATGAGTTGAACAAGTACGTCATCGGCCAGGACGATGCGAAACGCACGCTGTCCGTAGCCGTGCACTTACACTACCGGCGCCTGTTCCTCTTGGACGATCCGACGTCGCGCGAGAAGGTCGACATCGAGAAGTCGAACATCCTCATGATCGGCCCGACCGGCTCGGGGAAGACGCTGCTCGCGCGGACCCTCGCCAAGATCCTCGACGTGCCGTTCGCGATCGGCGACGCCACGACCCTCACGGAGGCAGGGTACGTAGGCGAGGACGTGGAGAACCTGCTCCTGAAGCTGCTCATGGCCGCCGACTACGACTTGCAGCTCGCCGAGGAAGGGATCATTTTCATCGACGAGATCGACAAGATCGGGAAGGCGACTCAAAACGTCTCGATCACGCGCGACGTTTCCGGCGAAGGGGTGCAGCAGGCGCTCCTCAAGATGCTGGAAGGAACGATTTCGAACATCCCGCCGCAGGGCGGCCGCAAGCATCCGGAGCAGCAGTTCATACAGATGAACACGACAAACATCCTGTTCATCTGCGGGGGCGCGTTCACGACGCTCGACGACATCATCGCGGAGCGCGTGGGCTCGAAGAAGGTGGGTTTCAAGCTGCCGCGGCAGCAAGAAGAGCCGACCGCGGCCGACCTGAGCAGCCAAGCCGACCGCGCGCATCTGCTTCCGATGGTGCAGGTCGAGGACCTCCTGAAATTCGGCATGATTCCCGAGTTCATCGGGCGCCTCCCGATCGTTTCAACGCTCATGCCGCTGTCGATCCCCGAGATGATTCGCGTCCTCATGGAGCCGAAGGATGCGATCGTGCGTCAGTACCAGGAGTATTTCCGCATGGATGGCGTGCAACTCGACTTCAAGGACGAGGCGCTGCGCGTGATCGCGGAGCGGGCGCTCGAGCGAGGTACGGGCGCGCGCGGGCTGCGCTCCATCATCGAGGATCTCATGCGGGACATCATCTTCGAGCTGCCGGAGCGCCGCGACGTCAAGCAATACGTGATCACGGCGGAACACGTGCGCGCGCTCGGCGTGAAGCGGACTCGGCCGGCGGCGCTGGCGAAGGCGGCCGACGACGACGACGACGAGGAGAGCGGCGGCACGAAGGATGACAAGGCGAAAGATGTGAAGCCGCTCGCGCAGCCGAAGCGCAAGTACACGGCCTAGGCCGATAACGAGCGCGTCAGCAGATCCAGAGCGCGGCGATTTGCAGGTAGCGCGCTTCTCGATACCCCACCGGCGTCGGATAGTCCGGCGGTAATCCGCCTGTTTCCAGGAGGCAGCCTGCGCGGCCGCACATCGCGATCCCCTCTTCCAGCGTCTTGTCCAACCTGACGCCGGCATGAGCGTTTGACGCCATCCAGAGGACGCCGCCGGATTCCGGGAGCAGCGCCGCCGCCTCGGCGATCAACCGCGGGTAGTCGTTCTTCGCGGACCACTCCGCCGCGCGTGCGGCCGATACCGTCGGCGGATCGATCAGGATCGCGTCGTACTCCTTCTTTTCGGCGGCGGCGCTCCGCAGGTACCGCGACACGTCCGCCGTTATGAACTCGAAGCGGGAATCCTCGGGATCGAGCCCCGAGAGGCGGAAGTTCTCGCGCGCCCACTTGAGCACGCCGGAAGAGAGATCGACGCTCGTCACGAGCGCCGCGCCCGCGCGCGCCGCGGCGACCGAGAACGCTCCCGTGTAAGCGAAGGTATTGAGGACGCGCTTGCCGGCCGAGTAGCGCGCGAAGCCTGGGCGGTGCTCCCTCATGTCCGTGAACAGGCCAACGTTCATGCCGGTCGTAAGGTGCACTTCGAACGGCACGCCGTTCTCCCGCGCGATCAAAGCCTCGGCGGGGGCGGCGCCCGCGATCTCCTGCTTGACCTTGCCGCTCTGCGCGCCGCCGCGCGGGCGGACCTTGATGACGACACCCTCGAGCCCGAGCGACTCGCGAAGGCACGCGGCGATCTCGCGCGCGAAGGGGAGGAGCGCGGAGCTGTAGGCGTAGAGGACCGCGTAGCCGGCGTAGACGTCCGCCGCGAAGCCCGAAACGCCATCCCCCGCGCCGTTCAAGATGCGGTACGCCGAATGTCCATCGCCGAGCCCCAGCGCGCGCCGCAAGTCATGGGCGGCGCGAACACGCTGCCGGAAGAACGCGAGATCGAGCGCGGGCAATGCCTCGCGCGCGAGCAAGCGCACGACTCCGTTTTCCGGGTCCGCGATGCCGGTGCCGAGCACATCGCCGCCGCCTTCGGGGCGGACCCAGAGGATCGTCGCCGGCTCCGCGGCGGCGCCCGATTGCGGCAGGTCGGCGATCGCGATGTGGGGATGCCCCGCCGCGATCTTCTCTGCGATCGGAGATGGAACGATCAGGGAACGCGGCGCCATCGCCTGATTCTCCTCGCGTCGAGACGCACGCTTCGGAATGAAGCGGCCGCCCGCCGGCAGTTCGAACGCTCGCTATGTAGTATGGGCCAAAGCCGATTCCGCCGCGCGGCGCCGTCTTTACACGAGCAATTTCTGCCGCTCGCCCTCCTTCATCGGGGATTCCTTCCCCGCGGAGGGACCATTGCGCAAGCACCTGCTTGTCCGCGCGAATCCTTTCAGGGAGAATCGGGCCTTTTCACGGCGCCCCGCTCCCGAAGCGGGCGTCGCTAAGCGTGCTTGCACCGCGATGTTACAATTGAGAGTGAATCGTTGTGAACCCTGAGACGATTGTGAACCCTGAGAAGATAGCAAAAGTCGAGCCGGGGATCCGCGCCACTAGCGAGCGCGGAACGGCACCTACCCGCGAAACCCCGAGAGTCGAGATGATCCCCAAGGCGGCGGAGATCGATGCGCGCTCCCAGAACCTGTATTTCAACCGGGAGCTGAGCCTGCTCGAGTTCCAATGGCGCGTGCTCAGTCTGGCGCGCGACTCGGACATGCCGCTACTCGAGCGCCTGCGATTCCTCACGATCTCCGTGTCGAACCTCGATGAGTTCTTCGAGATCCGCGTCTCCGGACTCAAGCAGCACATGGCGTTCGATGTCGGACTCTCCAGCCCCGATGATCTCACCGTCCAAGAGGTTTTCCGCAAGGTGAACGCGGCCGCGCACGCGCTGGTCAAGGAGCAATACCGCGTCCTGAACGAGGAATTGCTGCCCGCGATGGAGAAAGAAGGAATTCGACTCCTCCGCCGCGGCACGTGGCCCGAAGAAGAAGCGCGCTGGGTCGCGGACTACTTCGAAAAAGAGGTCTTGCCGGTGCTCACTCCGGTGGGCCTCGACCCCGCGCACCCGTTTCCGCGGATCGTGAACAAGAGCCTGAACTTCATCGTGTCGCTGCGCGGGAAGGATGCATTCGGGCGCTCGAGCGGCGCCGCCGTCGTCCAGGCGCCGCGCCTCTTGCCTCGACTCATTCCCGTGCCGCGCAACATCGCGAAGTCCCCGCACGAGTTCGTGCTCCTCTCCTCGGTGATCCACGAGAACGTCGCGAAGCTGTTCCCGGGCATGACCGTCGAGGGTTGCTACCAATTCCGCGTCACGCGGGACAGCGACCTCTGGATCGACGAGGAAGAGGTGGACGACTTGTCGAGCGCGCTCAAGGGTGAGCTGCTCAGCCGTCGTTTCGGCGCCGCCACACGGCTGGAGGTCGCGGACACCTGCTCGGAAGAGATGCAGGACTTCCTCCTCGAGCAGTTCCATCTGGAGCGCGACGACCTCTTCAAGGTCAACGGGCAGGTGAACCTCAATCGCTTGAGCGCACTCTACGACTTGGTCGACCGCCCCGACCTCAAGTACCGTCCGTTCGTGCCGGCGACGCCGGCGCCGCTCACCCAAGGGACGAACATCTTCGACCTGATCCGCGAAGGCGACATCCTGCTCCACCACCCCTACCAATCGCTCGTGCCCGTCGTGGAGTTGTTGCGCGAGGCCGCGCGCGACCCGCAGGTGCTCGCGATCAAGCAGACGGTCTATCGCACCGGGCCGGAATCGCCGCTCATGGATGCGCTCGTCGAAGCCGCGCGCGCGGGGAAGGAAGTCACCGCGGTCGTCGAGCTGCGCGCGCGCTTCGAGGAAGCCGCGAACATCGACCTCGCCACGCGGTTGCAAGATGCGGGGGCGCGCGTCTCTTACGGCATCGTCGGGTACAAGGCGCACGCGAAGATGCTCCTCGTCGTCAGGCGCGACGGCAACGTGCTCCGGCGCTACGTTCACATCGGGACGGGGAACTACCACGTCGGCACGACGCGCGCCTACACGGACTTCGGGCTCCTGACCTGCAACGAGGAGATCGGCGAAGATGTGCACAACCTGTTCCAGCAGCTCACCGGACTCGGCAAGGTGAGCCGGTTGAATCGCCTCTTGCAGTCGCCGTTCACGCTGCACAGTACGCTGCTCAATTACATAGAGAACGAGACGGCGGCGGCGCAAGCGGGGCGCAAGGCCCAGATCACGGCGAAGCTGAACGCGCTCATCGAGCCGCAGATCATCCGCGCGCTCTACCGCGCTTCTCAAGCGGGAGTGAAGATCGACCTCATCGTGCGCGGCATCTGCTGCCTGCGCCCGCGAGTGCCGGGGCTTTCGGACAATATCTCGGTGCGATCCGTCGTGGGGCGGTTCCTCGAGCACAGTCGCATCTACTACTTCTTTGCGGAAGGCAAGGAGCTGACCCTCTGCTCGAGCGCGGACTGGATGGACCGGAACTTCTTCCGGCGCTTCGAGGTGTGCTTCCCGATCGACAACAAGCGGTTGAAGAAGCGCGTGATCGACGAAGGACTGAAGCCTTACCTCGACGACAACACCCAGACCTGGGAGCTGCAGCCCGATGGAAGCTACCAGCGCTTCGCCGCGGACGGCGCCCCCCCCATGAACGCCCAGGGATTCCTCCTCAAGTCCCTCACCGAATCGCCGTAGCCAGGCGTCGGCGCCTCGCTCGAGTTCGCGGTCGATTCGATTCCGGCAGTCGGCTCGAGTTCTCTGAGGCAAGGAGGCCGGGAAGTTGACTTTGGAGGCTCAAGTTAG
>JAKEFC010000235.1 GCA_022616235.1 Planctomycetota bacterium
AAGAAAATGTAGTGTCGACAATTGCCCCGAGAGGCCGCCAGCCGCTCTGGGTTGGGCGCTGGGCCATCTTTGGAGGCCAAACTGCGCAACCTGGGCTAGCGGCGCACGAAAAAGACTTCGTCGAAATACACGACGTCGGTATTCGTGCCAAGGACGATCACTCCCATCTCCTTGACTTCGTTCATGGCGAAATCGCCAGAATTCGATAACTTCGAGAGGTCAATCGAAACGTCGTTCCAACCGCCTTTGTCCGCGATCAATACGTAATGCAGTCCTTCTCCCACGAATCGTTCACCCTTCGTCTTCACCTCGTCCATGTTGCGCGCCATGACGAGCAAAAGCTTGATGCTGCCTCGGCTCGCTGGATAGAAGATCGAAAGCTTGAGCGTGGAGCACTGGTCCAACTTGGACCCATCGACTTGCCCCAGACGCTGGTATCTTTCCGACCTATCCGAGCCTGCAGTGATGCGCCACATGATCGATCGTTTCCCGCGCCGCACGTAGCGGGAGTCTTCGTTGAGACTGCGACTCTTGGGGAGCGGATAAAGCGCTTTCTCGGGCTCGGGCGGGTCCTCCTCGAAGGTCGCCACGTAGTAGAAGAGGTGGTCCGAGATCTTGGCGTATGCCTCCGCCAACCTAGGGGCAAGGGCGGTTGCCGAGTACTTCTCTTCCAGCCGCTGTTGTTCCTTCAATGCCTTTTGCCAATTCTTTTGATTCATTAGTTCGTCGACCTTTGCGAACTCTACGCCGCCGCGGCACGCCTCGATCCAGCGATTGATCTCTTCACGCTGCTCTTTCGAAGCCCCTTGGCGGCTACGCTCGAAAGCCGCTCTGGCCTCGGCGTACATTTCGTCGGCGAACAACTTCTTTGCTTCTTCGAATTGCACTGCGGCTTCGGGAGACTCTGCAGTCTCGCCCAATAGGAAAAGCATCGAGGTGCAGGCGACCGCAAGGACACGCATACGATTCCTCTCAGCGGCTCGGCACCAGCTCGAAGGTGACCACCGCGCCGTCTTCGCCGACAGTGACCTCGGGCGGCGGGGGAGCCACGTATCCTTCGATAGGGTTGAGTTTCACCCGGTAGAGGCCCGGCGCCGCCACCCAGGTTTTGAATTCGAAACTGCCGTGAGACCACCTTTTTCCCCATTGACCAAAGTTGCCCGCACCCTCCACCGTCGCCCGCACGAGCCTTCCTTCGATCGGGTGTCCATCCGGGTCAATGGCACGAATTGCAATTGCCCACTCACGCCGTAGCTCCACGCGCCGGAACTGCTCCTCGAGCTCGACTTCGACGTCCAACCGCGCATGTGCGAACAGGCTTGCACCCACTGAAACCTTGATCTCTCCAATGGGTGCCCGAATTTCATAGCGACCGCTCTCATCGTCGAACTTCGCGTCTTCGGGTGAAAATCCCTTGGCCGTTACTTCGTTCGGCAGCGCGACATGCCAGGACACTCTGGCGTCTCGAATTTGCTCGCCGCTGTCCGCGCCAACGACTTCCACCCACAGAGTGCCCGGTTCCGGCACGGTGATCTCGAGCGGGGTCCCCTCCAGCTCCTGGATCGTCACGATCTCATGATACCCGAGGGGTTCCACGTGTAGGTGATAGCGTCCAGCTAGGACGCTTCCCGCCGTCCAAGCAAAGACACATGGGCTGCCTTCCACCGCACGGAATTGGGTGCGGGGCACGAACACCATCTCCTGCCGGCCGCGTGCGACGTCGTCCAGTGGAAACATCAAAAACTCCGGAGCGATCGGTCCCCAGGCATCCGGCACCATGATTGTCCCTGCAAGCTCGATCGCTTTCGGCACAGGCGGAGCGGCCTTCAGCTCCAGTCGCACGCGACTTTGCATGCCGGCTTGCACGTCGACCTGCGCGGTGGCTAGTACCATGTGACTCGGGACCCAATTCCCCAAGCCGGCATCGATCGCGTAGTGGCCAGCACGCAATTGCGGAATCAGGATCTCGTTCCCATCGCCCGGATCGCAGATCGCCACTAGCGAAGTATTGATACTTCGGCTCAAGCCTTCGATCCCAGCCGCCTTCGCCGCTGCCTCGAGCGCCTCCGTTTCGGCAGCGCTTCGAGGCTCTTCTTCCCGATGGCGCCTGATGCTCAACCGGAGTCCCTGTTCCGCCGGCTCTCCGGCAAGCTCGATGACAAGTTCTCCCGCCGCGTCGAGCGCAACGGTTCGATCTGCCCCCACTCTCGGATCCGGCTTCACGCGCTCCCAAGCGTGGCCCGGCGCACCGATCCAGTAGTTAGAGATGTTTCCGAGCAATAGGATCTCGAAGGGAGATTGTTGCCCATCGAGGACGATCTTGTACTCCGAACGTGGCCCGGGATGTTCGGCTGAAGAGTAGTCGTGTTCTCGCGACGTGACGACCATCACGTCGCTCAGCTCCCGCCCCGTGTCCGCGGAAATTACGTGCAAGTATTGGGTCTCGATCCATCCCGCGCGTACCTCGAGGTGGCGGTCCTCGGGGAGCGACCCGTATCCGCGCACGCTCGGCTCCGCACGGCGCCCGTTCATCACGATACTCTCGATCGCAATGTGGCGGTGGGCTGGGATCTCTGCCGACCAGCGGCCTGCAGTCACCTGAACGTCGAATTTCTGCTCACCGACCGCATCGCTCCAAGCGTTCACGACGAACGCGCCATCCTCCGACGCGTGCTCGGTGCCGCCGGCGTCGAGCACGACGACGGTCCCCTCCACGAAGATGCTCTCTCCGGCGGTGGGCGCGCCAGCAGGAACTGTGGCCGATGGAGTCTCGGAAAGCGCCAACTCGGCTTCGACCTCGGAATTCGCAAATTCCGCGGGCGGCAGTGCTTCACTGCCCGGAGCGCCCGCTCGTACGATCTCCTGCGGCGTGGCAGTGGAATCTCCAGAACGATCGCTGCGAAGCAGGAGTCCCAGGCTCAATAGCAGTGCCAACGATGCGAAGATGAGTATGAAAGCGCGGCTCTTCATCGCGTGCCTCCCTGGCGCTTGGAGCCCTTGACGGAGCCATTGTCGTGCTCTGCCGCCGGGAATGCTATCCAGTGGCCCCGCGCCGCGGAGCGGTCGAGCGCCGCGAGGAGATCCGCGCGAAGATCTGCAAGGTCCTCGATCCCGGCGGAGATCCGCAGCAGATTGCCCGTGATCCCGGCGGCGCTGCGAGCCTCCGCGTCCATCGCGGCGTGCGTCATCGTCGCCGGGTGGCAGATCAGGCTCTCCACGCCGCCCAGAGATTCCGCGAGCGAGAAGCAGCGCAGGCCCTCGAGGAACGCCGCCACGCCCGCTTCGTCCGCTGCCTCCAGCTCGAAGCTGAGCATGGCGCCGAATCCGCGCTGCTGACGGCGCGCGATCTCGTGCCCTGGGTGCGCCGGTAGCCCGGGATAGTAGACCCGGCGCACCGCGCCGTGCGAAGCGAGCAGCTCCGTGAGCCCCCGCGCGTTCTCCTCGTGCGCCGCCATCCGGAGGTGAAGCGTGCGGATGCCGCGGAGCGTGAGAAAGCTGTCGAATGGCGCACCCGTGACCCCAAGACAGTTTCCCCACCACGCGAGCGCGGCCGCGTGCTCGGGGCTCGCGGCGAGCGCCGCGCCGCCGACCACGTCGCTGTGGCCGTTCAGGTATTTCGTCGTCGAGTGGACGACGACGTCCGCGCCGAGCGCGAGCGGATTCTGCAGCGCCGGCGACAGAAACGTATTGTCCACCATCGCGAGCGCGCCGCGCCGCTTCGCGAGCGCGATCACCGCGGCGAGGTCCGTGATGCGGAGGAGCGGATTGCTCGGAGATTCCATCCATACGACTGCGACCTCGCCCTCGCGCTCGAGCAGGCTCTCGACCGCGCCGAGATCCGTCTGATCGACGACGAGGAACCGAATCTCGCCGCGCGCCGCGAGCGCCTTGAGCAAGCGATAGGTCCCTCCATAGCCGTCGTGAGGGGCGACGACGGCGCCGCCCGCCTTGCCAAGCTTCAGCGCGACGGCGATCGCGGCCATGCCGCTCGCGGTCACCACTCCTCCCGCCGCGCCTTCCAACTCCGCGAGCGCACTTGTGAGCTGGTCTCGCGTCGGATTCCGCGTGCGCGTGTAGTCGTACGCGCGCGGCTTCCCGAGCCGCTCGAAGGCGAAGGTCGACGAGAGGTGGATCGGCGGCATCACCGCGCCGGTGGCGGCGTCCGCCTCGACGCCGGCGCGCACTACGCGGGTGCGCGCCCGCGCTACGAACGGTCGCTCGCTCATGGGCGCACCTCCTCCAGCGCGCGCCGCAATTCGCGCGCGAGCGGCTCCAGCTCCTTCAGAAACGCATCGTGGCCGTACTCGGATTCGATCGCGACGTGGCGTGCGGGCGCGGCAATGCGCTCCGCAAGCTCTCGTCCCTGTTCCGGCGGCACGAGCTGATCGGTAGAGAAAGTGATCACCGTCGTCGGCACTCCGATCGCTTCCGGCTCGATCTTGTGGAGATCGATCGATTCCGAGAGGCAGTGGTACGCCGCGGCGTCGAACTCGCGCGCGAAGCGCTCGCCGCGCGCTTCGAGGTAAGACTCCACGGCGAAGAACGCGCGGCCGCCCCGCCACGCGGGCTCCTTCACGAAGCGTCGCTCGAACTCCGCGGCGGAGCGGTAGGTCGTCATGCCGAGCGCGCGCGCGATGGCGAGCGCTTCGCCGGCGCAGCCGTGCGCGGCGCCGAGCCGGACGAGGCGCCTTTGCAGCGAGCGCCAGGCGGTGGCGATCGGGCGCGTCTCGGGCGCCGCGGCGATCGCGATGCAACGCTCCATGCGCTCCGGCGCGCGCGCGGCAAGCTCGAGCGCGACCATGCCGCCGTAGGAGCAGCCGGCGGCGGCGTGGAGCGAGTCGATGTGGAGGCGATCG
>JAKEFC010000035.1 GCA_022616235.1 Planctomycetota bacterium
CATTGGAGACGTAAGTGGGGACGGCGTTAACGAAATTGCGAGTTACTCGAATCTCCACGACGTGGGCGGCGGAGTGAACTCGATTCATCTCTTCGATGCTGAACTTATTGAGCTTGACGGCTTTCCTGAGAATCTCGCGGAGACATACAACATGTGGACTCCCTACGCGACCGCAATGGGCGACCTCGACCTCGACGGCAACATGGAGATCGTCGTGGTCAACGGTCCGGAGATTCACGTGTTCACGGTAACGTCGGACGGCGAGGAGCCGATTTCAGTCGTGTGGCCGAATCTCCGGCACGACGCGGCGCAGAGCGCGTTTTACCACTTCGGCGCGGTGCCGAAGCCGATCTTCGTGCGCGGCGACGCGACCGGCGATGGCCTCATCGAGCTGGTCGATGTGATTCGAATGGCGATGTACATCTTCGCGGGGGACGATCACTCCTGTGAAGCCGCCATCGACTTCGACGCGGACGGCGGTCTCACGCTGCTCGACGTCATCGAGACGGCGGCGTTTCTCTTCCTAGGAGGCGCTGCACCTCCCGCGCCCTACCCGGACTGCGGCGAAAAGCCCGCGGAGGAAACCCGCTCGTGCTTCCAATTCGAGTGCGGGTAGCCGCGCCGGAACGGTGAGTGAAGCGTCGGCGCCCGATGCGCGCGGCTACTCTGCGGCATTGTCAATGCGAACGATCCTTCCTTTCCATGCGAAGATGAGCGCGGGCGCGGCCGCGAGCAATTCGCGAGCATCGGGGTTGTCGCGGAGGAACGCGAGGTAGTCGTCGGAGCCGAAGGCGAGGACGAGTTCCGGCGCGGAGATTTGGGCGCGATCGAGGGCGCAGTCGACGAGGTGTTCGTCGATGATGACGAAGGCTCGCCCTGCCGCGCGCACGTCGCAGAGGCTCTCTTCGAGTTCCCGCAACGCCTGTTCGTCGTACGCCTCGGCGCTCGGCGCGGAGGCGCGGCCGCCTGCGAGGGCGCCATGCTCTTCCGCCTTCCGCTTCGCGTAGCCGAAGGCATCCGCGCCGGTCGATTCCTTGAAGCCTTTCTCTTCCGCCTCCAGTCGCGCGCGCGCGCGCGGCGCCTCCCGGAGCCTCTCCCCCACGCGCTCGGCGACGAGGCCGGTCGGCTCGCGGACTAGGATCGACGTGAACGGCGTCACGATCCCGAAGCGGAGCCCGAGATCCATGATTTCCTTCCGGCGAGGATCGCCGGCGGGATGGCCGGCGCTGCGCAGCTCATCGAGGAGCGTATCGATCCGGAGCCGCGCCCAGTGAAACGCGGCTTCCTCCTGGCCGCCGTGGCTCGGGAAATGCGCCGAGAAGACGACGGTGCGCCGCTCGCCGGCGGCGTTGCCGGCGACGGCGAGAGTTCCAGCCCCGCTCCCTTCGTAGCGCCCCGTGAGGATGAGATCTTCGCCGGAGAAGAGATCGTGCGAGCCGGGAGGTTCGAGGCCGAGGAGTTGGATGCCGGTCGCCGTGACTTTGGTGTCCGTGAGCACGGGATAGAGCAACTTGTCGAGGAGGCCAGTGATCGCCAGCTCCATCCCTTCGTCGCCGCGGAGGTACGTGCGGCTGCCGCGATTCTTGCGCGCTAAGTCATCGAGGAGCACGGTGTTCACGTCCTCCCCCACTCCGAAGACGTGGAGGCGGTAGTCGCCGCCCGCGCGCTTCGTGATCAGGCTCGCGATCTGGGCGATGTCCGTGACCCCCACCGTGGGTGCGCCATCGCTCAGGAGCAGGATTGCCGCGCCCTCTGGCGCGCCGCCGGCGGCGGCGAGGGCGTGTTCGAGCGCGGCGCAGATGTCGGTGCCGCCGCGAGCGATGAGGGAGTCGATGAACTGCTTGGCGCTCGCGAGGTTCTCCGGCGTAGCCGCGATCGCGCCTTCGGTGTGCGAGCGGACTTGGCCGGCGAAGGTGATGAGTCGAAAGGTGTCCTCGGCGCCGAGGCGCGCGAGCGCGGAGTGTAGCGCTTGCTTGGCGCGCTCGATCTTGCCGCCGGTCGCCATCGAACCGGAGGTGTCGAGGACGAAGATCACGCTCGCGGGCGGCCGCTTCGGCGGCGGCTCCGAGGACGGCGAGAGGCGGAGCAGGAAGTATCCCGGCGTCCCCGCTTCCCGAAAGGCGCGCACGCCGCCGGCGATGCCATCGCCGGCGGTGAGGTAGTCGATGAGGAAAGTGCCGCGCTTGGCGGAGACTTCGCTCGTGTAGGTCGCGGTGGCTTGGTTCTTCGCGGGGCGCGTGATGGTGATGGGATGGCTGGGCGATGTGACGCTGCGAAGCTCGGCGTCCGCGGCGATACGCACGTTGATCTTCGATGTCGAGCGCTGGGAACCGCCGCCTTCGGCGCCGAGCGGATACTCGAAGCGATAGAAGCCGTTCTCGCGCGGCACGAGCATCCGGTAGTGGACCGTGATCGCGGCTTCGCCCGAAGCGGGGATCGGGAAGATACGAGCGCGGAACATGCCGTCGCCGTAGTGCTCGAGGAGCGCTGGATCGAGAGTGTTCCGGACGAGGCTTTCGTAGATGCGCGCCGCTTCGCCGCGATCGAGGATCTCCCCCGCGAGGTCCTTGCCCCCGAGGACGGCGCGGAAGGCGTCGATCCGTGCGCCGGCGGGGAGAGGGAAGTAATAGGTGCCCTCGAGGTCGCGCGCGCAGGGATTTCGGAAGCGCGCTTTCACCTCGACCTGCGCGTCGTGGTTCTCGATCGTCGCGGCGATGTCCTCGGCGGCGAGTTCGAGCGTCCACATGGGCGGCCGCGGGATCGGGTGCGGGGGATGCCTGGGCGGGTGCCGCGGCCAGTGCGGGCGGCGCGGCAGGATCAGCTCGCCGCCCGGATCCCCTTCCACCACGATCCACCCGGAAGCGAGGAGGGGCAATGGGGTCGCGCCGCCGATGGCGGCCGTGGCG
>JAKEFC010000236.1 GCA_022616235.1 Planctomycetota bacterium
CCAAGCTTGGCGATTACTTCCATGACCCACGTTATCCCGAGATCTCGAACGCACGAGGACGGGAGAATCTTGGCCGCTTGCGACAAATCGTAAAGGTTGCCGGCGAGAGCGGGCTTTCCATCGTGCTCCACGGCGACAATTTCCGACTGCTTCCCGATCATCCTTTGTTCCGTCGCAAACCACGGCTCAAAGGCGCGCCGATCTTCACGGGCGAAATCTGTCCGATCTGCACCGGTAGCGAGGAGGGACTCGAATTGATCGCCCGCGGCTGGGAACGAGTCTTCCGCGACGTGCCGGGCCTTGGTGGCATAATCGCAATCGTGGGTGGGGAATCCTTCACGCATTGCGCGATGCGTCCCGTGCGCGATGCCGAAGGGCGCAATCCCTGCCCGCGATGCGGCTCGCGTCATCCAGCGGATGTCGCTGCTGATCTCGTCAATGCGGTGGCCGACCGGGTGCATCGCGTCGCTCCCAAGGCAAAGGTCCTCGCGTGGCCGTACACGGCGGAATCGAAGCGCGTTTGGAACGCCTCAAGAAAAGAGATGGAGCGATTCATTCGCCGCTTGCGCAACGGCGCAGTGCACGTGTTGGAGATCGAGAAGGAAGGCACACAAGCCGTTCGCGGCGCGCCGGGCGTCTTTCGTCACATCTGGGATTACTCGTCCAGTTTCGTCGGACCATCCTCTCGGTTTCGCCACCAGGCTGCGGTAGCGAAGAGGGCTGGCATCCGCGTCTGCGTGAAGACCGAGTCGCTCCAGGCCTGGGAGGCCGGGTTCATGCCGTACCTGCCGGTCATGGAGCACTGGGACCGGCGTTGGGCGTTGCTGCAACGATCGTCCGCGCGCGACATTCACATGGGCTGGCCGCTGTTCGGGTTCAACGACGCGCCTCCGATGGAGCTGGCCGCGTGGCAACTCTGGAATCCCGCGCCCGATCTGGGCAAGCTGCTCGATCAGATGATCGTGCGAGACTTCGGCGCGCGGGCCAAGCCGAAAGTTCGTCGAGCCTACCGGCTCTTCGGCGAAGCATTGGAGATGTTGCCGATCCATCTCATGGGCTATTACTCCCGCGTTCAGTTCATGGGCTCGGCGAACCCGCTGCTGCTGCGTAAGGATGAGAAGCTCGACGACACATTTCTTGGCTATCACTTCTACGAAGGCGAAGGGTTTTCGACGCAGACCGATCGCGTCCAACGTCGCCCGCTGCCGTACGAGGAGAACCTCATCCGTCCGCAGATTGTGCCGAAGGGACGCGATCCGTTCCAAGTCACCGCGGAATGCGCGCGCCGCGCGTCCAGGGCCTGGGACCGGGCGCTTCCTTTGTACGAATCAGTTGAGCGTTTTGTGCCGCGTCATCGGCGGGCGAACTTCGCAAGCGAGCGGAGAATCTTGCGCCACCTCTCCTGCACGTGGCGAACTTGGGCCAATGCCGAGGAGTTTTACCTGCTGCGATCTCGCGTGGAAGCAACGGAACGCGATGCCTATTCGCGTGAAGATCTCAAGGTCGAGCGCCGGCGCGCGCTCAAGGGGATGCATGTCATCGCACAGCGTGAACTCGCGAACAGCCGCCGGGCATGGACCAATCTTCGCGGCGATGACCGCCTTGATCTCAGCCTCCGCCTCGATACGCCAACCGTACCGATGGCGAGATTGTACGCGGTGAAGGTGCAGCACACGCGGAAGGTAATTCGTTTGCTGGAGGCGGAAACTAGCCAGACAAGCTGAAGCTTGAACTCCAAACGCTAGAGGTGCGAACGCTTTCGTTCGGAGTTCAAGCTTTAGCTTGCTTCCTTAACACGTTCCTATTGTCATTCGGACATGCAAGAAACAGTTCGAGCGGTCCTGGTTGGTTGCGGCGGGATGAGTACGGCATGGCTCAACGCAGCCAAAGAAACTCCCGGCGTCGAAATAGTCGGGCTCGTGGACATCCGCGAGGAGGCCGCGCGCAAACGGTCGCAGGAGTTCGGCCTCGCACAAGCCGTTACCGGCACGGAGATGAAATCAATCATTCAACAGACCCGCGCCGACGTCGTCTTCGATTGCACGATCCCCGAAGCACACCTGTCCGTAGTGACGACGGCCTTGCAACTCGGCTGTCACGTGCTCGGCGAGAAACCGTTGGCCGATTCAATGGACAACGCGCGCAAGATGGTCGCGGCAGCGAAGCAAGCCGGCAAGATTTACACCGTCATCCAGAATCGCCGGTACGACCCGAACATTCGTCGGCTGAAAGCGCTTCTAGCGTCCGGTGCCATCGGACCGATCACGACGCTGTATAGTGATTTCTTCATCGGCGCGCACTTCGGTGGGTTCCGCGACCGCATGGAGCATCCGCTCGTGCTCGACATGGCGATCCACACGTTCGATGCCGCTCGATTCCTCACCGCTGCCGATCCCGTAGCGGTCTACTGCAAGGAATGGAATCCGCAAGGCTCGTGGTACGATCACAACGCGTCCGCCGTGGCGATCTTCGAGATGACCAACGGCATCATCTACAACTACCGGGGCGCATGGAGTTGCGAGGGGTTGCACACGAAATGGGAGAGCGACTGGCGCGTGCTCGGCGTTAGCGGCAGCGTGAAATGGGACGGTACGGACAAGTTTGAAGCGCAGGTCGTCGCCGAAAGAGGCGGCTTCAATTCCAAACTTCGCGACGTCGAGATTCCCGCGTGCGATCCCGGCAGCAAGGTCGGTGGTCACGTGGGCCTGATGCGCGAGTTCATCCACTGTGTCCGGACCGGCGGCACTCCCGAGACGATCTGCACCAATAATATCA
>JAKEFC010000237.1 GCA_022616235.1 Planctomycetota bacterium
GAAGAGCGGCCAGCTCGTGCTGGGTGGCGTCGCCGCGGAGACGCGGCAGGCGCTCGAGAATCTTTGCCACGTCGTCGGCGCGGCTGGCGGCCGCCTCGACCAGATCGTCAAGACCACCGTCTACCTCCGCGATCTCGGCACCTTCGCCGAGATGAATCGCATCTACGCGGAGTACTTTCCCAAGGATCCTCCCGCGCGCGCGACCATCGGCGTGAGCGCGTTGCCCGCGGGCGCGGCCGTGGAGATCGAGGCGATCGCGCACCTCGACGCCGCGGCCGAGCGCGCGCGAAGCGAGCGCTAGATGACGGGTTCCGCCGGCGCGGACGCTCCCGACTCGCCGCTCCTCGACATCCGAGACCTCTGCACCTACTTCTACACCGATGACGGCGTGGTCAAGGCGGTGGACGGCGTCAGCTACCAGATCCGCCGCGGCGAGACCCTCGGTGTCGTGGGGGAATCCGGCTGCGGCAAGTCTGTCACGGCGATGAGCATCCTCAGGCTGATCCCGCAGCCGCCCGGGCGCATCGTCTCGGGCAAGATCCTCTTCGACGGCAAAGACCTCGTGCAGCTCGACGATCGCGCGGTGCGGGCGATCCGCGGGAACCGGATCTCGATGATCTTCCAGGAGCCGATGACCAGCTTGAATCCGGTGTTCCGGGTTGGCGATCAGATCGGCGAGGCGCTCATGCTCCATCAGGGACTGAAGAAGTCGCAGGCGCGCATGCGGGCGATCAACATGCTCGCGCGCGTCGGGATCCCGACGCCGGAATCGCGCGTCGACGACTATCCGCATCAGATGTCCGGCGGCATGAAGCAGCGCGTCATGATCGCGATGGCGCTCGCCTGCGACCCGGCGCTCCTCATCGCGGACGAACCGACGACCGCGCTCGACGTGACGATCCAGGCGCAGATCCTCGATCTCCTGCGCGAATTGAAGCGCGAGCGGCGCATGGCGATCCTCCTCATCACGCACGATCTCGGCGTCATCGCGGAGATGGCGGACTACGTGGCGGTGATGTATGCGGGCAAGGTGGTGGAGTGCGCGCCTGTCGGCGACCTCTTCCGCGCCCCGCGCCACCCGTACACCTTGGGGCTCTTTCGCTCGCTGCCGCGGCTGGGCACGCGCAAGCGGCGCCTCGAAGTGATTCCGGGCAACGTGCCGAATCCCCTCGCCTTCCCCTCCGGGTGCAAATTCCGGCCGCGCTGTCCCTACGCGGAGGCGCGCTGCGCCGAAATCGAGCCGGCCCTGGAGAGCGTCGGCCCCGGCCACACCGCGGCGTGCCTGCGCCTCTCCGAGATCCCGCGGCTCGTCGCCGCCGGAGAGGCGGCCACGACATGACGAGCGAGGATGCCGCGCCGGCCGCGAGTCCGGGAGCACCGGTCCAAGCGCCCCCCGCGGGGGTGCCGGTCCTCGAGGTGAAAAACCTGAAAAAGTACTTCCCCGTCCGTAAGGGGGTCTTCTCGCGGACCGTCGGCCAAGTGAAGGCGGTCGACGATGTCTCATTCACGGTCCAGCGCCAGGAGACGGTGGGGCTCGTCGGCGAATCGGGTTGCGGCAAGACGACCGTCGGCCGCGCGATCCTGCGCCTCATCGAGCCGACCGCCGGCACGGTCCGCTTCGACGGCGTCGACATCCAGTCGATCGACGCCGCCGCGCTCCGCGCGCTCCGGCGCAAGATGCAGATCATCTTTCAAGACCCCTACGGCTCGTTGAACCCGCGCATGACGATCGCGAGCATCATCGGCGAGGGTCCGCGCATTCACGGGCTCGGGAGCCGCAAGGAGCAGAGGGAACGCGTCGAGTACCTCCTCGAGCGCGTCGGCCTCGATGCCAAGAACCACCTGAACCGGTATCCGCACGAGTTCTCCGGAGGGCAAAGACAGCGCATCGGGATCGCGCGGGCGCTCTCCCTCGATCCCGAGTTCATCGTCTGCGACGAAGCGGTGAGCGCGCTCGATGTCTCGATCCAGGCGCAGATCGTCAATCTGCTCATGGACCTGCAAGCGGAGTTCCATCTCTCGTACCTCTTCATCGCCCACGACCTCGCCGTCGTCGAGCACATCAGCAACCGCGTGATCGTGATGTACCTCGGCCGCATCGTCGAAGAGGCCGCCGCCCTCGACCTCTACCGCGACCCTCGCCACCCCTACACGAACGCGCTCCTCTCCGCGGTGCCCGTTCCCGAGCCGCACCGCGAATCGAAGCGCACGATCCTCATGGGCGACGTGCCGAGCCCGATCGACCCGCCGAGCGGTTGCCGCTTTCACACGCGCTGTCCAAAGGTCATGCCGCGCTGCTCCCGGGAGGAGCCGCCCGCCTTCGACATTCGCGCGCGGCATCGCTCGTGGTGCTTCCTGGAAGCGCGAGATGAAAAACCCTGAGCGGATTCCCCATTCCCGTCCGACGATCGTCCCCGGGATGGCCGAGGCGGCCGCCGCAGTGATTCGCTCCGGCCGCCACGCGAGCGGCGAAGAGCGCCGCGCCTTCGAGGAGGAGTTCGCGCGGCGGCTCGCGCCCAGCGGGGCGCCGCTCCACGCACTCGCGGTGCAGAGCGGATTCGCGGCGCTCCACCTCGCTCTGAAGGCCGTGGGAGTGCCGCGCGGCGCTCCTGTGCTCGTTCCGAGCTACGTGTGCGCCGCCGTTCTCCATGCGGTCGATGTCAGCGGCGCGCGCCCCGTCGTCGCCGATGTCGACCCGCACACCTTCAACATGACCGCCGCTTCGGCGCGCCGAGCACTCGCGCGCGCGGGATTGCGCGCGGAAGAGGTCGCCTGCGCGATCGTGCCGCACTTGCTCGGGTTCCCCGTGCCGCTCCACGCGTGGGACCTGCCGATCCCCGTGATCGAGGACTGCGCAATGGCGCTCGGTGCCCGTATCCGCGGCAACGAGGTCGGGGTGTCCGGACGCGCGGCGGTATTCTCCTTCTACGCCACGAAAGTGATCTCGACCGGGCAGGGGGGGATGGTCGTGACGCGCGATGAGTCCTTCTATCGCGAGCTTTGCGACCTCTTGGCGTACGACAACCGCGCGAGTTGGCGCCCCGCCTTCAACTACCCACTCTCCGACGTCGCCGCCACGCTCGGACGCGCGCAGCTCGCACATCTCGACGGCTTTCGCTCCGCGCGCGCGGAGCACGCCGCCCGCTATCGCGCCGCGTGTGGGCGCCTCGGGATCGAGACCCAAATGCCTGCCCCCGAAACCGACCCGATCTACTTTCGCTTCGCGCTACGGCTCCGCGATGCCGGCGAGCGAGATCGCGTCGCGAGCGATCTCGAGCACTCCGGCATCGAAGCGAAGCCGCCGGTGTTTCGACCGCTCCACGACTACCTCGGGCTCGATCCCGCCGGCTTCGCGGGGGCCGCCGAAGCGCACACGCGGGCGCTCAGCATCCCGATCTACCCGTCGCTCTCCGCGGAGGAGCGCGAGCGCGTGATCGCCGCATTGGAGCGCGCCCTGGGCGCGGCCCCGCGCCGCGAGTAAGCTGCCTCCATGCAATCGCTCCCCGCCGCACTTCCGGCGCCTCCAACCTGTCCGCCGAATGGTCGCGGCAAGCCCACCTGCGCCTTCGTTACCTTCGGCTGCAAGATCAACTTCTACGAGACGGAAGCGCTCCGCGAATCGATCGTCGCACTCGGCTACGAAGAGAGAACGGATGCGGAAGCGGTCGACCTCGCCGTCGTGAATTGCTGCACGGTGACGAGCACGGCCGGCGCGGAAGGAGTGTCTCGCGTGCGGCGCCTCGCGCGCCGAAATCCGCGCGCGCTGATCATCGTCACCGGCTGCTTGAGCGCCGAGGACCGTGCCGCCATGGCCGCGATTCCGCGTGTCGCGCACATCGTCGGCAACGAGGAGAAGGACCAGATTCCGGCGCTGATCGATGGCGCGGCGCTCCGCCGCGTGCGCGACCGGCGATCGCGCGCCATCTTCCGTTTGCGCGCCGAGCGCTTCACGGGGCGCACGCGGGCCTTCCTCAAGGTCCATGACGGCTGCGACTCCTTCTGCAGCTATTGCATCATTCCGTTCCTGCGCGGCAAGTCGCACAGCCGCGCGCACGCCGACGTGATCGTCGAAGCGCGCGCGATGGTCGCGGCGGGACACCGAGAGCTGGTGCTGACGGGGATCCACCTCTCGCAATACGGCAAGGATCTGCCGGAGCGGACGACGCTTTCCGAGCTGCTTCGAACTCTTCGAGGGTTGCCGGGACTGCTCCGGCTCCGGCTGTCGTCGATCGGCGAGGGTGCGTTCACGCCGGAACTGCTCGAACTCTTCGCGACGGACGATGCGTACTGTCCGTTCTTTCACGTTCCGCTCCAGAGCGGTTCCAACTCGGTGCTCGAGCGGATGCGGCGCGACTACACCGCGGAGGAGTACTTGCGGGTCCTCGACCGCATCCGCGCGCGCTTGCCGCACGCCATGATCGCGACCGACCTCATGATCGGGTTTCCGGGCGAGACCGCGCGCGAATTCGACGAGTCGCTCGCGACTTGCCGGCGCGCGGGGTTCGCGAAGATGCACATCTTTCCATACAGCCCGCGCTCCGGCACCCGCGCCGCGCGTTTCGGGGAGCACGTCCTCCCGGCGGTGAAGGCCGAGCGCGTGCGCGCGGCGCGCGCCCTCGAGCGGGAGCTTGCGGATGCCGAGCGCGGCCGCCGCACCGGCTCTCGCATGCGCGTACTCATCGAAACCGCCGGAACCGAGCACGCCGAGGGGCTGAGCCGCGAAGGGTTCGCCGTACGGGTCGCGGCCAACCCCTGCCTGCCCGAGCGCAACGAAGAGGTCGAAGCGACGATCGCCGGCTTCGCCGGAGAGGTGCTCGCGGCGGAGTGGCAGGGCCGGCATCGCGCGGCGACAGTCGATGGAGCTGGGCCCGATGGCGCCGGCTAACGATCCGCCCACCGCGGCGGCGGCAGCGGAAGCGCGCGCCGTGCTCGCGGCGCACCTCGCCGCGCTCTCCACGTGGGGAATTCGCAGAATCGCGCGGGGAGCCTCCGCGCCGGCAACCGGAGCGCGGTTGCCGGCGCCAGCGCCCGCGCCTGCGCCGGCAGCGAGCGCGCCGGAGCGCCTGCCGCGGGAAACGATCGTGGAGCAACTCGCGGCCTGCGCCGCCGAAGTGGCGGCCTGCACGCTCTGCGGACTCGCCACCACGCGCACGCGCACCGTGTTCGGGACGGGCAATCCGCAAGCGCGGCTGATGTTCGTGGGGGAGGCGCCCGGGCGCGACGAGGACCTCGCCGGCGAGCCGTTCGTCGGGCGTGCCGGTCAGCTCCTCGACAAGATCGTGGCCGCGATGGGGCTCACGCGCGAAGAGGTCTATATCGCGAACATCGTGAAGTGCCGCCCGCCGGAGAATCGCGAGCCGGCGCCCGGAGAGGTCGGCTGCTGCACGCCATATCTCAAGCGGCAGATTCGAGCGATCCGCCCGGAGATGATCGTCGCGCTCGGGCGGCCCGCCGCATGTTTCTTACTAGGGCGCAGCGCCTCGCTCAGGAGCCTGCGCGGCGTCTTTCACGAGTTCGAGGGGATTCCCGTCGCGGTGACCTACCACCCTGCGTATCTCCTCCGCACTCCGGAGGACAAGAAGCTCACTTGGCAGGACATGCAGCGAGTGATGGAGCGGTTGGGTCTGCCGCTGCCCCGCTGACTCGTGCCAAAGAATAAACGATCGCAAAGGGGGCAGATTGCGCCCCTGCAAGGCCCGCCTGCGAAGCCCTTTCGGACGCCTGGCATTGTTGACAAACCCCTGCCCAACTCTATACTTCGAACCTAACACGCGCTGGGAGATGAGGATCGTGTGAATTGGGTTTCCATGGCCGGCGCTCCTCCCGATTCGGGAGTTGTGCAAGGAGCACCGGCGATGAGAGGCCGTTCCTCGCGAGGTGGATGCTCAACGGGGCGTACCTCGCGAGTGTTGCGCTCGGGAAGGTCTGGATGGGGTTCCTACCGTCTCCGAGCAGGCCGCGTACGGTACTGCACCCAACCGCTCTTTCCCTTCCTGCGCCTCGAACGTAGGCGCATCTTCTCGGCGTGTTTCCTGGACCGCGCCCATTTTCCGGCATCGAGCTTCGTGACGCCCCGTGGCGATGACCCCCGCACGCGCAAGTGCAGCGGCTGATCGTTTGCCGCGCCATGTCATGAAGCGTTGAGTTGCATCGGCTGCGTGAATCGTGAATGTGGGCCGGCAATTCGAAGAGGCGATTTCGCGGCGCTTCGCGCGCCGCGGCGCGGCCTCCTCGATTCGCCGACCGCCCGAGCGATGTCGCGCAGCGTCGTTCCGGTTCGTACTTGGGTCCGCGATGAGCCCGCTCAGGAGCCCGGTCATCGCGGGGTGACTAGCGGCGAGCTTCCCGGCGCGGCGCGGGAGGCTCGCGAAACGATGAAGCAGACAGTGTCGCGGCTCGCTGCGGCGCCCCTCGGAAGGCCCGCACGCAACGCCGCGACCCGCCTTCACGAGGCGGTTGGGAACGGGGTGTTATGACCGTACCGCAGACGGTGTGGAGCCTCGATGTCGGGAAATCGTCGCTAAAGGCCGTCAAGGTTCATCGGGAGAGAAACAGCCTCGAGATCCTCGCCGTCGACAAGATCAACTACAGATGCGATTCGAACGGCGTCGACTCCGCTCATCAGTCGAAGGATGCGATTCGAACCTTTGCCCAGCGCAACGTAATCAATTGTCCGGTGATCGCATCCCACCCCGGACATTCCGCTTTCTCGCGATTCATCCAATTGCCGCCGGTCGATTCGAAGAAGCTGGTCGAAATGATCGGCTACGAGGCGCAGCAACAGATTCCCTTTCCTATCGCGGAAGTCATCTGGGACTACCACGTCTGCAAGAACGGCGACGCCGGCTCCGAGAAGGATGTCGGCATCTTCGCGGTGCGCGGGGAGGTGATCGCCGATTTCCTCCAGGACTACGAGTCGAACGGCATTCCGATCGAGATGATCTCGGTCGGCTATCTCGGACTGCTGAACTATGCGCTCTACGACGTGCGTCCGCCGAAGCCGAGCGTGATCATCGACATCGGATCGGACCATACGGATCTCTTGATCGTCGATGGCAAGCGCTTCTGGGTTCGCAACCTCGCGATCGCCGGCAACGACATCACGCAGGCGCTCGTGGAGAAGTTCAAATTGAGCTTCGAGGAAGCGGAGAAGCTGAAGATCAACGCCACGAAATCGGAGCAAGCGGTAAAGATCTTCGGCGTCGTGCAACCCACGCTGAAGGATCTCGTGAACGAGATCCACCGCTCGGTCGGGTTCTACAAGTCCCAGGCCGGCGACGTGAAGTTCGAAGACGTATACATCTTCGGCAATGCGGCGCGGCTCATCGGCCTCCAGAAATTCCTCCAGGAGCACTTGCGCTTCCAAGTGCACGTCGAGAAGGGTTTCCACCGCATCCGCGTCAATCGCGACTCCAACGTGGCCTTGCTGCAGCAGGATTTCCTGTCGTTCGCCCCGGCGGTCGGCCACGCGATCAACGCCCTCGGGGAGGGGGAGTGCCACGTCAACCTGCTGCCGCGGGAGCGCAAGGAAGCGATCGAATTCCGCGGCAAGCAGCGGATCGTGATCGCGTCCGTGGCCGCCACCTACCTCGTGCTCCTCGGCCTCTGGTTCTACTACGACGGCCAATACCATGCGGCGCACGAAGCGGCGGACAAGGCCCGCATCTTGGGGCCGATCGAGGAAGCTGCGAAAGCGATCGCGGAGATCAACGCGGCGCCCGCCGGGCTCGACGGGGGAGAGCGGCTCTGCGCGGCGGTTCGCGACCGCCGCCAGGTGGTCGAAGGACTTGGGATGCTCGCCGAGACTTGGAATCAGCTCGCCAACGAGGAGACAAAGAGCAATCGGTTCGAGAATTCCGGCTGGGAAGCGAAGATCAGCGAACTCGATTTCGACCAGGAGGCGCTGAACGCGCAGAAGGTCTGGCTCACCCTCGCTGACTTCAAGCCGGTTCTGCTCGACGACAAGGGGCGGGAAATCGACAAGCCTTCGTCGAAGAAGGAGGAACCGCCGCCGATCCCCGCCTACGCCTTCACGGTGCGCGGAATGACCTACCAGCAAGCTACCGACGTCGAAAATCTGAACAACGTCGAGAAGAAGATCAAGGGGACACTCGACGAAAAGATCAAGGCGTACTTTGGTGCAGCCGCTTCGGCGTCGGAGCCGGCCGTCAAGATCAAGCCCGTCTCTCCGGATCCGACCTTCATCTACTCGCGGCTGAGCGGCAGCGATGCGAAGGGACGCGGGGACGAGCCGCAGGGAAACTTCTTCGAATTCGAGCTGAAATGGTACCAGCCGGCCGGAGCGGTGACGCCATGACGCGAGCGAGCAAAGCGTCGAAAACCTCGCTCGCTCGCGGACTCGCGGGGACGAAATTCGTTGCGCTCGCGCGCGGCGCTGCTGCTCGGAACCAAGGCAACAAGAGGAATGACGCGCAATGAACGACAAAGTCTTCGCCGGAATCTTGATTGCGTTGATCGCCGGTTGGATCGGGACCTACGTGTTCGTCATCTCCGAGAAGCGGACGCTCGCGGAGGACGAGGCGACGAAGCTCGAGAAGAAGGTCCGCGACCTCCGCAAGTACGCCACCGGGAGCGAGCCTGTGCCGACGAGCGCGCTCGTCGAGGCGCGCCGCGCCGAGCGCGCCGACATCGAGAAGAGCGTCCAAGCGGCGAAAGCGATCTTCCGCGAACGAGACGCCAAGTTCGGCGAATTCTTGCCGGGAGCGGGGGCGAATCCGGAGCTGGGGCGGTGGATCAGCTTGTTCGCGGATGACTTCGCCAAGCTCGAGAAGGACTATGTGGCCTCGCTCGGCGACGTGCCGCCCCCCGAGAAGCTGCCGTTCAAGCGCCCGCCCGACCCGAAGGATCCCGCCGAGCTGCCGCAGGCGCAGAAGAACTGGACCATCCAAAAGACTCTCATCC
>JAKEFC010000238.1 GCA_022616235.1 Planctomycetota bacterium
TCGTTCGACCTCGGGGCGACGGCTTCATTCTGAAACGTGCTCTTAGAACTCCCAGGGAATCAACCAGAGCAACGTCAGCTTGCTGTGATTGCGGCGGCTCTCGTAGTTGATGAGGCGGAGGGCCAGGCCGAATTGCCACTCTTCGTACGGCTTGCCATCCGCATCGTAGCAGGCCCTCCGATCGTAGTTGGCCACCGCGAGCCCGAGGTTCATGTCCGTCTTCGCGGGCGCCCGGTACCAATCGAGGATGAAAGGGATTTGCAGCCGGCTCGGGCGGTCGAGATCCTCATTGGGCTCCAAGACTCTGTCTAGCTCCTGCTTGCCGCGCACGACGTGGAGAGGAACTTGGCGCTCGCTGACGCCGGCCGCCGCGATCTCGGCGACCATCTCCTCCGCAAGCTCGATGTTGGAGGTCCCGAGCCTCGTGATGATGTCCCCCGCGCGCAAGTCGCACTGAAAAGCCGGGCCGCCCGCTGCGACGTCGAGCACGACCGCTCCGTGGCGCGCCGGCTCCGGCAGATAGGGCGCGAATTCGGCGGTAATCTCGCCGAGCGTCACGCCGGCGTGGTTCGGATCATCGTGGACGGGCAGCTTGAATCCTTGGTACTCCGCCTGTTGCACGCGGCGCTTGCCGATCGGCACCGCCACCGTCACCTTCGAATCGGGACGGCTGATGTGAAGCCGCGCAGGCTCGCTCGGCGAGTGATGCTTGATCAAGTACTCGAAGTGCTTGACGCTGCCGACCTTCTCCCCGTCAAGCTCCGTGATGATGTCTCCCGACATCACGCCGGATAGCGCTGCCGGGGATCCTTCTTCGACGCTCTGCACGTAGACGCCATAGTAAGGCACAGGCGTCTCCGATTGATTCTGCGTGATGCCGATCCCGATGAATTGCTCTTCCCTCTCCAACTCGCGGACGACATGCACCGCGCCGTTCGCGGCGACCGTGTATCCCAGCTTGCGCAGCGTGGCGCCCGTTTCCACGGGCACGCTGTCCGTGATCGGGACGTGCACTTGTATGCGCGGGCTGTCGGTCGAGCAAGTAGCAGGCCCCCCTACGCTCATGCACGCCGGTAGCAGCGCGAGCGCGAGTAGCGCCCCCGGTGCGAAGGGAGTCACGCGTCCTTTGTCGAGATTTGCGGCAGCCGTCGCCGCGTATTTCATTTGCATCGTACCTCTCGTCGCGCCGAAACTTTCGATCGCTGCGAGTCGCCGCCGCGGGGTGGTACGCCCCGAGATCGTTCGCGTAGTTCGTGTATGCATCGCCGCCGTTTCCATCCGCTAGGGCGCCTGCTTCGGGCCGGGGCTCGCGCGCTGCACGCCGCGCTGCTCCTCTACCCAGAATTCCTTGTAGTACTGCACGAGTCGGCTCTCCTCATCCTCAGCCTGCGCCGGTTCCGCGCGGTTCCCGAGAATGCCGCCGATCGGTCCTTGGCGCTCCCCCTTGCGCTCGCGCTGCACGCGCGCCGCCACGAAGCCCTGTGCGCGGAGGCGAAAGTGTTGGTCGAGCGCTTGAAACGCGAGCGGCGACCACTCCGGATCGCGGCTCTCGTAGAGCCGAAACAGGTAGGGTGCGGCGCCCGAATGCGTCCAGTCGGGGCGAAGCACCGGCCGGTTGTTCTCGCGGAGGAGCAGCACCGGCTCCTGCTCCTCATCCGCGCCGCTCTCCGCGAGCGCCGTGCGCGCGCGCGCGTCGCCGGGGGTCGCGGCGCCCGCAGCCGCCAACTCCCCGACCCTCTCCGCGAGGCGTTCGAGATTGCCGCGCTGGGTCTTCGCCTCTTCTCCAGCCTCGCGGCGTAGAGTCGACGCCAGCTCCGCAAGTTCGGAGCGGAGCGCCGTCAGCTCCCCGCCCGCACCCCCGCTCTCGTTGCGAGCGAGGCGTCCTTCCGCTTCCACTGCGCGGAGCGCGGCCTCGAGGTTGCGCAGGATTTCGCCTTGGGCTTGCAGTTCGCGCGCGAGCCGACCGTTCTCCTCCGCGGCAGCCGCAAGCAGGCGTTCCTGTTGCGCGGAGCCATCCTCGTCCTCCGCGGAGTGCCGCGATCGCAGCTCCTCCACCGCACGAACATTCGCGGCGTGCTCTGCTTCGATGCGCGCGAGCAGCTCGCGCTGGCCGCCGACGCCGGAGACTCGCCATTCCAAGTACACGGCGACCCCCGCCGCGACGGCGAGGAGAGCGGCTGCGCTCCCGGCGACCGCCTTCCACGACCGGGGCCGCGGCAGTACCGCGTCGCCGGCGCGCGCGAGCGCCGCCTGCCGGCCGTCGTTCAATTCGGGGCGCGCGAGCAGATCGGAGGCGAACGAGCGAGGGACGGGGTGGCGCGGCAGCTCACGGAGCGACTGGATGCCGCGCTCGAAGCGCCGATAGCGCTCGCCGCAGGCGGGGCATCGGTCGATGTGCTCCGCGACCTGCGTGCGCTCCGCGGCGGGCAGATCGCCCTCGATCAGATGCGAAAACCACTCTCGTGCTTGGTCGCACTTCATGCCAGACATTCCTCGCCGGCCCCGGAGGCCAGACCCTGAAAGATCTCCTCGAATTGTTTCCGAGCGCGATGGATCCGGCTCTTCACCGTGCCGATCTCGCAGCCCAGGACCTCCGCGATCTCCTCGTAGGAGAGTCCTTCGAAGTCGCGGAGCAGGAGCACGATCCTCTGGAATTCCTGCATGCGGCCCACGGCCACGTGCACTTGTTTCCTCGTCTCTTCCCGCGCCAGGATCTCCGGCGGCGTCAGCGGACCGTGCGCGGACTCGAATCGGTGCGAAACCGCCGCACACGCCTCGAAATTTTCGAGGTATACGATGCGCGGCTTCTTGCGCAGGTGGTCGCGGGCGGCGTTCACCGCAATGGTGATCAGCCACGCTCGCGCGTTGCCGCGCGGGTCGAAGGTCGTCGCGCGGTTATGGACTTTGATGAATACCTCCTGCGCGAGGTCCAACGCCGTGTCCCAATCGTGAATCATGCGATAGAGGAGATTCAGGATTCGCTCCTGGTAACGACAGAGGAGGTCCTTGAACGCGCCTCGATCCCCGGCCGCGATGCGAAGCAAGTACTCTCCGTCGGCGAGCGCGCCGCCGGCGTCCTCCACGGGCGATCGCTCCTCCGGAGTCATTCGATGCAACGCACCCAATTCCAATCCTTCGCCCGCTTCCTTGGCCTACCTTACGAGACCTGCGGCGGAAAGGTTTCCCGGATTCTCCGGAATGCCGCGGCGCCGCGGCCCACGAGCCCGCGGGGCGCGGCGCCGCGCCGTGCCGCAAGCGCGCAGGCCGTGCAGCTTTGCGCGGCCGTGACCCCCGCTCGCTCCCAGGGCACGACGCGAGCAAGCACCTCGCGCCTGCACCGTGCCGCGATAGAATAACGGCTTGCGGCGTGCGTCGCGCGCGCAGCCACGGCGAGCAGGCAGAGGAGCTGCGGCGGCAGCGCCCTCCCCGGGTCGCGCGCGCGGGCAATCCTCCGAGAGGGAGCGGCCGGAATGCCCTGGGGCGGGATCGAGCCTGGTAGCGGTCTCCTACTCTACACCTTCCTCAGCTTCCTGAACGGCGCCTTGCTCACGCTCCTATTTGCGGCGTCGCCGCGCCTCCGGCGCAACGCGGCAACCCGCTTCGCGGTGCTGGCCTACATGGTGATCAGTATCGCGGCCTACCTGCGCGTGCTGAGCCCGGATCTCCTCACGCGGCCCGCCTTCGTTTGGCACAGCGTGGCGGCGATCTCCGGGTACTTCCCCGTGTTCGTCTACTTGCTGTCGGCGGCGGCGGAGACCGTATCCGAGCGGATCTTGCTCTCCCTCTGTCCCGAGCGTTACGACCTCACGGGGCAACGGACAAGGGCGAAGTGGCAACGCCTCGCGCGCAGCGCCGGCAATCATCATCTGTTGCGGGCGAAGCGCGAGGAGCTTGTGCTGCGGCCCACGGACGCGCGCTTGCGGCGTGAGCTAGTCGAGATCTATCTGTCGCTCGATGACGCCGACAGCGCTCTATTTCACGCATACGTGCTCGCCGAGTTGCTGCCGCGCGGGCAAGCGCACGCGCTTGCGCTCTATCGAACGGCGCAGATTCTCGTCGAGCGAAAGCGAAACCTCGCCGCCGCGCAGCCTTGCTTGCGCCGGATCGTCCGGCTCTACCCGCGCTCCTTCTTCGCGAGCTACGCGCGGCGCCTCGTGAACCACTACGAGGCCTACGCGGACCTCGAGGCGTAGGAGCCCATCCCCCACCGCGCGAAGCGCGGTCGTGGAGTGGTGTGCCGAGCATGTTCGATAGCCAGGAGGTGAAAGTCCTCTGACCAACCTGATGGAGGTGAAGGCCAAGCGAA
>JAKEFC010000239.1 GCA_022616235.1 Planctomycetota bacterium
CGGAGCAGAATGCAGGTTCTCCGGATGGTTGAATCGCCGGTCGGGACGCTTCGGAAACTCCAGCGCCCTGATTCCCTTCCTGAGCCGCTGGTAGTCGTCGACCGCTCCCGTCAAGCGCTCCCAGTTGAACGACCCGAGGCTGTTCGGCAGTGCGCCGTATCGCACAAATTTGTCCCAGTCTCTATCCCCTTCATAGTCATGGCCACCACCGGCGTTCTGGTCTGCGACGATCAGTTCGCGGCCGATCAGCTCCTTGTCGAGCCGGCGCTGTGCCTGCTCCCGAAGGATGTTTAGTGTGCCTGCGAGGATGATCATTAAACGGTAACCCGCGTCGGCGGCTTTCGCAATGACCGCCGTGAAGTTTGCGGTCTTGCCGCTCTGGACGTATCCAACAACGAGACCTTTGGTCGAGTAGATCTCCACGCGTTCGGGATCGGACAGACGCTCGACTATGAGCGTCGTCGCGACATCGAGCACTTCGACGCTGCCCGGCGGCCAGTTGGCCGTGTTTCGGAGATAGCGCTTATACGCTTCCCAGTAAAACCGGTGGGCCGCGGCTCGTTCGACGGAGTACCAAGGCTGGTGAGATTCGGCGATGATAAGCTGGGTATCGCTCGGTCGTGCGATCGGGAAGACCTCGTCAAATCGTGCCCGATGCTCAGCGGCGATGTCGAGCAGACTGTAGATAGCCGAGCGCCGCTCCGCGGAGAGCGGTGCCGTTGCAGCCGCCCAAGCGACACCCTGAAGCACATCCCAGTACCGCAGGTGGAGACCCATTGCTTCGCGGGAAGCAGCGTCCGGATCGGCGGACAGGACATCTTGAACAATTGCGGCGAGGTCCTCGGCGCAGATCGTCACTCCGTCCGAGAGTGCCATGCCCTGGATCGTAGCGACGAGGGGCCTTGGTCCCGGATCCTCCCGTCTCTCCCCCCATGTGCCGCAGCGCGAACCTGAGCAATCTGAGGCGGATCGATAGGTCAAGCACCTCTAGGATCTCCCCACTCAATGCCCCGGAGCCGAAGTCGTGGCGGCTCGCGGAGCAGTCCAGTCCAAGGCCGGAATGCGGCGGGTCTGCAGTACACAATGAGCTTCGCAAGCACCCGCAGCTTTCCCCAGACTCCCGGGATGTCCTCTTCCGACATTGGCCGGCCGCGGCCTGAGAAAAGTGCGAAACCCGCCTGCCGCCTGCTCTAAGGCGGTGACAGCATCGAACTTCTCAAGCTGTATCAAGTCGCCGACCGCGTGCTCATCGCGTAATGCG
Source organism: Planctomycetota bacterium (assembly GCA_022616235.1). Taxonomy (GTDB): domain Bacteria; phylum Planctomycetota; class UBA8108; order UBA1146; family JAKEFC01; genus JAKEFC01. The sequence continues at coordinate 1,262 of JAKEFC010000239.1, forward strand.
GCTCGAAAAACTCCTGCTCGTTGTACCAGTTCAAGTAAGAGATGCCCGTCACAGCGCACTACGCGGGCGGAGTGCTTCCGGCAGCCGCGACTGAGCGATCCGCAGACCGATGCTCGCCCTGCCCATGGTCGCAAATTCCGCCAGCCCCCAAGTGCGGTGGCAAAGGCCTCCCATGGGAGCTACTCCCGTTCGTGACGCAGGGCTTGCACTAGCAAGGCGTTAATGTGTTCCAGCCGCTCCTTGCGCGGCGCCGACAGTCGATCCGTGTCGAGGTCCTCCTCAAGGAGGAAGAAGAGGAGGAGCTTGAGGAACGGGAGATCGATCCTCGAGGCCCGCGCGCCGCCGAGCAGCGCTTTGCGATACAGCCGGTTGAGGAGGATCGCCCGCGCATCGCGATCGATGGCGAAGACGTCCACGTTGCTGAAATCGGTCCATTCGAAAGCGGCCGGGCGCACAGCGCTGCCTTCGCCAGCGAGCAGCGCTTTGGCCTTCTCGGAGAGCTGCCGGGCGATTCCATCCACCGGGACGAGCGGATGATCGCGCTCTGCCCGTATGTCTTTCCGGCGGTATACCTGCTGGGCGCGCTGGCGATAGCGCTCGAATGTCTCGCCGTCGTCCGCTTCCGCGATCGTCACCGCTTTCTCGAAGCCGGTAGGCACTAGGACCGCAGACTTTTGCACATTGAGGCCGAATTTGGTGTCGAGCTCAATGGGAAGGTCGACGCGTACGCGCGCGAGCGAGCTGTGTGGTTCGGTCTCGTGCTGCACCACGCCGTTCCATCCGCCCGCTTGGATGAGGCGATCGTTGCGGTAGAAGTAGAAGCCTTGGCGTGCCGCAGCCTTGTTGCCGAGCTTGTATTCCGGCTCTTCGGAGTTAGGCGGCCAGATGTGCGCTTGCGCGCGCACCGCGCCAAGGCCTGGAAGTTCGACACGGAAGACTTTCGGATAGCTGGCGTCGCCGCTTCGGCTGTACTTAAACGGATTCAATGCCGCGACCTCAACCTTAATCGAGTGCTCGGCCTCGCCTGCGGTCTGCTGGTCGAGGACGATGCGCAAGCGCCGGTCCTCGAGGAAGCGGTGGAAGCAAAGCCCCAAGTGGAGTTGTAGGCGCTTCTGGAGCCCGCGCAGCGTTTCCTTGAGGCCCCGCGTCCCGATCGGCAGCTTGTCGATGTCATCCCACACCACGAGCGTCCCGTGGTGCTTGAGATTGAGTCCTCCCCATGGCGCATCGAGCTCGAGCGTGGCGTCCGCTTGGTCGATGCGCTCGCATTCCCAACCATGCTCAATGCCCTCGATCGTCCAGCGGCGTCCGTCCGCTCTCGCCTTCTGCCGCGTGAGTACCGTCAGGCACCGCGCATGGCTGAGCGACGCCAGCTTGAGGCCCATGCCGTACTTTCCGAGCGAGGCCGGGTCGCGTTCCTGCTCCGACCCGAACCGCATCGCCTCACGGAGCGTATCGGCGTCCATGCCGACGCCGTCGTCGGCGATGACCACGGAACGAATCCGTTCGTTCTCGCAGATAAACCGGATGAGGACCGTCGCGGCGCGGGCATTGATCGAGTTGTCCACGAGATCGGATACCGCCTGCTCGAAGCTGTAGCCGATCTGGCGCAGTGCCATGATGAGCCGGCTCGGATTAGGCGGCGTCTCCTCCTTGCCGATGGCGCGCAATAAGTCGCCGCTCGGCGCGATCGCCGCCAGCTCCAATTCTTCGTCCCGCATCTCCTTCACTCCTCGCTCTTTTTCTCTGGCTGCCGCCCCTTCGCTCCGTTTACGCCCGCGAGCGATCGCGCTAGCCGCCGTGCAAGCGCTTCCCGGTCCAGAAGCTCGCATTCCCACACATACAGCACCGTCCAACCCAGGTGCCCGAGCGCGCGCCTCGCGAGCCGGTCGCGCCGCTTCGTGCCTTCGAACTTTGCAGTCCAGAATGCGGTCTGCGACTTCGGGGTATAGGCGAACTTGCAGTTCCGGTGCCGGTGCCAGAAGCAGCCGTGAACGAAGATGACCGTCCGCAGCGCCGGCAGCGTAATATCAGGCCTTCCCGGCAAGTCCTTC
>JAKEFC010000240.1 GCA_022616235.1 Planctomycetota bacterium
GACGCCGGTGAAGATTCGCCAATCGCCGCGCGCCAACTCGGCGGCCATGAGCTGCCAGCGCTCGGTCGAGATCCGCAGCGTCTCGTCGAGGAACTCGTCCTCCGTGAGCAGCTCGTCCTTCAGCGGATTCGTCGGCGTGGCCCAACCGAGCGTCCCGTAGACGGCCCCGCGGCGCTCCGCCAACTCGCGCGCGTAGTCCGCCGGCGCCGAGATCGCGACGGTCGCGGGCGGCGCCCCGGGGTGGAAATTCACCGGCGTCGCGTAGATGTACAGCTCCGGCGCGACGGAACGAACTAGGAAGCGGACGATGCCGCGAACCCGAAAGAGCGGATTCAGCGTGTAATCTACTTCGAGCCACTCGGTCCACTCGCCGGCGCGCGCGCTGGCGCGGGACGAGCCCGTGTCGAACTCGACTTCGCCACGCGCGCGATCCACCGCGATCGCGACGCGGCACTCTACTTCGCGCCGCGCACCCGCCGCGGCGCGCTCTTCCGGCGAGAGGGTGAAATTGTCGGGGCCCGGCAGCGAAATGTGCGTCGCGACTCGCTCCCCCTCGGGAAGGAACAGTTGCTGGAGGCGGCCGCCCGTCACCGAGGTCGTGCGGCCTGTGATCTTGAGATCGCTGGAGAGTACGTTCACGGGATCGACGAAACGCTCGGGAAAACGGGAAGCGAAGACCGAGTAGGTGCCCCAGGTGCCGCGCAGATCGGGAGTGCCCAGGCCGGCGAGCAGACGGCCGCGGGGAAACGCGCGCGCGGGGAAAGTGACCGGCATGTGGAGGATCGCGCACTCGATTCCGCATTCTCCCGCGCGTTGCCAATACGGAGTGCCGTGACGCGTTGCGGCGGGGACGGGGATCGAGCGCGGCACGTAGCGCTCGAGCGCGCGAAATAGCGCATAGGCGCCGAGCGCAGCAGCGACCGCGATGACCAGCGCGGCGGCGCGGCGCGCGCGGCGGGATCGCAGGAGGAAGCGCGCGGCAAACCACGAGATGAGCGCGAGCACGGCGGGCGCGGCGGCGGCCGCCGCCCAGCGCTGCCAGGTGGCCGCGAGGAGCGGCCGCTCCGCGCGCGCGGCGAGCGCGATCTCCGGGATGTAGGTTCCGGGAACGCGCCGCAGGAAGTCGAATATGCCGGTGTGGCCGGGATTCGCGCCGACCGACATCGCGGCCCAGGAGACGGGGGACTCCGCCGGATTCGTGGTCGCGAGGGGAAGCAGCGCCCCTTCGGCAGCGAGCGCTTGGATGTTGGGGAGATCTCCATCCGCCATGTAGCGGGACACGAGCCGCGGATCCACGCCATCGAAGCCGAGCACGATGGCGCGACGATCGGGCGTCTCGGCGGCGGCCGCGATGGGAGCGGCCGCGGCAAGGAACGCGGCGGCGGCGGCGGCGACAGCCATCCATTCGCGGCGACGAATACGAATCTTCACGGGCTCCACTTCCGCTCGCTCGCGCGCGCGACTCACCCACGCGGGCAACGCATCGCGCGCGGCTGCGCGATTATGCAGAAGGCGAAGAGCGGTTGCATGGAAATCCATCGGGGAAGCGGATATGAATCGAGCCGCTCCCCGCGAACGGCGCGACTCCGAGCGGTCCAACCCGAACTACTTCGAACGGCAGAGGCGATGCGAAATCTCGACGCGGACCATCTGATCGCCGGCGCCGGACTCCTCGGCCTCGCGCTCGCCGATCACTTGCTGCGCCGCGGCGCGAAGCGAGTGGTGGTGCTCGAGAAGGGCACCGATGCGCCGCCGCGCGGGCAAGGCGTGCGCGGCATCGTGCTCGGCACGGGGCTTCCATGCTATCGGGAGATGGAAGCGCGCGGGATCCTGCTCCTCGAAGAGTGGCGGGACTACCTGGAAGCGGATCCGCGTTTCCTGCGCTGCGGCTCCGTCTCGCTCCCTTCGCTCCTCGAGAGCCCGGGCGGAGAGCGCCTCGCCGGGGCCGCGCTCGCGGAACGCGCGCCGCTCCTCGCCGCCGGAGCGGTCGAGGACGCGGTCTTCGCGCCGGCGGATGGCATCGTGGACCTCGGCTGCGTGCGGTCGGCGCTACTCTCCCAGGTGCGGCGGCGAGGCGGCCATCTGGTCGTCAATTGCGCGCTCGAGAGCATCGCGGTAGAGGACGGCACGCTTCGCTACGCCGCCGCGACGAGGGCAGGCAGCGCCGGTCGCATCTATCTCGCCGCCGGCGCCGGGAATCGCAAGTTGTGGCGCGACCTGGCGCGCGCGACCCTCCCCGCGAGCGCGTGGCACACCTTCACGCTGCAAGTTCCTGCGGGAGGGAGCGCATCGATCCTGCGCCTCGACGATGAGTCGGGCGGCGCCGGGATCGTGGCGCACGACGGCGATGGAACGCTCACCATCACGCTGCCGGAGGCAAGCGCCGGCGAAGTGGGGGAGGGCGATGTGGATTGGAGCCTCTTCGAGGAATTCCGCCGCCAAAACGGCGCCCGCATACCGCTCCTCGCGGCGGGGCACATCCAAAAGGGGCGCGCCGACCTGCACCTCGATCTCGATCCAGAAGCGCCCGGCATCCTTACCGGCCCCGACCCGAGGATCTCCATGGCGGGGGCCGTCGGCATCCACGCTCTGCCCCTCGAACTCGCGCTCGCCGAGAATTTGGCGGAGTCCGCGCTCTAGACCTGCGCACCGCGCGGGTGGGGGGTTCGAAGCTTCGCGCGGCGGATTGTAGACTTCCATCGGGGTCATGGCGGCCCCATCGCGAGCGCGCCGTCGCGCGTCAGTTTCTTGGAATCGTCCAGCTCGAAGAGAAGCATGCCGACACCAGC
>JAKEFC010000241.1 GCA_022616235.1 Planctomycetota bacterium
AGACGCGACCGCGCAGCGCCGGCGCCTGCCTCAGCGCGTGCTCGAAGCGTTCGATCGCTTCCGGAAAGCGCTCGAGTCCGTAGTAGGCTTCCGCAACGAGCGCGATGAGCACGGCGTCGGTCGGATGTTCGGCCGCGAGCGGTGCGAGGAGCGCGAGCGCCTGGCCGGCGCGCTCCGCTTCGATGAGATCACTCGCGCGCCGCTTTGCGGCTGGCACGTCCACGTGCTCTGGCTCGGCCCGCGTGGCGTCTTCGCCGAAGCAGACGATCGGCGAAAGCGAGAGGGCAAAAGAACCGGCCCAAGCGCGGAACCGCGAGAGTGACATGGGACCTCGCTGGCGTCGCGAAGAGATGAATGGGCGATGCAGGATTTGAACCTGCGACTTCTACCGTGTGAAGGTAGCACTCTGGCCGCTGAGTTAATCGCCCGTGGAATGTGCGGCGGTAGCGCGCGCCGCCGCGGCGAGTAAGGTACGTCAATCACTATGCCGAAGAGAGGACTCGAACCTCCACCCGGTTTAATCCGGACTAGGACCTGAACCTAGCGCGTCTGCCAGTTCCGCCACTTCGGCTCGGGCCCGGGAGTGTAGGGACGCCTTTCTACAGTGTCAAGACGGGGAACGCGGCTCCCGTCGTGTGGTAAAACCTGTCGCGAGCGGCGGAGCGAGACGCACCGTGCGTGTCGCACGAACCGCGATCGATGGGAGCTTGCGTGAAGATCGTAACGCAGAACAAGAACGCATATCGCGCGGTTCACATCGAGGAGCGGCTCGAGGCGGGCATTGTGCTCAGCGGAACCGAAGTGAAATCGATACGCGCGGGGAAGGTGCAGCTCGCCGACGCATACGTGCACGTCGCGGGCGGCGAAGCTTTCCTGCTGAAGGCGCATGTCGCGGAGTACGTCGCCGGATCTTGGACCAATCACGCACCAACGCGGCGCCGCAAACTGCTCCTGCATCGCCGCGAGATCGGCCGCATCAAGAGCAAGATCGATGAGAAAGGCTTCACGGTCGTGCCGCTCAAGGTCTATCTGAACGACAAGGGCCTGATCAAGGTCGAGCTTGGGATCGGGCGCGGCAAGAAGCTGCACGACCGCCGCGAAGACATGAAGCGCCGCGATGCGGAGCGCGACATTCGCCGCGTCTTTCGCCGCGGGAGCTGACACGGGGCGGCTTGCCGGCGGCGCCGCTGGCGCGCCCCGAGAAAAGGTTTCATTGAGCGGCGCTCGATGATATACCCGCGAGGTTCGTACGCGTGTTTCCTGTGGGGGCGAAACGGTTTCGACCGGGCAGGAAAGAACACAGCTGCAGGCAGAGGTTGTCAGGAGGCCTCTCTAAACACCTGGCAAAGTTTGACTGCGAACCACAACTTCGCATTGGCTGCCTAACTAGCTTAGGTGCCCCTTTTCGCGGTCGCCCGCCCGGGGCGGTCGTGGCGAGGTAATTGATCCGGGCTGGCCGCGGTGACCGCGCCGTAGGGCGCCGCGGCGACAACAAAAACGGCCCGTTCGCGCAGAATCCTGTCCTTTGGAGGCGCGCGGCCGGTAATAAATAATGGACTAAGCCTGTAGATGCTGGTTTGGAACTGCTTCGGGACCCGGGTTCGACTCCCGGCGCCTCCACCACCTTTTTCGCTCCGCCCCGCGGCGAGGGACCGACAGCCGGCTCGGAGCCGGCGCAGCTTGTCGCCCCTCGCGCGCCCATCCGCGGCACGCACCCCCGCTTCCGGCGCGAAGTGGGGGTGAAGTGATCCTGCACCGCCAGCCGAAAAAAAGTAGGTTGCGATCGTCACGCGGCGCCGGCGGCTCGCCGCCGCTTTGCGCCGTTCCAGGGCATCGGACTTCGAGGGAAAGCAGTTCCATTGCGCGATGGCGAACCTCCACTCATCAGCGATTACGCGAACGACCCGGAGATGGTTGAACTCGTGGCGATGTTCGTCGCGGAGTTTCCGGAGAGGATCCGCGCGCTTCGCGAAGCGTTCGCGAAGCGCGACCTGAGAGAGCTCGCCAGCCTTGCTCACCAATTGCAGGGTGCGGCAGGCGGCTACGGGTTCATGACGATCACGGAGCAAGCGGCGCTCGTCGAGCAGGAGTCGAAGCGCCGCGTCTTCGATCGCGCGTTCAAGGAAGCGTTCGACGAGCTCGTGGCGCTTTGCGCGCGAGCATGCCCGACCGAGCAATCCTAGACCCAAAACAAGCCAGGTTGTCGCTTGTCTTGGGTCTCGTCAGCCGCGCGCTTCAGCGCTCCGGCGCTACGCGGCGCGCCGCCAGCCACCGGAGCGGCCGCAATTCCCCGCCGGCAATCTCCGCGAGCCCGTGCACCGCACCTTCGCACCAGGCGACGCGCATTCCCGACTCGCCTTCGCTCCAAGGGACCGGCCGTCCTTGGCATAGATGGCGGCAAACGTCGCGATCGACCTCCACACGCGCGTGCCGTGCGAGCAGGTTTTCGAGCGGCAGCCAGTCGCGCTCGGAAGCGCGCCCCAGTGGCACCGCCTCCTCCTCGCGAAAGCCGCCGCACTCGACCCGCCGGAGCGCGCTCAAGAACGCGCCGGTCTCGAGACGCGCGCCCAGGTCCCGTGCCAAGGCGCGAATGTAGGTCCCCGGGCCGCAGCGGATCTCCAGCGTGAGCACCGGTTCCTGCCAATTGGAAACGACGATCGAATCGATGTCGACTCGGCGGCACCGTCCCGTGTCCGGCTCGCCGCGCCGCGCGCGCTCGTGCGCGCGCTCGCCGGCGATGCGAAGCGCGGAGTAGCGCGGAGCGACCT
>JAKEFC010000242.1 GCA_022616235.1 Planctomycetota bacterium
CTACGTATTTCTCCATCAATACGCCTCGGCGGCTCTCCTTGACATCCGGCGCCTCGTTCGACCTCGGGGCAACGGCTTCATTCTGAAACGTGCTCTTAGTCGGTGACGAGTGGGCCGAGTGGTATCGGCTGACACCCGCGGAGCGATGGCTCGAGAGCGAGAAGCTGTGGCAAGTCTATCTCGCCATGGGGGGCTCTCTTGATCCCGAACCCGATACGCAGAGTCCTTTCTTCGATGCGCGCGACCTAGTCACTTCTGCTGAAATGCCTTCTTCAGGAAGGCGTCGAGCTTCGCCCAAGAGTCGCGGTCGGCGTCGGCGTTGTAGGCCATCCCCTTCGACGGGTCGTCGCCCGCTTCCTTGACCGTGAAGCTGTGCACCGCGCCCTTGTAGTCGATGAACTCCAGGTCCGCGCCGGCGTCCTTCATCTCCATCTTGAATGCCTCCACCTGATCCGCGGTGAACTTGTCATCCGCGCCGTTGAATACGATCACTTTCGCCTTGATGCTCTTCGCGGGCTCCGGCGCTGACAGGTTGCCGTGGAAGCTCGCGACGGCCACGACTTCCTGGCCGCCGCGCGCCATCTCCAGCGAGGTCGTACCCCCGAAGCAGTAGCCCATCGCCGCGATTCGCTTTGGATCCACGTGTACTTGGCGTTTCAGCGTGTCGAGCGCCACCTGCGCGCGCGCTCGCATCAGCGCGCGATCCTTGAAGAACGCACCGGCCAGCTTGCCTGCCTCCTCGTGGTCCTTCGCGAAAACTCCCTTGCCGTACATGTCGGCGGCGAACGCGATGTAACCGAGCTTCGCCAGCTCGCGCGCGCGCATGCGCACGTAATCGCCGTGGCCGCGCCACTCGTGGAACACGACCACCGCGGGGCGCGGCGATGCCGACATCGTCTGGTCGTACGCCAGATACCCTTCGAGCACCACGTCGCCGTGCTTGTACTCGACGACCTCCGTCTTGATCGGATCCGGTTTTTTGGGCTCCTCGAGAGGCGCCGCGAACGCGAGCACTGGGATGAGCGGGAGCAGAGTCAGAGTTTTCACGAGAGTCTCCTTGTCGTCATGTCGCCGAGCTTCCTGGGGATCGGTCCGAGAGAAGAGTTTCGTCGAGATCGGGATGGGGTTGCAAGGTCAGCGCCCGCCGCACACTAGCGCCTGCACGGAGGACTTCCGGCTAGAATGCCGGCGAATGAGAATCGAACTGAGCGGCCACCACTTCGATAGCGCGGATCCGATCTCGCTGCCGGCGCCTTGCGTCGCCGCGGGCACCGTCGCGCTGCCCTGCTCGAAGTCGATCGCGCAGCGCGCGCTCGTCCTAGCGGCGCTCGCCGGCGGCGAGAGCGTGCTCCGCGGGATCACGCCGAGCGAAGACGTGGCGCGTCTTCTGGCGGCGCTCGCGGCGCTCGGCATCGAGATCGCGGGGGCGCCGCCCGCACCGATCAGCGTGCGCGGCACGGCGGGGGTTCTCCCCGGCGGCGAGCGCGAGGTCGATGCGGGGGAGAACGGCACCGCGCTCCGGGCGCTGATCGCGCTCGCGTCGCTGCGCCCCGCGCCGACTACGATCCGGGGCGCGCAACACCGGCCCGTCGCTCCGCTCGTCGCGGCGCTCCGCGCGCTCGGTGTCGAAATCACCGCGACCGGTGCCGAGGAGCACGCCCCCGTGCGCGTGGCGGGGGGGGCGCCACCTTGGGGCGGCGCCGCCGCAATCGACGGCGCGGAGTCGAGCCAGTTCGCGACCGCGCTCCTCCTCATCGCGCCCTGTCTCGATCGCGGGCTGGAGCTATCCCTCGGAGCTGCCGCCGTGTCATTGCCGTACATCACGCTCACGATCGAAGTCCTGCGCCGCTTCGGCGCCGAGATCGAGGTCGCGGACCTGCGCCGCATCAACGTGGCGCCGCTGCGCGCGCTCCGCGCCGCAGACCTCTCTATCGAGGGGGACGCTTCCGCGGCGGCGTTCTACCTCGCCGCCGGCGCCGCCACCGGAGGCACGGTCCGCGCAGGCGGCGTCGGGCGCGAGTCGCCCCAAGGAGACATTCGATTTCTCGCGATCCTCGAATCGATGGGGTGCAAGGTCGCGGCCGGCGCCGACTACCTCGAAACGAGGGGGCGCGCGCGGCACGCCGTTCAGTTATCGTTGCGCGACTGGCCGGACCTCGTGCCGCCGCTCGCCGCCCTTGCCGCATGCGCGGTAGGCGAGACCCGGATCACGGGGATCGGCCATCTGCGCCACAAGGAGTCGGACCGCATCCAGGCGCTCGCGCGCTCTCTCGGCGCCGTGGGAGTTCGTGCCTCCGCCGGCGCCGACCATCTCGCCGTCGAAGGGACGCCGGCGGCGAAGCTGCGCCCCGCGCTCCTCGATGCGGCGGGGGACCATCGGATGGCGATGGCGTTCGCGCTCCTCGCGCTCGCGATCCCCGGTGTTCGCATCGCGGGCTCGAGCGCGGTCGTGAAGTCCGATCCGGAGTTTTTTGCGCGCCTCGGTTCGTTGCTCTTGCCCAAAGTTGGAGTAGGGCCGGTCTCATGAAGCCATTCGACATCGTAGTCGTCGGCGGCGGTCACGCGGGTTGCGAAGCTGCTCTCGCCGCGGCGCGCATGGGGGTCGAGGTCTGCCTCGTCACCTTGCGCAGAGACACGATCGGCGCGCTCTCCTGCAATCCCGCGATGGGCGGGGTCGGCAAGGGGCAGATACTCCGCGAGCTGGACGCGCTCGGCGGCGCGATGGGGATCGCAACCGACCGCACCGCGCTCCACTACCGCATGCTGAACACGTCGAAAGGGGAAGCCGTGCGCGCGCTCCGCGCGCAGGTCGACAAGGAGCGCTATTCGCGCGAGCTGCAAGCCGCGGTCGCAGCGGAGCCGCGCCTCACGGTGCTCGAAGCTTCCGCGGAAGCCGTGCACGCCGCCGGCGGCCGCGCCGCGGGAGTCTCGCTCGCGGATGGCGCGCTCGTTCCCGCGCGCGCGGTGATCCTCACGAACGGCACCTTCCTCCGCGGGCTCATGCACACCGGCGAGCAGAAGTCGTCGGGGGGCCGTATCGGCGAGGGCGCGGCGCACGGCCTCACCGCATCGCTCACCGCGCTCGGCTTCGAGAC
>JAKEFC010000243.1 GCA_022616235.1 Planctomycetota bacterium
GTTTTCTGCCGCTCGCGGAGTTGGAGCGGCTCGCCGCCGATCTCGAGGGGCTCGTCACTCTCGAACTCTCCGTGAAGAGCGGCCAGCAGGCCGCCGCCAGCGCGCTCGATCAGGAAGCGACGTTCGTCGATGCGGAAGTCAACCAGACCGGGCCCTATCCCGTGCTGAATCCCGTTCTCAACGACTTCGGCATCGGCAAGAGCGCACAACTGCGCGCGTTCCACGGCCTTGACCACACGCTGCTTGAGTCTCGCCTCGCCTGGGCGGAGCGAGAGGGAGAGCCGCGCGCGCAGCACGTCGGGAGGCCCGCGAAGCTCGATGCGGGCAGCGCAAAGATCGACGTGCAAGCTTCCGAAGGCAACAAGCGCGACGTCAAGGGCTCCGCAGCGATCCACGCTCCCACCGTCGATCCCGGCCTCGAATTCGACATCACTCAGCAGCCGCACTGGGTGTGGCGCCCCGCGGGAGAAGTCTTCCTAACCGCCGGCGTCGGCCTCGCGCTCATCGCCCCGCGGGGCGACCGGCGCGCCGCAGCCCTGATCGAGGAGGTGCGCCAGTGAAACGGGTCGCGATCTCGCTCTTGATTCTCTGCTCCTGCGCCGCGCCGGCGATCGCACAAGCCCCTCCCGGCACGATCGATCTCAGGGTCGATGACCAGCCGCTCATCATCTTGCTCGAACGAATTGCACGCCAATGCGGGCGCGGGCTGCTCGTGCATCGCGGTGCTGCGGAGCTGCTCGAGCGCGAGGCGCGCATCTACGCGAAGGATGCGCGCTGGGACGAAGCCGTGCGGCTCCTCCGCGAGGAATACGGGGTCGTGCTCGAGTACACCGAGAAACGTATCGAAGTGCGGAGCGCCGATGCGATCTTCCGCGCGCGCCTCGAACGCCGCCAGTATCCCAGCGCCGCCATCACGCGTGGCCTCGGCGATTTCCCCGCGGGAAGGCTAGGAATCGTTTGGGATGAAAGCGGAGCGTTCTCTTTCGGAGGGAGCAACGTCGTCTTGGATCTCGCGGACTCCGAAGCCGCGCGCGTCGAGGACTTGCCGGAGCTGATCATCAAGCACCTCGGCTCGGGTGCCGCGGATCTCGAGCGCGGCATCGAGGTCTCCGACGCCGACGGCGTGCTGCAAGTGCGCCATCTCCCCGAAGCGCATGCTCGGGTCACGGATTTCCTGCGCGGCCTCGAGCGCACCGCCGCGCGCCAGGTGACTTGCCGGCTCTACGAGCTACGCCGCGCTCCTGCGAAAAGCGAGGTCTCGAAGGAGGAGCTGGCGGCGCTCATCCAAGGCGTGCAACCGCTGGCCGTCTTCAACTCCTGCGACGGTCAGCGCGGCCATCTACACAGCGGAGTTCGCCATCCGCACGTCGCGTTCACCGAAGCGGTGAACGAGGTGGTGGATCCCGTCGTGCTGTCCGTCGTCGACGGCTTGGTCATCGAAGTCGAGCCGCACGTCACCACGGGTGGCATCCTCGCCAACGTCCAACTCCAGCGGTGCAGAGTTCTCGGGACAAGCGACGCAAGAGTCACCGACGCGGAAGGGAACGCGATCGTGCAGGCACAGCTACCGCGCTGGCACATCGAAGAGGTCCACGACAGCCGCCGCGTTCCCGCGGGCGGCGGCGCCGTCCTTCGCGCCGGGAGCAGCGTGTTCCTCCTTGCGATGCATGCGAAGTAGCGAGAACGAGGCCTCAGCGAGGAGGCGGCGCCTCGACGTCGCGCGAGGCGCCGCAAGCTCGCGCATGCACGCCCCGGAGATCTTACGGAATCGCAGGTTTCCGCAAGTCGTTCCACGACATTCCACCGTCGCAACTCGCCGCGCGGAATCTTTTCCTGAATTCGCCTCGCCATCACGCGAGTGACACATTCCCTTAATTCGCCGCCGTTATCCCGGTGCCGCTGCGCCGGGGGCGGTCCTCGAGCGCACGCGAAGCTGCAAGCAATTCGAAAGGAACGCAGCATGCTGCAATCGAGGAGGGGAATCTCGAAGCTCGTGGTCGGATTGGCGGTTGCGTGCACGATCGCCGGCGCCGGAAACCTCGGCGCGCAGACCACCGGACCGAGCACCTCGGCGGAGCCCTATCTGCTCCCGAACGCCACGCTCGAACCTGGCACCGTGGAGACGATCTCGATCCTGACCGTGGGGGATGTCATCGACGGCTATACCATGGTGGGAATCCCGGATGGCATGGGCGCGTGGCACGCCGGGGATGACGACGAAGATACGTTCGACCTTGCCGTGAATCACGAGCTTCGCTTCGACCGCGGCATCGTCCGCGCGCATGGCAGCATCGGAGCGTTCGTCTCGCGCTGGACGATCGACTCCGACGACCTCTCCGTCACCGAAGGGCAAGACCACGCGCAGTCCGCGGACGACGTCTACACGTGGGACCGCACCGCGGGCGAGTTCGTGGCGGGGACCACGGTCTGGCAGCGCTTCTGCTCCGGGGACCTGCCGTCGAAGGACGCCCTCAAATCCTCCGGCGTCGGAACTACCGCCCGCATCTACCTGTGCGGCGAGGAGACCAACGCCGGACGCGCCTTCGCGCACGTCGTCAGCGGACAGTTCAATGGCGAGTCCTGGGAATTGCCGCGCCTCGGCAAGCTCGCTTGGGAGAACGTCGTTGCTTGCCCGCACCGCCAGAAGAAGACGATCGTTGCCTGTCTCGATGACGCCGACCTGAGCACGAGCCCGGTCGCGCCGAACGTTCCGAGCGAAGTCTTTTTCTACGTCGGCACGAAGACGAAGACCGGCCACCCGATCGAGCGCGCGGGGCTCACGAACGGCACGCTCTGGGGGATGCAGGTCACGATCGATGTCGATGGCGTCGATGAGATCGTCACGGAGGAGAGCAACGCGTTCGGGCTCGGCGGATCGATCGGCGAGTACGCCGGCACCGGCCGCTTCAAGCTCATCGAATTGGGCGACTACTCCGCCGAAGGCGAGAGCGACGCGACCTTGCAAGCGGACGCGATCGCGAACGACATCTTCCGCATGCAGCGCGTGGAAGATGGCGCTTGGGATCCGCGCGATTCCCACAAGGACGAATTCTACTTCCTGACCACGGCAAGTACGTCGCTGAACAGCCGCCTCTGGCGCCTGGACTTCGACGACATCGGCAATCCGCAAGATGGCGGCACGATCGAGATTCTGCTCGCGGGCGATGAAGGGCACTTGATGCTCGACAACATGTGCGTCGACGCGAACGGCCGCGTCCTCTTGCAGGAGGATGTGGGCAACAACGACCGCCTGGGCAAGGTTTGGATCTACGACATCGCCACCGCGCAATTCGTCGAAGTCGCGGCGCACAATCCGGATTTCTTCGAGCCGCCGGCAGCGACTCACCCCGAGTTTCTCACTCGCGATGAAGAGTCTTCGGGAATCATCGACGCGAAGAAGTTCCTGGGTAATGGGTGGTATCTCCTGGACGTGCAGGCCCACTACGCGACGACGACGGAACTGGTCGAAGGCGGGCAATTGCTTGCCATGTACGTCGCCCCCGACTTGTTCGACGAGGGCGCCGGAGATGAAGACGACGGCGACTAGAGCGCTCCGGAACGCTTCGGGAAACGCACCGTTGCGTCAGGGAATCGACTCGGCGGGCCTATTCGTGCCTTCCAAATCAGGGCCGGTTGCTGCGGCTCGGCGCTAGCGACCGGCCCTGCCTTCCACCTCGCAAACGAAGCTCCCACCCGAGGGTCTTGTCATTTCCGCTAACGGACGAATTGACTCGCCCGACGTCAATACGCTCAGGTACGCGCTCCACGAACTTGCACGACCCTCGAGTGGAAGGTCCTTCTTCCTTGTGGGCGAGGGTCTCGTGAGTAAAATGGTTTCCTGAATGCGGGCATTCCTTTCCTGCTATCGCCAGAACGGCGGATCCCGCATGTGTTCAGCGAGAGGGGACGCCAAATGCAGTGCGCTTGCCTTTTGCCTGCCGTGCTCGTGGTATGCGTTTCGGGTGTCGCCATGGCGGAGGATCTCGATCCCGACACGGTATTGAACGAGGCGCGCAGACTGGCGGACGCCGGGGAATATGAAGAGGCGTTGCAGAAGCATCTCTGGTACCACGAGAACGCGCACCGGATCAAACCGTCACTGATCGGTGTTCGGCTGTCCTTCGCGCTCAGCGATTGGATCAAGCTCGGCGAAAAATACCCCAAGGCCCGCGAAGCTCTGGTTGGCATCCGCGATCGAGACACCAATACGATTGCCGATGGCAATGGTACGTTCCGGTTGTTCCAGGACGTGGTCGGGATTAATCACTACCTGAAGGAAGATGCGAAGACCGTTGCGCTCTTCAAGGCACTTCACGAGAAGCAACCCGACATGGCCAAGGTTTGCTACTACGCGGCCAGAGATCGCTTGGTAGCGGCGCGTGAGTATCAGCTCTGCAGCCACTACATGCGGGATCCGGATCGGAGCTTCGACAGGATACAAAGTGCGCGCGCCTTGGGCCTGGAGGTCGAAGAGAATGGCCAGGCCGTCGTGAAGGGCACGGCCGATGCGGTATTCCTTACACGCACTTGCCAGCTCATCGCGATCCTCGCCGGTGCAGGCCGACAGAAGGAGGCAGAGAAGGTTCGTGAACGGGCACTGGCGATTCGCGATGACCCCACTTTTCGCGCGGCCCTCGACGAAGCGCTCAAGGCGTCACAGCAGGAAGGCGAGTGAGCGATGCCAGCGCCGCAGGTGCCTGTGCACGCATTGGGATTGTTCCGAGCGTTGCTTGTCGTCGCGCTTTCTTCGCTTTCCGCGTTCGCGGTGGATCTCACGCAGGTCGAACGTCGCATAACCGTCGAGCCTGTGTACGATACGAGCGCACAGCAGTACTGCATGCTTGTCTTTGGCCCGGAAGCGCGTCACCGCGTCTGGCTCGTTTTCGACGGCGACAGTCTTTACGTCGACAGGAATGGGAATGGCAACCTCACCGAGCCTGACGAGTGTCTGAAGGCTCCTGACTTCACGCCAACTCGACATCCATTCCGCGAGAAACAGCGTTCTATCGTTGTCGGCAACATTGCCGTGGGTGATCAGGTCCACACTGCCTTCACAGTAAGCCAGATTCAGTACCGTCGCGAACCGGACGCCTCGAACTTTGCGATCACGGACGATCGAGGCGACTTGGCCTCCATCTGGCGTCAAGTGCCGAACGGACTCGTCTACAAGTTGTCGATCGAGCTCGATGCGATATGCTACGGGCGATTCAAGGACCTCGAAGGCAAGCGCATCCTTCACTCCACAAAGCCCTTTCCTGAACCGCTTGCCTTCGCCGAGCGCGCGGACAATGCGCCGATAGTCCACTTTGGCGGACCGCTCGTCCTCCGCGATGCCTCTCGCGGAGTACTATACCGGCGCCCGGAATCCACAAAGATGTTCGTGGGGCTCGGAACTGCCGGGCTCGGGCCCGGAACCTTCGTCAATGCAGGCCACGAGCTCGTGCCGCAGGGTCTTCAGCCGGCCGTCACAGTGGAGTTTCCGCCGCGCTCGCAGGGCGAACCTCCTATCGCGATGACATTTGTCCTCGAGGAACGGTGCTGAGGAACGTACTTTGACGGCCCCGTGTGGGTCCCCGACAAGGCCGGCGTGGGCCGAGCGAAGATGACGATGTCTTTCGGCGCGTGGAAAGAAGGCAATATCGAACCGGTGACGACGGAGATTTCCGTCGCCGATGACGATCCCTTTTCTGCCAACAAAAGGTGGAGCAATCCCCCCAGTGGTTAGCGACTCTCCCACCCGAGGGTCATGGCTATTCCGCTAATGGGCGACTTGCGCCGCCCGACGCCTACACGCCCAGGTACGCGCTCCGCGATTGCGCACGACCCTCCGTCGTGAGAATTCACTCATCTCGCAAAGTGCCATGCGAGGCGCATCGCCGAGCAGCGGGCTGCCACTGGCCGTTCCAGGCTCCGTAGCAAAACGCTCCGCAATGGGGAATGATGGATCGGCCTGTGACAAGCGAAGCCTTCGCCACCGGTTCCAGCGCAGGAAACTCCGCGGGGCGCGTCGCGATGACAGAGCTCTTGGCGATCGGATAGATCCTTGACCGATTCCCGGTTGCATTCATCGAGCGTTGCGATGCTGCTCGGTCGTTCCGCGCGCAGGCGCAAGCTGCTCGGCGCGATCGCGGCCGCGACGGCGGGGCTCGCCGTCGCGCTCTTCGCTGGCGCGATCGTGATCGTGGCGCACCGGTTATTGGTCCCGGCGTGGCGATTGGAACCGCTACTCGTAGCCGTCGCCCTAGCCGTGCCGATCGCCGCAGCCGCGCTCGATCTCTTGGTGCGGACGATCCGAGGTGAAGACCGCTTCGGGGAAGCGCTCCAGTTAGAGCGACGCTTCGCGCTCAAAGAGCGGATCTCCTCCGCGCTCTCGGCGCGCAGCATGGCGATCGATCCCGCGGCGCTCGATGCGCTCGAGCGGGATGCCGAGCGGCATGCCGCCCGCATCCCGGCCGATCGGGTGTTGCCGTTCGCGTGGCCGCGCGCGTCTTGGCATGCCGCGGCAGCGCTCGCACTCGCGGGCGCGCTCTACCTCTTCCTGCCGGTATTCGACTTTCGCGGCGCCGCCCGCGAGCGCGAACAGGCGCGCGCCGAGGCGGAGCGTGTCGAGGCGCGGCGCGAACGCTTGCGGTCCGAGCTGAAGCAAGTCGCGCGCGAGGCGGAAGAGACCCCTATCGACGTCGATACGAAGAAGCTCCTCGCGGAGATCGCGGAGCGCGAGCGCCGCACCGCGGAATTGGGAGATGGCAAAGCGGAGCGGCGAGCGGCGCTCGTCGAATTGGAAGAGATGCGCCGTCGGATCGATGAGCGGCGCGGGCGCCCGGATCTCGAGCGGCTCGAGGAGATCACGGCGCAGCTCGCGAAGGAGGCCGAGGGGGACTTTCGTACGCCCGAAGCCGCCGCGGCCGCGAAGGCGCTCGCCGCCGGCGCGGACGAAGCCGCCGCCGCGGCGCTCGAGGGGTTCGCGAACAAGCTCGCCGCCGCGGAGAAGGGCGAGATTTCGAAAGAAGCCGCCGCCGCGCTCCAGCGCGACGCCGCGGAGTTGGCGAAGAAGCTGGGTGTTCTACCCGGCACGAAGGAGCTGCTCGAGAAGCTCGAAGGCTCGGGGGGCGAGGCGGCGCTCGCGAAGTTGTCGCCGGAAGACCTCGCGTCCTTGAGCAAGTTGTCGCAGCGCCAGCTCGAAGATCTCGCTCGCCTCTTTCGCGAGCGCGATTTCCTGGCGCAAGCGCGCGAGCAAATCGAGCTTTCCCAAGAAGAACTTGCATCGCTGCCCAAGGAATGGCCGGAGCTGTGCGAAGCCTGCCGCGATGGGAAGCCCTGCGCGGATGCTCGAGGCGGCGGCGGCTGACAGGGCGGCGGTCCGGGAGGCGGTCGCCTCCATCGCGGACTCCAAGGGTCGATGGCCGGCGCAGGCTCGAAGGCCGCGGGCGCACCAGGGGCCGGCAGGGGCGGGCCCGGCGACGGACTCGGCGGCGGCACCGGAATGGGAGAGCGCCCCGAGGCAAAGGATGGCGCCAGCCAAACCCAGCTCGAGCGCCTGAGCGGCGCGCGCCATCGCGGCGAGATCGCGGGCAGCTACCTCGTCGAGGGTGAGGCTCCGAAGGGGGCAGCCGCGATCGAGCTACGCGAAGCGGCGCTCGCGGGCCAACGCTTCGCCGAGGAGTCGCTCGATCAGGAGCGAATCCCCGCGGATCTGAGGGAGATCCCGCGCCGTTATTTCGAGCGCATCCAAGAGTGACCGCTCTCGTGCGCTTCGCCGCCGCGTTGCTCGCGATCCTGCCCACTGCATGCGACGGCGACGGCGTTGGAGAGAGCAGCGGCATGGCGCGCGCCGCGCCGATCCAAGACGCCGCGATCCTCGGCGGCGAAGGGCGCGGCGAAGGCTTCTTCCACCAGCCTCGCGCCGTCGAAGTGCTCGCGAACGGGACCCTCTTCGTCATCGATCGCTCCGGCCGGGTGCAGCGGTTCTCCGCCGCGGGCGCGGTCGACCGCTCCTGGCTCCTCCCCGAATGGTCGCGAGGGCAGCCGATCGACCTCGCCGCCACGCCGTGGGGAACGCTCCTCATCAGCGACACGCACTACGCGCGCATCCTCGAGACCGACCTCGATGGGCGCGAGCTTCGTCGCTTCGGCATGGAAGCCGGCTTCGAGCTGGTGCGCGGGATCGCGGTCGGTGCCGCGGAGACGATCTACGTCGCCGACTACGGCCGCCGCGACCGAATTCATCGCTTCGATCGGAGCGGCCGCCATTTGGGATCGTTCGGATCGCGCGGCGATGGACCCGCGGATTTCCTGCGGCCCGAGGGGATCGCCGCCAGCTCATCCGGCGACGTCTACGTCGTCGATTGCGGGCACCACCGCGTGCTTCGATTCGACTCCGCAGGGGAATTCATCTCGTCCTTCGGCGGTCCCGGCACCGAGCCCGGCGCGTTCGAATTTCCCTTCGGCATCGCCCGCGGGACAGGCGACACGCTCTATGTGGTCGATTTCCGCGGCAATCGCGTGCAGCGCTTCACCGCGGACGGAAGACTGCTCGGCGCCGCGGGGAGCGCCGGGCGCGCGCCGGGAACCTTCGCCGCGCCGCGCGGGATCGCCGTTTTGCCCGCGGCCGGCGGCGACATCGTATTCGTCGCCGACACGAACAATCATCGCGTACAACGCTTCCGCTGGGAGCATGACTTCTGATGGATCTCCTCCCCTTCGATCTCGGGCGTCCCTGGATGCTGTTCGCCGGCGCTGCCGCGATCGCTTGGAGCATCTGGATCGCGCGCCGGAGCATCGCCGGGCAGTCGCGCTTCTGGAGCCGCTTCTCCCTGGCCGTGCGGATCCTGCTCCTCGTCCTTCTCGCGCTCGGGCTCGCGGATGCGCGCGTCGAGAAGCGAAGCGACCGGCTGAACGTGCTCTTCCTCGTGGATGCATCCGCGTCGATCCCGTCCGGCGCGGTCACGGGCGAAGGCGGCGTGCTCGACCAATTGGAGCGCGCGTGCGCCGCGCTCGATCAGGGAGTGATGGCCGGCGTGATCGTCTTCGGCTCGGACGCCGCGGTCGAAGCGCCTCTCGCGGGACGATTTGCGCGGCCGCGGATGCAGGCGGTCGTCGATCGCGAGGGCACCGACCTCGCCGCGGCGCTGTGCCTGGCCGATGCCACTTTCGCGGGCACGGAAGGGGGTCGCCGCGCCATCGTCATCTCCGACGGCAATGCCACGCGCGGAGACGAGGTCGCCGAAGCGCGCAATCTCGCCGCCTCCGGGGCGGTCGTCGATGTGCTGCCGATCCGCTACTCGTACGAGCACGAAGTGCTCGTCGAGAGCGTGCAAGTCCCGGCGGAAGTGCACCGCGAGGAGCCGTACGTCGTGAGCGCGATCCTGCAGAGCGAGGTCGCGACGAAGGCCCGCGTCGTGCTCGCGGAGAACGATCGGTTGGTGGCCGAGCGGACCGTGGATTTGACCCCCGGCAAGACGCGCGTGGACTTCGCCAGATTGCACGCCGAACCCGAGCGCTTCAGCTACACGGTGCGGGTCTTTCCAGAGCCAGGCGCCGGCGGCGCGCAAGACGCCCTCGAAAAGAACAACGTCGGCTATGCGCACACGCTGATCCGCGGCGTCTCGCGCGTGCTCTTCTTGGGGGACGAGGCCGCGCATGTGGCGCTCCTCGGCGCCCTCGCTTCCGCGAAGATCGCTTGCGAGGCGCTCGCGCCGGAGCAGGTCTCGCTGCGGCTCGAGGACTACTTCGGCTACGACACGGTGATCGTCGCGGATGCCGCCGCGCACGAGTTCGGCGCGGATGCGCTCAGGCTCCTTGCGGGGGTCGTGAAGAACCTCGGCCTCGGATTCGTCATGATCGGCGGGCCCGATGCATTCGGCGCGGGCGGCTACAAGAACACGCCGATCGAGAAGATGCTCCCGGTCGACATGGACGTAAAGCAGCGCAAGGTGATGACGAACGGCGCGCTCATCATGATCCTGCACACTTGCGAGTTCAGCGATGGCAACCGCTGGGCGAAGCTGATCGCGCAAGCGGCCGTCGACACGCTGCAGGATCGCGACCTAGTGGGTGCGCTCGTGTGGGACATGCGCGGCCAGGACGCTTGGGGCGTGCCGCTCGCACGAGCGGAGAATCGCCAAGAGATCAAGGACCAGATCGGTCAGCTCGTGCCGATGGACATGCCGGCGTTCGAGCCCACGATGCAACTCGCGCTCGATGCGCTGGTGCCGGCGACGGCGGCGCAGAAGCACGTAATCATCATCTCGGATGGCGATCCCGCGCCGCCGTCGCGAAGTCTGATCGTGGACTACATCGCGGCCAAGGTCTCCGCCACGACGATCTGCATTCAACCGCACGGAAACTCCGACACGGGGGTCATGAAGAAGATCGCGCTCGACACCGGAGGCCGCTACTACTTCGTCGAGGATCCGCGCAAGCTGCCGCAGATCTTCACGCGCGAGGCGCAACACGTGCAGCGGAGCCTGATCCTCGAGGAGCCCTTCGTGCCGCGCATCGCGTTCGAGTCGGAGCCGCTGCGAGGCCTCGCGGGCGGCGGCTTGCCGCGACTGCTCGGTCACGTGATCACCACCGCCAAGCCGCTCGCGGAGACCCCGCTCGTCAATCAATACGGCGACCCCGTGCTCTCGCACTGGCGCTATGGGCTCGGCAAATCGGCCGCGTTCACTTCGGATGCGACGGGGCGATGGGCGGGCGAGTGGATCGCGTGGCCCGGTTTCGAGACCTTCTGGGCGCAGCTCGTGCGCAGCGTCGCGCGGCGCGGGGCCGGGGATCTCTTTCGAGTCGACCGCACGATCGAAGGCGATCGCGGCAAGATCCTGCTCGATGCGATCGACCCGGAGGGGCACTTCATCGACGGGCTCGCGCTCGAAGGCACGGTGCTCAGCCCGGGCATCGAGGAGGAACGGGTCACGTTTCAGCAAGTAGGTCCCGGCCGTTACGAGGCGGACTTCGCCGCTCGCCAAGCGGGTACGTACCTCTTGTCGTTCGCCTTCGATGATGGCGCCGGGATGAAGGGAACGATGCAAACGGGCCTCACCGTGTCCTTCTCGCCGGAGTATCGCCAGCTCCGTTCCAACGAGGAGCGCTTGCTCGCGGTGGCCCGCGCCGCCGATGGACGCGTCCTCGATTGGGACTCGGATTTCTTTTCGCACGAGTTCCCGGAGCGCGTGCAGGAAATTGCCGTTTGGGAGACGCTGGTCGCGCTCGCGACGCTTCTATTCGTGCTCGATGTGTTCTTTCGGCGCGTGTTGCTCAGCCGCGCGCCGATCCGGCGGTTCGTGGCGCGGCTCCGCCGCCGGAGCGACGCCGCGCCCACGGCCGCGGGGAAGCTGCTCGACGTCGTCCTCGCGAAGCGCCGGGTGCTAGCGCCGGAGCGGCCGCAGCGGCGCATAGAAGTGTCCGGCGTCGAGCCGAGCGAACGAGGCGCGGCGGCGGTGCCGGAGCGGCCCCCCGCTGCGGGCGAGGCGACGCCATCCGCTGCCGCGGGATCGCCGCCGGCCGCGGCCGAGGGAGAGCAGACTTCGTTCACGGGGCGCCTTCTCGAGGCGAAGAGGAGGGCGAGGGAGAAGGATTCGCGGCGCGATGAGCGATGAGTGGCGCGCGGGCAGTTTGGTGCTTTGGCGTGCACCGTCATCATCGAGGCTCTGGCGTAGACCCCCCCCTGGTGTCGAGGCTCCGCCTCGACACCGAGCCCCTGCGGCTCTGCCGCTGCTCAGTGACACAGGCCGGCAAGTACTGCATTGTCGCAGCATCGGAGGCAGAGCCGCGGGTCCCGCCCATGTCGAGGCTCCGCCTCGACGCGAGTACTTGTTGACAGGCAATGCCGCTGGTGGGGCAGATTCGAGACTGCCACTTCACCGCTGATGTCGAGTTCGTGGCATGCTCCGCGAGCGGCGCGGCTCCGGCGTAGCCCCTGTTCGCGGGCCGTGCCTCGACACGAGGAGAGAGTGCGCGTGCTACTTGTGCGCCGGGAAGCGCAGGGTGAACGTGCTGCCGCGGCCGGGGGCGGAGATCACCTGCGACGTCCCGCCTTGTTCGTCGACGACGAAGCGCACGATGGAAAGCCCTAGCCCCGAGCCGTAGACCCCCGCGCCGCGGTCCCGCTCCAGCCGGAAGAACGGCTCCCAGATGCGGTCGAGGCACTCCGCGGGGATTCCAAGGCCGCCGTCCGTGACTTCGAGGACTACCTGTGCCGCGGCCGCATCGCGAAACACGCGTACGGTAATGCCCCCACCCTCCGGCGAATACTTGACCGCGTTGGAGAGGAGATTGTCGATGGCTCGCGCGATGCGAGGCGCATCGATGCGCACCGTCGTGTCGCCCTCGGCGCTGAAGCGGAGATCGTGCGGCAGCTCTTGCAGTCGATACACGTCGACGACGTCCTCCGCGACCGCGCCTAGCGAGACCACCGTGCGCGCCGCGGAAGAGCGGCCCCCGCGCGTCGCCATGAAGCTCTGCGTGTCGTCCAAGAGCTTCTCGATCTTCGCCGCGCTCCGCTCGATCACATCCAGCACCTCGCCGGCGCCGTTCGCCCACTCGCCTTTCGCGAGCGGCGACCGCTCCGCCGCCTGAAAGTCGCTCTTCAGATCGCGGAGGAATTCGAGGCCGTTCACGATCGCGCCGAGAGGAGAGCGCATGTCGTGCACGACCGCTCGGAACAAGTACTCCTGCATCTCCTCCTTGTCCTCCAACTTCGCGAGCCGGATCCCCGCGCTGACTTCCCGGAGGAGGAGGATCACGGGCGGCTGCGGGACCGCACGGCGGCTGCGCGTGCCCGAGAGCACGAAGCGCATCTCGTGCCAGGACCCGGTAAGCGGCGGCAGGGGAATATCCAGCACCGCGCCATCCCGCAGCGTCGCCTGCATCGCCTCGCGAAACGTCGGGAGGCACGCGGGCGGCACGACCTCCGCGAGCGATACGGGCGCACCGGGCGGCGCGAAGTAGCCGAACAGGAAACGGAAGTTGTCGTTGACCGCCACGATGCGCTCGTCGGCGGAGGCGATCAGCATCGGCGAAGGCGTCGCTTGCATCGCGTCCTGGAGCAAATCCGCGAGCTCTCCGGCGCCGGCCGCGTGGCACGCGTCCGCCGCTTCCGCGCGCGTATGCGGCGACTCGCACTCGAGCGCTTCCGCTCGAGGCTCGGCCGCAATCTTGTGGTTGCCCATGCGCCCTACCCGCCGCTCAACGCTCGGCCGGAGTCGCGGCCCAGATCCCCAGGATCTGAAAGAAGTCGGCCGCGCGCTCCAAGCTGGCGGCGATGGCGCCGACCCACTCCGCGAGGCTCTTCTCGTCGTAGCCGAGACGGCTGCTCAAGCCGTCGACGGGGAGGGAGAGCGGGCACGCCGCGCGTTCGGCGAGCAGGATCTTCGCCACGATGTCGGCGAGGTGTATGACGTCGGCATCGCTCGCGCCGCTCGCAGACTTCTGGGGTTGATGGTGCTCGCGGATGGCATCGGCGATCGGCGCGGGCAGCCCCCACGCGGTCACGAGTCTACCGCCGATATCCGCGTGATCATGGCCGATGATCTCGCGCTCCGCTTCGCACGTTCCGGCTCCCGCAAGCTCCAGCTCGCGGATGGAGCGCGCATGCTCCGGCATGTGCTGGGCAATGATTGCCTTCCCGACGTCGTGCATGAGCCCCGCGACGTAAGCGTGCTGAGCTTGCGGCATCGCCGCCCGCGTCGCGATCTCCTGCGCCGCGATCGCGGTCGCGACAGAATGGGTCCAGAAGCGCGCGTGATCGTACGTCGCCTTCGAGGACTTGAAGACCTCGATCACGCCGGCGGTCAAGAGCAGGTTACGCACCGCTTGGAATCCGAGCACGACGATCGCCTGACTCAGCGTGCCGATGCGCCGGCGAAAGCCGTAATACGCGGAGTTCGCCATGCGAAGCACTCGCGCCGAGAAGGCGGGGTCGCCGGCGATGAGGTTGGCGACGTCTTGTGCGTTCTTGCGAGGGTCATCCATGATGCGCCGCGCTTCGAGCACGGCGGCAGGTAGCGTGTGTAGCTCGACGGCGCGGCTGATGAGCCTGTCGATCTCGCTCTCCTTGGGGGGGACTGCAAAGGGCGACGAGGGGCTCATGGCTTACGCTCCTCGGTCTGCTTCGCACCTTTGTAGGTTTGCTGCCAGGCGGCGAAGGCGCGCACTATGATTGCCGCTTCGCGGGAACCGTGCCCCGCCGGAAAGATCGTTTCGAGCGGGATCGTCCTCGCGAGCAAGCGTGAAACGCCGGGTTCGGCGGCTGCCACGTCGTCGCGCGACTCGCCGTCTTTGCCTCGAAGGGTTACCACTTGAATACTCCATGCCTGCAAGCGTTCGAGAATACCCGCGGTCAGGACGGTTCCAGCCCGCAACAGGATGCGCCCGTCGCCGTCGAGCACCGGGCTCGCGAGCACGGCGCCGGCGACGACGTCCTTCGTCGCGATCGGGAGCATACGCGGTGCCTCTTTACGATCGTTCTCGGCGGCGCGCCGGACCTCGAAGATAGAGCGCGCGCACGGCGCGATAATCGCCGCGCGCACATCGACGCTACTCAACAATACGGCATATGCGCGCGGCCGCAAAGCTCCGCGCCGAAAGGGAGCGCTTGACCGCCGCGGATGAAACACGATCCCCGCGCGGGACCGATAATGCGCGGAGCGCGGGCGGCGCTCCGTGCTGGTACGACACCGCATTCGATGCGGAATATCTGCTCATCTACCGGCATCGCGACCTGGAGTGCGCGCGCGGAGAGTCGAGCTTCGCCGCGTCCGTGCTCGCCTTGCGCAGCGGCGAGCGCGTGCTCGATCTCGGCTGCGGGGCCGGCCGCCATCTCCAAGGGCTCGCCGGGCGCGGCCTGGCGCTCGCGGGCATCGATCGCTCCGCGGCGCTGCTCGCATGCGCGCGGGCGGCGCTGCCGCCGGCCGTCGCGCTCGTGCGGGGCGACATGCGCTCGCTGCCGTTTCGAGGCGGCGCGCTGGATTCCGTGCTCTCCTTCTTCACGAGCTTCGGTTACTTCGCGACCGATGCGGAGAATGCGCTGGTACTCGTCGAGATCGCGCGCGTCCTTCGGGATGGGGGCAGGTTCATGCTCGACCTGCTCGACCGCGACTACGTGTGCGCGCGCCTGGTCGCCCAGAGCGTGCGCCGCGAAGGGGAGTGGACGATCCGCGAGCGGCGCGCGCTCTCGCCGGATGGCACGCGCGTGGAGAAGGAGATCACCATCGCCGCCGAAGTCTGCGCCGATGCCGCTGCTGCCGCGCGCACGTTTCACGAGTCCGTGCGGCTCTATGGGAAAGATGAGATCGAGCCGGCGCTCGCGCGCGCGGGACTCGCCATCCAAGAGACTTACGGCGACTTCGACGCCGCTCCATATCGACCCGGCGCCACCCCTCGTATGATCCTCTGCGGCCGAAGGGAGCGCCGGCAATGACGATGAAGATGTCCGTGCACGCGCAAGAGCCGGTCGCCGGCGGCGCGGTCATTGCGGCGCTGCCGCGACTCGGCGGCGGCGCCGGCCGCGACGCCGCGCGCGCTCTCATCGGCGAGGTGCCGCGCGACGACGCGGAATTGATCGCGCTTGCCCGCGCGCACGCGCCGCGGCCGGAGACACGCCGCGCGGCGCTCCGTCTCCTCGAGCCCGCGTGGGACACGATTGGGTTACCTCCCGCGAGCCGCGAGCACGCCAAGGAACTCCGCGATCCGCAGACGCTCATCGTGATCGCGGGGCAGCAGCCCGCACTTGCCGGCGGGCCGCTCTACATCTTCGGAAAGGCTCTCAGCGCCGCGCGCCTCGCGCGCCGATTGCGCGGACTGGGGCGCGCCGCGGTCCCGCTCTTTTGGATCGCGGATGACGACCACGACGTGGACGAACTCTTTGCGGGTGCGCTGCCCGCTCGCGATGGCCAGCTCTGGCGGCCGCCGAGCCAATTCGCGAAGGGGCGGATGCCGATCGCGGCGCTCACGCTGCCCGCGGGAGGCACCCGTGCGCTTCTCGACTCCCTGCGCGCGCGCCTCCCGCGAAGCGCGCAAGCGGCGCAGGCGCTCGCTCGCCTCGAGCGCGCCGCCGACCCCGCGCCGGCGCGCTGGTTCCTGCACTTCCTCGTCGACCTCCTCCGCGAAGAAGGGATCCTGCCCGTAACGCCGGCGATGCTTCGGAGCGCGATCGCGCCGCACATCGCCGCCGAAATCGGCCATCCTGGGCGCCTCGCCGCGGAGGTCGAGCGCGCGAGCGAAGGACTACGGCGCTCGGGGATCGAGCCGCCGATCGCGAAAGGGGACGCGCTCCCGTTCTTCCTGCACGATGCGAGCGGCGATCGCCATCGCCTCGATCCCACGCCGGAGGGGGCGCGCGTGCGGAATGCGGAGGGCGCCGCGCTGGCCACCAAGGAACTCGCGGCGCTCGCGGCAACCGCGCCGGAGCGTTTCTCCCCGGATGCGCTCTTTCGACCGCTCGTTCAGGACGCAGTGCTCGAGCCCTTCGCCGCGATCGTCGGCCCCACGGAATTGAATTACCACATGCAGCTCGCGGAGGCGTATCGTGAGCGCGGAATCGGGCGCCCGCTGCTCATGCCGCGCTTGTCGGTCCGGATCGTGGATCGGCCGCTCTTCGACGCGCTCCAGGGCGCCGGCATCGACCCGGCCGCGATCGAGAGCGCGCTGCACCCGGCCGAGCTGGCGCCATCGCCGGCAGCGGCGCGGGAGAGCGAGGCGCTCGGGGCGGAGATCGAGCGCGCGATCGCGCGGCTCGAGGCGATCGCGCGCGGGCCGCGGGCGACGCCCGCCCTTGCGCGGCGCGCGGAGCGCTTGGTGCGGAGGTGGCGCGACGACGCCCGAAAGCTCGCGGAAGCGCTGCAGCGCGAGATCTCCGATGTCGACGTCCTTCCGCGGCGCGCGCTGATCGCGGCCGCGCAGAGCGCCATGTGGCCGGGCGGTGAGCGTGCGGAGCGTGCGATCTCCGTCCTTTACTATCTCGCGCGCTATGGGGAAGCCGCGCTCGCCGCCGCCGCCGCGGCGTACGATCCGTACGACGACCGCGAGAAGCTGATCGCGTTGAGCCCGTTCGAGGAGCAGGAGCGGAAGGACTCGAATTGACGAAACCGATCGACCTACTGGTGGTCGCCGCGCACCCCGATGATGCCGAGCTTGGCATCGGCGGCACGCTGCTCGTTGCGAAGCGGCTCGGGTACCGCACGGGGATCATCGACCTCAGTCGCGGCGAGCTTTCGAGCCGCGGCGATCCCGCGACACGCGCGGCGGAGACGGAAGCCGCCTCGCGGCTCCTCGAGCTCGATCACCGCGAGAACTTCGGGCTGCCGGATGGAGCGATTCGCGATGATGATCGCGCGCGCGCCCTGCTCGCGGGCGCGATCCGTCGCCTGCGCCCGCGCGTGCTGCTCGCGCCCTGGCGCGAAGACTTGCACGCCGACCATGCGGGGGCAGGACTGCTCGTGGAGCGGACCCATTATTTAGGCGGTGCCGGCAAGTTCGCTCCAGGAGGTGAGCCCCACCGCGCCCACGTCGTTGGGTACTACATGCACCATACGCCGTTCGTGCCCAGCATCGTGATCGACATCACCGCGGTTTGGCAGAGGCGGCTGGAAGTGATGCGCGCCTATCGCTCGCAGTTCCACCAGGAGGGAGTGAGCGGCCCCGCGACCAAGATCTCGCAGCCGCACTTTCCGCTGGCGCTCGAGGGGCGCGCCCGCCACTACGGATTCATGGCGGGCTGCGAATTCGGGGAACCGATCCGCTGGGAGCTGCCGCCCCTCGTTGCCGATCCCGTCTCCCTCGCGGGCGCGTGGATGAAGCGACCGTGAAGATCGCGATCGCCTGCCACCCGACGTACGGCGGAAGCGGGGTCGTCGCGGCGGAGCTTGGAATGGAGCTTGCGCGGCGCGGCCACGAGGTCCACTACGTTTCCTACGAGCCGCCGTTTCGCGTGAGCCGCGTCATGGAGAACATATTCTTCCATGATGTGGAGGTCCTCACCTATCCGCTATTTCGCTATCCCTCGTACGCGCTGCCCTTGGCTGCGAAGCTGACCGAAGTAATTCGCGCGCACGGCGTGGGGATCATGCACGCGCACTATGCGATTCCCCATTCGATCAGCGCGATCCTCGCGAAACAGATGTGCCGCGCTTGCGGCGTGCGGATCGTGACGACGCTGCACGGCACCGACATCACGCTCGTCGGCAACGATCGATCTTTCTACGAGATCACGCGCTTCGGTATCGAGGAGAGCGACGCCGTAACCGCGGTGAGCGAGTATCTCGCGCGCGAGACGCACAAGCAGTTCGCCGTCACGCGCGCGATCAGCGTCGTGCCGAACTTCGTGGACACGGAGATCTACGCGCCGGAGCGCAGGTCGGAGGCGCTGCGCCGGCGCTTCGCGGCGCCCAACGAGCGGCTGCTCGTGCATATCTCGAATTTCCGGCGCGTGAAGCGCGTGCTCGACGTCGTAGAAGTGTTCGCGCGCATCGCCCGGGCGACGCCTGCACGCCTGCTCATGGTCGGCGCCGGACCCGATCTCGCCGCGGCGGAGCTGCGCCTTGCCGAGCTTGGCCTCAAGGAGCGCGCGTCGTTCGTAGGCCCGGTTGCGGACGTCGCGGAGCTGCTCGCGTGCGGCGACCTGTTCCTGCTGCCGAGCGAGAGCGAGTCGTTCGGGCTTGCGGCCCTCGAAGCCATGGCGTGCGGCGTCCCCGTGATCGGCACGCGGGCGGGGGGGCTGCCGGAGCTTATCCAAGATGGCGAAAGCGGCATCCTCGCGGAGATCGGGGCGGTAGAGGAGATGGCGCGGCGCGGGCTCGAGCTACTCGAGGACGTAGAGAGCCATCGCGCAATGAGCCGCACCGCGCGCGACGTGGCGCGGCGCCGCTTCCCGATCGCGAGCGTCGTCGACCGTTACGTCGCCCTCTACGAGGAAGTGAGCGCGGCGGGCGGCGCGCGCTAGCGCTGCCACCGATTGCGGGTGTTTTCTGCCGCGCTTCGCGCGGTGGGGAATGTCGGAAATTGCCCCGAGCGCGACGCATGGAGTGCTGCGGCTTGACGCAGCCATTCACCTTGCGGCACGA
>JAKEFC010000244.1 GCA_022616235.1 Planctomycetota bacterium
ATCGCTCATCGCCGCTCTCGAGGAGCTGTCCGCGCAGGTTGATTTGCCGCTGTTCATCGGCGAAGCGCTCGCCGGGGATATCGCCGCGGCGCCCTCCGTCGCCGGCCAACAAGCGACGCTCCTCTTCCACGCGGGGCGCCTGCGCGGCGACCCCGCCGCGCTCCGCCGCGCCGCGGAGATCGCGCCCGCACTGCTCGTGCGCGCTCGAAACGGCAGAGCATTCGTCTCGCGCCCCATCGCCCCCGCCGTCCGGCGCCTGCACGGCGAGGCGGAGCCACGGCGCGTGCTCCCCGCGCTTCCGCCGCTCGAGATCGCCGTCGGCGAGTCGCGCACGGAGGGCGTATTGCGGCTGCGCAACGACCTCCTTCCCATCGAAGGCGAATGGCACGTCGTGTCCTGGAGCGAAGTACGGGAGCTGCCCGAGGCGAAGTTCGACTTCACTTGGGATCCGCACAGCGTGCGCATCGCAGGCGAGGTGACGTGGCACGCCGGTTCGCTCCATCCGATCGACGCGGTCGTTCGCGTTCCGTCGGTAGGTTGGCTCGTCGTTGGACGCGGCGTCGCATTGATCGATGAGTCGTCGCGCGCGGAAGTCTTCCGCGTCGAGTGTGCTCGGCCCGTATGGATATACGGTTTCCCGTGGCGCGTCGTCTCGGAATTGGCACCCGAAGTCCTGGAGTTTCTGCGGCGGTTGCAGCCACCGGCGTTCGGGTCCTACTCGGATTCTTACGACAGCTTCTGGAAAGCGGTCGCGTGCCTCGATGACCTGCCGCGATCGACGCCAAGGTTGCGGGACCTAAGCATCGAATCGGCGTTTCACGATGGAGAACATCTCCTCATCGCCTCTTCGAACGGCTGGTCGGCGCGATTCGCGCCGGGGCCTCCCCCGGCATTCCCTCCGCTCGAGATCGACGGCTACACCCGCGTCGATCGACGATGGCACTGGCGCGCGACGCCGGCGGACCATCCGCTTGCGGCGCTCGGCGAAGATTCTGCCACCGTGCCGGCAACACTCGAGCGCGCATGGAGCTATCGATCGCCCACACCGTACGAATTTTCTCCGGCCGGAGACGCTACCGCGTCGCCGGAGTGGCTACGGGCGCCGCCGTTGCCAAAGGCGTTGGCCGGCGAGACGATCACCGCGTTCGATGGCGACTTCCCGCGCGCTTGCCTCACAGGGAGCGGCTACCTCCTCTACTACTCGAACCCGTGCGAGACACCGGCTTGGATCGCGAAGCTGAACCCGACGCTGCCTGGACCGAACGGTTTCGTGCCGCCGCGACTGGCATCCGGCGGTCGAGACCAAGATCGCGACGACGATCGCGGACCGCACGCCGCGGGTCCGCGCTATTCGCGGAGGGCGCCGGGAGTCCGCATCGCCGGGGAAGACATCTTGGTGGTCACCGACACGGTGACGCGCATCGGGCGCGACGGAGAGCACGCCGACCTGTTGCCGCCGCTCGCTTCGGAACGGATCCAAGATGTCGTCGTCGATCGGCGTGGTGTGATCTGGGTGCTAACGTCCAGAAAGCTCTTCGAAGCGAGCCTCCCGAATTCCGGTGTCGCATTCCACGGGAAGGGAGCCAGTCGAGCGGTCGATCTCGAATGCATCGGCGATAGGGTATTCGCGCTCTGCTACGATGGCCTCGGCTTTTCGCTCTACGCGGCGACCTCCCATCCGCCCGAACCGGGCGGCCCACGACTGCGACTGCGCCGGCTCCACATCCCTCCCATCGAGATGGAATCCGATCGCGCGGGGCTCCGGATCACTTCGCTCGGGCGCTGGGGGAACACGCTGTTGCTTCTCCACGATAAGCTCTACGCGGCGGCAATCGGCGGCGAACGGCTCGAGTGGCGAGTGCTCATCGAGTGGCCGGGGCAAGATCCGCTCCGGCATCCGTTCTACTTGCAGACGCCGCCGCGCGTCGCCGGCAATACCCTCATCGTCGCGCGCCCCTGGGGAGTCGTGGAAGGATGGGAGGCCGGCCCATGAACGCGAGCGGCGCGTCTCGCACGGCACCGGCGGCGACTTCGGCCGCCGAGATCGAGCGCCTCGCGCGGCGCGTGCGCTGGCGGATCGGCGGCGGCGCACTCCTCCCCGGCCGCGCGCGCGGCGGCGCGCTGGGCGCATCCGGCGAGTTCGAGGGGTATCGCCGCTACGAGCCCGCGGATGACCTGCGCCGCATCGACATGAAGGTCTACGCGCGCCTGCGACGCCCGATGGTGCGCCTGCTCCGCGCGGACTCGATGGTCCCGCTCACCGTGCTCATCGACCGGAGCGCGTCGATGGCTTCCCCCGTGCAGGATCGCGCGGCGAGCGAGCTGGGCGCGTTCTTCTTCGCGCTCGCGCGCCGAAACGGCGATGCGCTGCGCGGTTTCCTCTTTCGCGACGGCGAGCTGCGCCCGATCGCCGCGCCGCGCGCGAACCTCGCCGGTCTCGCGGCGCTCTTCTTGGACGAGCCCGCTCGCGGCGAGAGCGACTACGCGCGTTCGTTCCGGCGGGTACCGCCCCACGCCGCG
>JAKEFC010000245.1 GCA_022616235.1 Planctomycetota bacterium
AGAAAATGTAGTGTCGACAATTGCCCCGAGAGGCCGCCAGCCGCTCTGGGTTGGGCGCTGGGCCATCTTTGGAGGCCAAACTGCGCAACCTGGGCTAGTGTCGATCGCGCGTGCACCGTCGAGGTGAGCGCCGGAGCCTGGCCGAAGAAACGGAGGTCCAGCTTGGGCGAGCAGCCGAGTGCATTGAGAATTCTTGGAATGCGCCCGGAGCGTCACGCATGGAGTGCTGCGGCATGACGCAGCCCCTCGTTACGAGGCTCTGCCTCGTAACGTGAGGACCCGAGGTTCTGCCTCCGATGGTGTGACGATTCGGTGCGTGCCGGCCCGTGCGACAGCGATGCGGCAGAGCCGCGGGGGGCCCGGTGTCGAGGCGGGAGCCCGACACCAGGGAGTGCAATTGGCGCGTCGCCACGTTTCAATGCGGGGAAAGGCGGTGTCGAGCCACCGCACTCCGCGACCGCGCTTCGCGCGGTGGAGGATTGTCGGAAGGCGCGTCTACTGCGCGGCGCTTCGCGCGGTGCGGGAACGCCGGAATGCGCCCGGAGCGTCACGACTCTTCGTTCCCATTCTGTGCCGCTACTTCGGCGGCTTCCACTCTACATCGGGGAAGCCGGCGGCGCGGTTCGCGCCGCGTGCGTAGAGGAAGAGGAGGTCGGAGAGGCGGTTCAGGAACACGATGGCGCGGCGGGCTTCGCCGGTGGCGGCGTGGTGGGCCACGGCGCGCCGCTCCGCGCGGCGGCACACGGTGCGCGCGAAGTGGAGCTGCGCGGCGAGCGGCGTGCCGCCGGGGAGAATGAACGCCCGGAGCCGCGGCAGCGCGGCCTCCTCGCGGTGGATCCACTCTTCGAGCGTCTTCGCGGCGGATTCCGGCAGACGCTCGGCGTGCTGCGCCGTGAGCCCCGCGCCCGGGAGCGCGAGGTCGCTCCCGAGGTCGAAGAGCCAATTCGCGATCCGCGCCAACTCTTCGGCGCATGGCGAAGCGGGCTCCGCGCTGCGCGCGATGCCGATCGCGGCGTTCAGCTCATCGATGGAGCCGATCGTCTCGATGCGGGCATCGGCTTTGGAGATGCGCGCGCCGCCTACGAGCCCGGTCTCGCCGCGATCGCCCGTGCCGGTGCTTATGGACATGGCGCCGCCTCCCTCCGCGGTGCGACTAGTGCCCGTCAATGCCCGTTCGCGCGCGCGGCGGTTGCGCTGCCGGTGCGCGCCGCGGGATCGAGGCGCTTGTAGCCCGCGTTGCGCAGCACAGGACGAAAGCCGCACTCTTCGATCAATCCCCGCAGGGTCGCCTCCGTCGCGGAGTGATGTGCGCCTGCCTTCGAGATCACGTTTTCCTCGATCATGGTCGAGCCGACGTCGTTCGCGCCCGCGCGGAGGCCGCGCCGCCCGCCGTCGAGTCCCTGCGTGAGCCAGGAGACTTGGATGTTCGCGATGTTGTCGAGGTAGAGGCGCGCGAGCGCGAGCCAGCGCATGTATTCGTCGAGCGGGACGCGGGTCGGAATCGCCTTGCCGAGGGGCGTATTGTCCGGCTGGAAGGTCCAGGGAATGAAGGCGATGAATCCTCTGGTGTCATCTTGAAGCTCGCGGAGGCGCTCGAGATGGAGGACGCGCTGCTCGATCGTCTCTCCCATGCCGAACATCATCGTCGCGGTCGTCGGGATGCCGAGCGCGTGCGCGGCGCGCGAGATGGAGAGCCACTCCTCCGCGTTGCACGATGACCGCCGCTTGCGCCGGAATTCATCGACCAGGATCTCGCCGCCGCCGCCGGGGATCGAGTCGAGCCCCGCTTCCTTGAGCGCCGCGAGGACGGCGCGCGCATCGAGACCCGTCACCTCGGTGAGGCCGTGAATCTCGGTCGGCGACAGGCAATGGAGATAGAACCCGGGGTAGCGCGCCTTGATCTCGCGAAAGAGATCCGTGTACCAGCGGAGCGGCAGATCGGGGTGGAGCCCTCCCTGCATGAGGATCCCGCTCCCGCCATGCTCGATCGTCTCTTCGATCTTGCGAAAGATCTCATCGTAGGCGAGCACGTAGCCCTCGGCGTCTCCGGGAGGGCGGTAGAAGGCGCAGAAAACGCACACCGAGCTGCACACGTTCGAGTAGTTCACGTTGCGATCGACGACATAGGTGACCTCGCCGGCGCGGTGCAGGCGCGCGCGCGCGCGATCCGCGCTCCCGAGCAGCGCTTCGAGCGGGGCGTCCGTCGCGAGCAAGAGGGCGCGCGCGCGATCGAGGCGCGTGCCCGCTTCGACCGCATCGAGCGCGTGGAGTGCGCTTCGGGAGGCGCTCATCGCGAAGGAGCTAGCTTTGTGCAACAGGATCCTGCTCCGGCGTTCGGTTGGTGGCTTCGTCCCCGCGCGAACGCTCGCCGGCACGCTCGCAAGGTTCGGCGGCCCATGGGTCAGCGTGCCGGATTGTAGGTGGATCAGGCGAAATTGAAAGCAGGAGTCGCGGGCGCGTCCATGGGCGCGGCGCGCGGAGGCGCAAGCGTCGCGGCGAGAGCGCGCGGCGACGAAACCGACTCCGCCCACGCCGCGAGCGAGAGCAGTCCCCAGAGCAAGTGACCGTGATTCGCGAGCCCCTCCTCGTGTTCCGTGACGAGCGCCTCCACGGCGGATTCCTCGAGCAGCTCGTGCCGGCGGAAAGCCGCGCCCAAGAGCCGCTCCTTGAGCGGCGCGAGCAGGTGGCCGCGGAGCCATTGGTCCGCGGGGA
>JAKEFC010000246.1 GCA_022616235.1 Planctomycetota bacterium
GGTGTAGAGGAGTTTCCTCATCCGCGGCGCCGATCCAATGTTCATGCGTGGCTCATGCCTGCCCCCCGCCAAGGAGGTTCGCCGTCGATCCGGTTGCCTGCGTGCCCGCTCGAGCGGGCCGCGCACGGCTCCCCTGGGGCGCACCCCACGGACACCATGATAGGGGCGCGGCCATGCCCGGCCAGCCGAACCCGCCCCCGGCTCGAGGCGCCGGGCCGTTCGCCACGTCGCAGGAAGATCCGGCCGCGTCTTCTACGCGAAGGAGCCCACCAGTGTTGGGAGGGTCAGGCGACAGGTCGAGGCGCCCGCCGCGGCAAGGCCGCGCTCGAGCATGCCCGAGACCTCGTCCAGGTCGCGCTCGGTGAGGGCGGTGTGGAACGGCAGGGCGAACGAGCGCGCCGCGACCGCCGAGGTGACCGCCAGGCCGCTACCGCGCAAGGCGGGTTCGCGGAAGCCCTCGAATCCGTGCAGCGCTGGGAAGTAAGGCGCGGTCTCGATCCCGGCCGCGGCCAAGATCTTCCGCACCGGGTCGCGCCACTCGGGCTCCTCGACGAATACCGGGTAGACGAACCAGCTCCTCCGGTCCCCCTCCCGCACCGAGGGCAAGGCGCAGATTCCCGGAATTCGAGCGAGCCGCCGCGCGTACCCCGCGGCGATCGCTTCGCGCTTCGCGAGCATGCGGTCGAGGCGGGCGAGCTGCGAACGCCCGAGCGCGGCTTGCATCTCCGTCAGCCGGAAGTTGAACCCCTCCCCGACGAAGTCGAACTCGCGCTCGCCGCGCCCCTGGTTTCGCATGCTCGCGATGCGATCGATCGTGGACCGTTCCCGCGCCACGACGAGGCCCCCCTCGCCGGTGGTGAGCTGCTTGTTCGCGTAGAACGCGAAGACCGCGGCGTCGCCGTGCGTTCCCGCCGGGCGGTCCTGGGCGACCGCGCCGAGGGCTTCGCACGCATCTTCGATGAGCGCTACGTTCCGCTCGCGGGCGAGCCTTGCGATCGCATCCATCGGCGGCGGCGTGCCGAAGACGTGCACGGGAAGGATCGCGCGGACGCTCGTTGTCCACGCCTCCTCGATGGTCTCTCGGGTCACGCACAGGGTCTCCGGAGAGATGTCGGCGAAGCGCGGGCGCGCTCCTGCCAATCGAATCGCGTGCAGCGTTCCGATGAAGCCGAAGGACGGCGTGATGACATCGCCGCCGCGGATCCCGAGCGCGCGGAGCGCGAGATAAAGGCCGGCGGTTCCATTCGAGACGAGCGCGGCGGGAAGACCGGCGAGACGCCGGCTGAATTCCTCTTCGAGGGCCGTACCCTCCGGCCCGCGGCTGAGCACCGGAGTGTGCAAGACGCGCAAAACCGCCGCGCGGTCGGCGTCGGTGATCTCGGGGGAGGCAAGCCGGATGCGCCACGCGGTCATGGTGAGGCGGCGGTCCCCACCGCGACTGCGACCGGCGCGGGCGCTTGCACGCCGCGCAAAAAACCGCTGCGGAAGAGCAAGGCGCGAATCTCCTCTTCGCCGAGCGGCGCCGCGCGCGCCGAATCGCACTCCGCAGGGACGCGCCGCAGGGCAGCTTCCCGCGGCAGGCGCCCGTGAGGGTGCACGACGAAGAGGCGCTCCCTCTCCTCGACGCGCTCCGCCTCCGCGCGCGTGATCAGTTCCTCGTGGAGCTTCTCGCCGGGACGCACACCGATCTCGCGGATGCGCACGCGGTTCGCCGGACGCCCGCGGGCCTCGCAATACTCGCGCACGAAGACGCGAATGAGATCGCCGATCCGAAGCGCGGGCATCTTGAGGATGAAATTCTCGCCGCCCTTGCTCTCGGTTCCCGCAACGAGCACGAGCTGCACGGCGTCGCCGATCGTCATCATGAAGCGCGTCATGTCGGGCGAAGTCAGCCGCACCTCGCCGTGCTCTTCGATCTGGCGCACGAGGAGCGGCAAGAGCGAGCCGCGCGAGCCGAGCACGTTTCCGAAACGCACCGTGCAGAGCGTGAGGTCGCGATTCCACTCCTGCGATGCGCTGAGGACGTTCTCGGCGAGCAGCTTCGTCGCTCCCATCGTGTTGACGGGATTCACCGCTTTGTCGGTGGAGATCGCGACCAGGCGCCGGACGCCGGTCTCGCGGCACATCTCGATGAGGTTTTGGGTGCCGATCACGTTGGTCTGCACGGCCTCGAAGGGGTTGTACTCGCAGGCGGCCACGTGCTTCAGCGCGGCGGCGTGAAACACGGTGTCGATTCCATCGAGCGCCGAGCGCAGGCGGTCCCGGTCGCGGACGTCGCCGAGCAGGTAGCGCACCGGGCTTCCGGGTGCGTGCTCCTCCTTGAGGAGCGCCTGGCGGGTCTCGTCGCGGCTGAATATGCGGACGACCTTGGGGCGCTCGAGGAGCAATTGGCGGACGATCTCCGACCCGATGCTGCCGGTGCCGCCGGTCACCAAGATCGATCGGTCGCGAAAGCGTGCTGGTTCCATCGCCCTGCCGGCTCCTCCCGCCTTGGCCTTGTTTATCGGCCGG
The DNA here is from genome assembly GCA_022616235.1 of Planctomycetota bacterium. Taxonomy (GTDB): domain Bacteria; phylum Planctomycetota; class UBA8108; order UBA1146; family JAKEFC01; genus JAKEFC01. The sequence continues at coordinate 2,512 of JAKEFC010000246.1, forward strand.
CACGGCGCGGGCTTGAGCCTTGAAACGCTTCCTGGAGCAAGCTTGCTCGTCGAAGTGAGGCTCGGAGCGCGGTTTGTAACTTCAGGAAGGCGGCGGGGAAGGCGAGCGCGAAGAAGGCGACTGCGGGTCGAGACCGTGCGCGGGAACGGGCGCCGCCGCTACCAGTTGCCGTCCTCGTCGGTCATATGCAGTTTTTCCTTCATCATGCGGCCGGCCTTGAACTTGACGGTGACCTTCTCCGGCACCTTGATCTTGTCACCGGTGCGCGGATTTCGAGCAAGTCGGGGTGCTTTTTTGCGCGGCTCGAAAACTCCGAAGTCCCTGAATTCAAGGCGGTTGCCGTTGGCCAGCTCGGTGATGATCTCATCGAGAAAATGTTGGATAACTTCCTTCGCCTTCTGCTGTTGGACCTTGGTCCTTTCGGCGATGAGTTGAACTAGATCGCGTTTCGTGATGGTGCGCATGCACTCTCGTCCCTTCCAACATGAGCACAACCGTGTGGCCCGAAGCGGCGGATTGCCACCTCACGGCGTGCATGCCCGAGTCGATACGAGCACGGGCGCCAGAAACCTAGGTGCAGTGCAGCCCGAAGGTTACAGGATTCAATAGATACCACACGCCCCTAGGTGCTGCAATCACGCGGCCGCGGTTTCTCCAGACCGCACAAGGGTTTACCGGCGTACGGCCGCGCCGAGTGCTATATCGGCAAGCGACTCCAATTCCTGAGAGCGGTTTGAGGGGTTTTTTCGTCCCAGGCCCGGATCCTGGCAGGACTAACGGCTATTCTCCCGCGGAAGCACCCTGGACGCAGGCTTCATGAGGGTGCTTGCGGGGTACGAAGGACGGGGAATCGACCTGGGGCGGAGCAATTGACGAAAGGCAAGTGACCAAAGGCCACGTACCAAAGACCACCTACCAAAGACCAATGGCTACAGGCGAGCGGCAAGGGCGAGCGAGCGCGCAGCAACGCTCGCACCAGACCACTACGATCCTTGCGCACACACGATCCCTGCGCACTGCGGCTCGACTCGATCGACCCCGAACGGGGGTCTGGATCAGTGTGCGGCCGCGAGGGAGCCCCAGGTGGCGCCACGATCGATGAATGCGCCGTCCGCTTCTTCGGCCCCGGGTCCCGTATAGATCACCATGCTGTTCGGGCACTCTCGGAGTGCCTCATAGACAGGTTCTTGGGTGTTGCTCGTGAGAACCACCCGGCCATGCGTCAACTCGAATCGATCGGTGAATTTGCAACGATCGATGAGGACGAAAGAAGCGGGAAAACGGCCGATGATCTCCGACACGGCGACGACGTTGGAAGGACTCATGACCTCCACCTTCCCTCTGTCCGGTGGCCCGCGAGCGCGCGTCGAATCTGCACGGCGCACCGGCCCATACGGCGCGCCTGCGCGCAACACCGCCGAACGCAGCGATTCAGGGACGAAACGGGTTCGGAGCGGGCTCGCCCAGAAGAATGGCGGCATTCTCTCCGGAGCCCACTTCGATGCCAACAAAAATTCGGGGTGTGCCCACGCCGGGGGGTGGAGCGGCCGGCGGCGAGCGGTGGCCCTTCAGGAAAGGCGGGGGCCTAGGCCGGGAGCACTCGATTCCGGAGCAGCACGTTGGGTCTTATTGGGACCTGGAGATCAGCGGTGCCGCTTGCGGAGGTGGGGTAGGTCGCCGTGGCGATCGATCGGGGAGACGACGTAGACGAGCGCCCCGTCGGCGCCGGCGCGCGCTCGGGCTACGAGCCCAAACTTGGCGAGCGTCGACTCGAGGAATTCGCGCGGGTCATCGAGCCGCTCCGGCATCTCGACCGAGGGCATCTTGCCCGCGCCCTCCCATCGGTAAGGTATGCCGAGCATGCCGCCCACCACTTGCAGCATTCGTTCGAGCGGCACGCTCGCGGCGGCTTCTTCGACCTTGCGATCCGGCTCGCGCACGAAGAATTGGTCCGCGCGCGCGGTGAAGCTGTAGTTCGCGCCGCGCAGATCGGTCTTCCACAACTTCGCCACCGAGAGGTCCACCCCGCTCAGGTCCGCCTCGGTGAGATTGCACCAGGAGAAATCAGTTCCTTCGACTTGGCAGCGCCGGAAGCGCGAACGGCGCGCGTTGGCGCGCTGAAACGAAGACTCCGCGAGGTTGCTGCCCTCGAAGACGGCTTCCACGAGCGAAGCTCCCGCGAAATTGACGTTCACGATCCGGCAATTCGCCATCTGCGCGCCGTCCATCTTGCAGCGCGCGAGCACGAGACCCGAGAGATTGCTCCCGCAGAGGTCGACGCCCGTGAGGTCGATCTCGCGCTCGGATTCCAAGACGTACTCGTTCCACGCGGCGAGCGACGTCGCGCCGCTCAGCGCGCGCTCCAGCATTTGCCCGGTCGTCGTGTCGGACACCGAATTGCCTTTCGCATTTCCTTGCCGGAGCGCCGCAGCGCGCGTGCGTCGCGTTGCGTTGCGTCGCGCCCGGCGGCGGCTCCGCTCGGCGCCACGGCGAAACGGCGGCGCGGCGCCCGGCGCGCGGCCGAGTCCTCTCCGTTATCGGATGGGGATGCGATGGAACTTTATTCGCGAGGGCTGCGTGCCCTGCCGGCTGGCGCCGAGCTAGCGCGCGCATTGGAAACCGCGGCGGCTCCGGACGCGCGCCTGGCGCTCTCTATTTGCCGGGAGGATCGCTCGTGCCGGTCATGCTCGCCGCGCGCCAAGCGCGGTCGAGGTCGGCTGCGGGAGAGCCATAGACTCGCGTGAAGGCTTGTTCCCAGCCGTTGCCGCGCGCAGCCTCGCGGACGAGCATGTCGAGACGAAAGTCGCTGGCGGCAGCGCGGAGGTGCCGGAAGAGGAAGTAGGCATGGAGGTACAGGGCGCCCCACGTCGCGGGATCCTCGTCGCGATAGCGCGCATCTCGCGTTTCGATTCCGACCTCCGGCTCGCTCGCCATTAGCTCGCGCCAGCGTTCCCCCCAATCCGCGCGATTCTGACCGTCGAGGACCTGCGCAATCCCCTCGTCGATCCAGCGCGGCGGCGGGTCCCCCGCCGATCGGAGCATCATGTGCGCGGCTTCGTGGCGCGCCACTTCCGCGAGCGCGAGTCCCCCCTCCTCCAAGTCTTTCGGAAATGGGATTCGGATCTTGCCGTCGAATGCGCCGCCGACGACGCTGTGCAGTCCGGTGCGCTCCGCGAACTCCCCGGGCGGATAACAGATGACCGCGATGGGCGCGGGTGCGGCGACCGCCCAGCGGCGCTCCAAGTCCACCGTGAAGCGCTCCAGCTCGCTCAAGATCGCTTCTACGTCGCGCGTGGACAGATCGGGGGCATAGTGGACGCGGAAGTGCTCGCTCGCGAGCACGCGATAGTGCTCGAGCGCTTCGCGGTCGAAGCGGAGCCTGCGCAGCCGGCGCTCGACGTCGGCATCAGTTCCGGCAAGCTCGAGGGCGCGCGCGAGCGCTTGCTCCGCCTCGCGAATCCGGCCGAGGCGCTCGAGCGCGACTCCCAAGAGGCGCGCGGCGCGCACTCCTTTCGGCTCCAGCGCCAGCGATTCCTCGAACGCACGGCGCGCACCGTCGTAGTCTCCCAACATCAGCCGGCAGTAGCCGAGCGCGAGATGCGTGTCCGCATCCCCCTTCCAATCGAGGAGAGCGCGCTGCAAGTGCTCGAGCGCACGCTCCACCGGGCGCCTTCCGCCCCCATTTTCCGCGTGCTCCTTCAGCTCGAGGATCGCGAGGGCCGCGCGCGCCTTGCCGAGGTTGGCGCGAATTTCCGGCGCCTTGGAGTCGATTTGCGCGGCGCGCTCGAAGCGATCGAGGGCTTGCTCGAACTCCCCCGCTTCGAAGAGGCGCACTCCTTCATCGTTGAGAGTCGCCGCGCTCTCTTCCGCGCTCCGCGCCGAGAGCGGCGGCGCGGGAAGCTCGCCGGCGAGCAGGAACCCGCAAGTCAGGATCGTAATGACGATGGAGGCGCGCGAGAATTCGCTGGATTGGAGTCGGCGGCGATCGGCGCGTGCGCGCGCCACCGCCGCTACTGGCGGCGGTACTGGCGGCGGTACTGGCGGCGGTACTGGCGGCGGTACTGGCGCCGGTGCTGGCGCCGCTGCAGGCGCCGGCACCGGATCCGGCGCGCAGACAATGACGCTATCGCCGCGGCTTGTCGCCATTCGCGCTTGCTCGGGGCAGCTCCGCGAACTCCAGGCGTCGCTCGACTTCCACCGCCAAGTGTTCGAAGTCGCGGGCTTCTTCTGAAGTCGGCGCGTAACCGAAGATGGAACGCCCGAAGCTTGGCGCCTCGGCGATCTTCACGCGCTTCGGAATCCAAGCTTCCGTAACCTTGCCGGGAAAATGCTCGCGCAGATCATCCATCACCTCGCGCCCGAAGATCGTCCGCCGATCCACCATCGTCGGCACGAACACTCGCCACGACAGCCCTGGGTGCAAATGGCGCTTCACGCGCTCGAGCACCTCGAGAAGCTGTGCAATCCCTTGCAGCGCGAAGAATTCCGTCTGCACGGGCACGATGACCTCGCTGGCGGCGACCAACGCGTTCAGCGACAGGAGCCCGAGGGAGGGAGGACAATCGATCATGACCACATCATAGGGTTCGACCGCGAGGAGCCGGTCGACGCAATCCCTGAGAAGCAGCTCGCGCCCCAGCTCCTGCCCTAGTTCGAGGTCCGCTCCGGAGAGGTCGATGCTCGCGGGGATGAGGTCGAGTCCGTCGTCGGAGATCGCGATGCGGGCGTCGGCGAGGGACATCTCCCCCCGCAGCACGCGGTAAAGGTTCCCGCCGGTTTCATCTTGGCGAATGCCAAAGTGCAGGGAGAGGTGCGCTTGCGGGTCGAGGTCGATTGCGAGCACGCGCCGCCCTTGCCGCGCCCAGTAGGCGCTCAGGTTGGCGGTAAGCGTCGTCTTTCCGACCCCCCCCTTTTGATTGATCACCGCGATCTTGTGGACCATTCCCCCTCCGCTCCGGCGGATTGTATGCGCGGCGGAAGGGCGAAGGAAGTGTGCGCGGCGCTCCGCGGCCTCTGAGCCCAAGATTGACACTGCGAGGAGCGACCCGGAGAATTGCCGGCAGACAGCCCTCAATTCCGTTTGGTCGATAGGCGATTCAGCGGGCGCCCGGAAGCCGGCTCGGGGGCCGGGAGCGGTCCGCGCGGCGAGTCCGCCGCGAGCGTGCTCTGCTCCTGCCCGCTTCCTGCGACTCGGGAAGCACCGGCGCCGCGTCCGGCGCTCCTCTGAAGGCGAATCGGCGTGGCAATCCCCAAAGGAGGGGCAGATGAAGAGACTCGGCTTCGCGGCGTCAGCATTGTGCGCGGCGATCTTCGCGGACGCGGCGCACGGCATCGACTCGGAAACGTTGACGGCACGCCCGCTCCGCACCGGCGCCCTCGGCGTCAGCCAGGAGGACGGCGGTACCATCGCATCGGCTTCGGGCAACCTGATCAATTCCGTCCTGCACGAGGGCGCCGCTCCCCTTGCCGTGACCGTGAACACCGCCGATGACGAGGTGATCGTCGTCGACCTCTTCAGCGGCACCGCATTCACCTACGAGCTGGACCTCACCCCGCTGTCGAGCTTCACGAGTCCCGGCGGGGATGGTCTCCACACCGGCATCGCCTACAACTCGGACACGGACACTTTGTTCTGGATCGATGCCGCCGCCTATCCCGTGGGCGACACCACCCTCTACGAAACGACGATGACGGGAGCGATCCTCGCGACGAGCACGGTCGAAGCGCCGAACGGCGGCCTGATCGCCGGTCTCACCTATGACGACGTGAACGGCACCCTCTGGGCGGATGACATCGTCAACGATGAGTACTTCGAATTCGACTTGGATGGGGTGCTGACCGGGGCGAGCTTCCTGAACCCCGACAACCACGTCGGCGTCGGCGCATTCGGCAACAGCCTCTCGCACGTGTCGGGCACGCGCTGCTTCGACGTGCCATCGGGCTCCGCGTTCGATGGTCAGGTACTGCGCGTGCACCGCGTCGATGACTTCGGAGCGAGTCAAGGCGCCGCGAGCGCGCTCGCGGTTCCGGACACCTTCATCAACGGCAACCAGTGGCACGCAACGGGATCGACCGGCGCGGAGGTCAACTACATCGTCGGCAACGCCACGAACACGGTCTTCGAGTTGGAAGTCGCGGTGGCCTGCGATCCGTGCGAGGTCGACGGCATCAGCGACCTCGTGTGCACGGAGTCGGCCGGCGAAGTGACGATCACTTGGACCAATGGCGCCGCCTACGACGCCTTGGAGCTGCTGCAAGATGGCGTGAGCGTGGCGACGCTCGGCGCGGCGGACACCTCCACGACGATCTTTCCGGGACCCGGTTTCTACGCGTACTCGCTCAGATTCGAGGCCGGCTTGGAGATTTGCGAGAGTGCCCAGTGCACGGTGACCGTGGTCGGGGCGGGGCCGCTCCCGGATCAGAATTCCGTACTCGGTCCCGCGGGCGCGAATCTGCTCGCGATCGCCATCTGCGAGACGAACGGTCTCGTCTACGTGGTCGATCTCTTTTCCGGCGACACCTATCGCTACTCGAAGGACCTCGAACTCGTGGACACGATCGCGAGTCCGAATCCCACGGGAACCACGGATCTGTGGACGGGACTCGCCTGGGACCCCGCCAGCGACAACTTGTACTGGTACGACGGCACGAACGGGGACCTCATCGTGACCGACCTCGACGGGGACCTGATTCCCCCGCCTAATTCCTTCGCCATGCCAAGTCCGGGCGGCGGTCTCATCGCGGATCTCGACGTCACCTGCGACGGCGATGGGTTGATCGCCGTCGACATCGCGGCGGATACCTACTACGAGTTCTCGTTCGTCGGCGCTTCGCTGGGAACGAGCTTCGGGGCTCCGGCGCTCGGAGCGACCTTCGGCAACGGCATCGGGACCGTGCCGGGCGGCGGCAGCTACGAAGTGAACGTGGGAGAAGTGACGAACTCCTTCCCGGGTCCGAGCCGCATCTCGCGCATCGACTGCGCGGGGGGAGAGCTGGGCTGCACCGTGCCGCTCGGTCCAGGCAACTTCATCTTCGATACTTTCGTGAACAGCCTCGCACTCACCGCCGAGGGACCCACCGGCACTACGGGAGACTTCCGCTACGTGGTCGGAAACGCGCTGAACGTGATCTTTACGGAACCCGCGGAGTGCGTTCCCTGCTTCCCTCCGACCGACCTCGTGTGCAGCTCATCCACGGTCGATGGCTCGGTAAGCCTCGAGTGGGACAACGGCGAGTCGTACCTGGCGATCGACATACTTCGCGACGGCGTCGTGGTCGCCTCGATCGACAGCACCCTGACCTCGTACACCGAGACGCCCGCGACCTCCGGCGAGTTCACCTACGAGGTCGCGGTGACCTGCGATAGCGGAGCGGCGGCGACCACGAGCTGCTCGATCTGGGTGGTACCCGCCGGCACGACGGCTCTCGTATGGAAGGCGGAGAGCCCGATCGGCGGCATTCAATCCGCGGAAGCGATCCACGAACAACTGACGGCCCTCGGCGAGAGCGCGTACTTGGTCACATCGATCTCCGGAGTGCTGCTCGACGATCTCGAAACGGTCTGGGTCTGCATGGGAACTGGTTTCGACACGCACGGAGCCATCCTCTCCGTCGCCGATGGCGAGGCGCTCGAATCGTTCCTGGCCCTCGATGTCGGCAAGGGCGTCTACTTCGAGAGCAGCGATCAGTGGTTCCTCGAATCTCTCGGCATCAGCTCGGACTTCGACGGCGTCGATGGCACGGTATTCGAGGACGACGGCGATCAGTTCTGCGATGTCCCCGGACTCACCGGGCTCGATTCGGGCGTGGCGGGCGGCCTCGACCTCTCCAACGAATTCTTCGCCGCTTCCTTCGACTGCGAAGGTGGATTCGTCGATCACATCGCGCCCGAGCCGGGCATTCCCGGCATCGGAGCCGTGTTCGCGAGCACCGGGCCCGATGCGCAAACGGTGGCGGTCTATCAGGACGCGATCCTTTCGTCGGGCTTCAACTTCCGGACGATCACCTCGAGCGTGGAGCTTGGGGGATACGAGGGAGACAAGAACATGCTCGTCGCCTATTACCTCGCGGCCTTGACGGGTACCGAGCCGCCGCCTCTGCCTGGGAGCGAGAATTTCCGCCGCGGCGATGTCTCGGGCGACGGCACGGTCAACGCCCTGCTCGATGCGCTCGCACTCCTCAACTACCAATTCAATGCCGGGGCCACGCCGCCCTGCTTCGATGCCGCCGATGTGAACGGCGACAACATCGTGAACGCGCTCCTCGATGCGCTGGCGCTGCTCAACTACCAGTTCAATGCGGGGGCCACGCCGCCCGCGCCGGGGCCGGATGTGTGCGGCCCCGATCCGGATGCCGACGTGGCGGTCTCCTGCGAGACCCCGCCGGCGCTCTGCAATCCGTAGGGCTCTAGGCCCTTCGCGGAACCCGCTGCCCGTGGCGACGCCATGGGCGGCGGGTTCCGCTCTTTTGGCGACCCCTTTCGCCGCGGCGATCCCTGCCTACACTGCCTGCATGGGATCGAAATTCGAGGAGCGGAGTCCTCTCGGGCGCATCGAATGCCTGTGCGAGATCGCGCACGCGATCGCCGCGCCGCGCGCGGGACTCCTCCGCGAGGCGCTCGCCCGCGCCCGCGCTTCCTCCGCGCTCACCTCCACCGACGTCGAGGAGTCGATCCTGCAGAGCGTCCCCTACTCGGGCTTTCCCGGCGCCGTCGAAGCGCTCGCGGCTTGGCGCGAAATCTCTGCCGCGGAAGCGGGCGCGGCGCCAGCCCAGGAGAAAGAAGCGCGCGGCCGCCGCGCCGCCGGGGCGCGCAATTTCGCGCTCGTCTACGGCGATCAGGCCGGGCGCGTGCGCGCCGAGCTGCGCGCGCTGCACCCCGCACTCGAGCGCTGGATCCTCGAATTCGGCTATGCGCGCGTCATGGGGCGCGGGGCATTGACGCTGGGGGAAATCGAAGCGCTCGGCGTCGCGGCGCTGCTCGCGCAGGAGCGGCGCGTGCCCTTGACTTCGCATCTGCGCGGCGCGCTCCGCAACGGTTGGAGCCGCGCGGATCTCGAGCGCATCATCGATCGCCTCGCGCCTCGCTGCGGGCAGGAGATCGTTCGGTACGCGCGCGAAGCTCTCGCCTCCCTCGCCGCCGGCGGTTAGTTCGTCAAAACCCGCCTTCGGCGATGGCGCGCGCGACGCGCTGGCACTCCGCGAGCGGCGGCACGAGCGCGAGCCGCACGTAACCTGCATCGCCTGCGGACGCCGGCAGCCTGCTGACCGCCTCGCCAGGAAGCGTCACCGCCGCGATCGGCGGCTCGAGCAGGCGCTGGGCGAATTCGATCCCCGACATTCCTTTCGGCGCGCGCTGCCAAATGTAGATCGTTGCCTCGGGCTCCGAGCGCGGGCAACCGGCGCGGGCGAAGGCGTCGACCAATAGGTCGCGCTTCGCGCGATACTCGGCTCGCATTTGGGCGACGTGGCTCTCGTCCTCGAGCGCCGCCAGCGCGCCATCCTGGATGAAGAGCGGCGTACCCGAGTCGATGTTGGTCTTCAACTTCCGAAAGAGCGACACGATGCCGCGGTCGCCGGCGACCCACCCAACGCGGCAGCCGGTCATCGCGGAGCGCTTGGAGAGCGACTGGAACACGACGACTCCGTCGCGGCCGTACTCGAGCGCGCTGTGCGGCGCCTCCGGGCCGAAGTAGATCTCGCTATACGCTTCATCGGAGGCGGCGATGATGGAGTGCTCGCGGCAGAACGCGAGCCACTCCTCGAGATAAGAAGGCGGAGCGACGCGCCCCGCGGGGCTGTTCGGATGCGTGAGCCAGAAGATCTTCGCGCGCGCGGCGATCTCCGCGGGCACGGAGTCCAAATCCGGCAGGAATCCGCGTTCCGCGCGGAGCGGAAGGAAGTGCGGCCGCCCTTCCGCGAACAGCGTCCCGCGCTCGTAGGGGGGATAGCCGGGATCCGGGAGGAGCACGACGTCGCCGGGATCGAGGATCGCTTCGGGAAAATTGAAGATCGCTTCCTTGGACCCGATCGTCGAGCAGATTTCCTGATCGGGATCTAGCTCCACTCCGAAGCGGCGCTTCGTCCAGCTTGCCACCGCGCGCCGGAACTCGGCGCTGCCGTTGTAGGGAGGATAGCCCGCGGACTTGTGCCGTTCGACGCCGCGGCAAATCGCGGCGCGCACCGCTTCCGGGATCGGGATCGTGGGGTCGCCGACGCCGAAGTCGACCGGAGAGAGACCTTGGCGCCGGAGTTGCGCCACCCTCTCGTCGATCGCCGCGAAGGCGTAGGCGCTCAACTCGTGCAGTCTCCGCGATCCGGCGATCTTCACTCCACGGTCCTTTCCCGGTTCTCCCGTCCAAGCCGCGGGCAAGCCTCCCGCGCCATGTTTTTAACATCCGCGGCAAGCGAAACGCGGGCCATCCGGCAAGCTCGACGGGGCGTTCCCGACTGCACGGAAATCACGTAACTTGCGCGCCAGTCGGCGCACCTCTCTGCGGGAAGGATGGCTCGCGTGGATGAACGAGGCTTCCTCGAGCGCGTGATCGCCCGCTTCGCTTCCCCACGGCGCGCCGGCGAGGTCGGTCCCGGCGACGACGCCGCCGTCTTTACGCCGCCGCCGGGGATGGCGGTGGCCGCCACGGTCGACGCGATGGTGGAGGGCACGCACTTCCTCGCCGGCTGGCTCACGGACCGAGAGCTGGGCGCGCGCATCCTGCGCGTCAGCTTGAGCGACCTCGCCGCCATGGGAGCCATGCCCCGCGGCGCCCTCCTCGCCGTGGAGACTCCGGAGCTGCCCGGCAGGATCACGGACTCCTTCTGGGATGGGATCGAAGAGACGCTGCGTGAATACGACTTCGCGCTGCTGGGCGGCAACGTGACGCGCACGAGCGGTCCGCTCGCGCTCACGAGCACGTTGTTCGGCCTGGTGCCCGCCGGCACAGAACTCTCGAGGAGCGGCGCGGCGCCGGGCGACGCGCTCTGGGTCACGGGGGCTCCGGGGCGCGCGGGGCGCGGGCGCCTGGACCTCGCGCGCGGCGAAGGTCAAACCGCGTGCGCGCTCGCTTGGCGCCGCCCGCTGCCGCGCATCCTCGAAGCGCGCTGGCTGCGCGACGAGTGCCAGCCGAGCGCGGCGATCGACTTGAGCGACGGGCTCGGCATCGACTGCGCGCGCCTCCTCGCCGCCAGCCGCGTGGGCGCCGACATCGATCTCGCGGAGCTTGTGAGCGGCGAGACGCCGCCGCTCGCCGTGACCGAAATCTTGGAAGGCGGCGAAGACTACGAGCTGCTGCTCGCGCTTCCGCCGGAGCGCGCGCCGGATGCCGCGCGATTCCGCGCGCTATTCGGAACTGCACTGACTCGCATCGGCACCGTCACGGCGAAGCGCGGGCTCCGCATCGCAGGAGGCGGCGCTTCGGAAGAATTTCGCGGCGGCGGCTGGGATCCCTTTGCGGGTGGCGCCTCGAACGCCGCCGGCGTCACTCCCGCGGGACGTTGAATTGCGCGAGCCCGCGCGCCATCTGCCGGAGCCGCTCTTCGACCGTACCGTGCACGGTGCCCGCCGGAAATCGCCCCTTCTTGTCGCGGCTCCCGGCGGGGATTCCGGCGAGCAACGCGATGCCCTCGTCGACGCTCGAGATCGGAAAGATTCGGAAGCGCCCCTCTGCGACCGCGTCGACGACCTCCTGCTCCAGGTGCAACTGCGGGACGCAGGCGCGGGGAATGATCACGCCGGGCTCCGCCGGGAAAGCGGCATCCCGCACGACGCGGAAGAAACCCTCGATCTTCTCGTTGATTCCGCCGACCGCCTGCACTTCGCCCAGTTGATTCATCGAGCCGGTCACCGCGAGGTCCTGCCGAAGCGGCAATCCCGCGATCGCGGAGAGGAGCGCGTACATCTCCGTCGTCGAAGCGCTGTCTCCATCGACTCCTCCGTACGATTGCTCGAAGCAGATGCTCGCGGCCAGCGTGAGCGGGATGTCGTGCGCATATTGGCCCCGCAGATAGCCGGTCAGGATCTGCACTCCTTTGTCGTGCGATTCGCCGGAGAGTCCTACCTCGCGCTCGATGTTGATGATGCCTTGATTCCCCATCCCGGCTCGGGCGGTGATTCGGGCGGGCATGCCGAAGGCATCGCTCCCCAGCGTGCGGACGACGAGGCCGCTGAGTTGGCCCACGGCGTGTCCCGCGAGTTGAATGAGCAGCGTCCCTTCCTGGAACATGCGCCGCGACCGCTCCTCCTGGAGCCCGTTGCGCTCATCGCGGGCACGAACCGCCGCCGCGATGTCCGCCGCTTCGACCAGTTCCGCGCCGCGGCTCCGCCCCCAGTAGCTCGCCTCTCGCACCAGGTCCGCGAGCTGCGTGAATACCGCCGAGACGCGGTCGCGCCGCCCGGACCAGCGCACCGCCCGTTCGACGACCGCCGCCACCGCGCCGCGGTCGAGCGCGAGCAGGCGCTCTCTGTCGCAGATCTTGCGAATCAGGCGCGGGATCTGCACTTCGATCAGCTCGTCCGTCACATCGAGATCTTCCGCGAAGTCGACGCGCACTTTGAAGATGTGCTCGAATTCCGCATCCTGCGCCACCAGCTCCTGGTAGAGGTGGAACGACCCGAGCAATACGACCTTCAAGTCGATCGGGATCTCCGCGGGCTTGATGGTCGTGAGCCGGCGATGCTCGGCATCGGCCTCGGGAATCTCGAGCACCCTGTGCCGCAAGGTGGCCTTGAGCCGCGCCCAAACGCTGGGCTCCCGCAGGACATCTCCCGCGTCGAGAATCAGGAACCCGCCATCCGCCTCGAGCAGCGAGCCGGCCCGCAGGTAGAGGAAGTCCGAGGCGGGGTCGATCTCACGCTCCGGCGGGCGCTCGACGCCGCCAAACAGCCTCGTGAAGGTCGGTTGCGCCTCGACGACCACGGGACACCCTTCGCGCGTGCGATTGTCGAGGACTACGTTCACTCGGTAGCGGAAGAATTGAGCGGCGAGTTCCGGCGTCAGCGACTCCGGCGCGCCTTGGCCGGCATTCGCGACCTCTACGAATTGAGCGATGTTCTCCAGCAGGTCCTCGCGCACTTCATCGAAGTACGGATCGATGTCGGGCGCGCCGCCGTAGCGCGTGCGCAGCGGCCGCAAGATGTCATCGATGAGCGGCGCGCAGAGCTTGCCGCGTTCCTCTTCGAGGCTGCGGACGAACGACAGCTCCTGCGAGTGCCACGCGCGCAACAGCTCGCGCAATGCGATGCCGTGCTCGGAGAACGCGGCCTCGAGCGCCGCCGCCTGACTCGCGTTCAGCGTTCCCTCCGCGGCGGCTTCGTGCACATCGGACTGCGAGAGCGGCTCCGGAAAGCCGTCCAACTGCGCGCGTAGCTCCACCTCGACCGCGTCGTCCCCCTTCGGAACGTCCACGAGTTGGAATCCCTGCTGGCCGAGCGACTTCTCCAACTCCAAGCGCTTTTCCCGGTGGTCCGCCGCGAGCTTCGTCTTCAAGGCTTCCACGCGGCGATGGGCATCCGCGGAGCCGAGCAGCGGGGGCGCCGAACGCAGGACCGTCACGATGAGATCATCCATCGCCCGCGCGAACGCGTGCGCGCGGCCGCGCGCGAAGGTCAGGAGCCGCGGGCGCCGCGGATCCGAGAACGAGTAGACATAGGCGCGATCGCGGGCGAGCGGGCAATAGGGGCGTACGTGCCGGAGGTGAGACTGCACCGCCGTGGTGCGCCCGTTGCCGACGAGCCCGGAGACGTACAAGTTGAAGCCCGGCGCATCGAGCTCGAGCCCCACTTGCAGCGCGTGGAGCGCGCGGTCCTGTCCTATGATCTCTTGCAGCGGCTCCAACTCGGCGGTGGTGCGGAATGGGAATCGCGCGGGATCGCAGCGAAACGAGATCTCCGCGAGGTCGACCGTCTTCGCGCCGCCCCGCTCACGCGCGCGACGCTTGCCCGCCTTCCGCGCCATCGCTCCCTCCCTCCGGCCTCATGAGAGGAAAGAGCACGACGTCGCGCAGATTCTCCACGCCGCCGAGGAGAGCAGCGAACCGATCGATCCCCATGCCCCAGCCGGAGATCGGCGGCATGCCGTGCTCCATCGCCAAGAGATAGTCGTCATCCATGACCATCGCCTCGACGTCGCCTGCGGCGCGCAGGCGCGCTTGCTCATCGAGACGGCGGCGCTGCTCGATGGGATCCACTAGCTCCGAGTAGGCGTTCAACACTTCCCAGCCGCGGACGACGAGCTGAAAGCGATCCGCGATCGACGGATCCGCGTCGTTACTCCGAGCGAGCGGGGACAGCTCGATGGGGTGCGACGTCACGAACGTCGGCGCGACCAAC
>JAKEFC010000247.1 GCA_022616235.1 Planctomycetota bacterium
GACCCGAAGTTGAGCGCAAGCTCGGTGAGACCGGTCGATCCTGACCGCTGGAAAACGGGAACGATCAAGTTCGCCCACGGTTGAAAGATGAATCCGTCATCTTCCTCCGGAAACCCGCGCCAGTAGTACTTGGTTGGGAAGTCGGCAATGACGTAGCCACGTGTTGGGGAGGCAGTGGGGGAGGCAGTGGCGCCAGGCTCCGCCGCCGCGATCGGCTCTTCCGCATCGGCGGGAGCGTTCGCAAGGGGAGAGGCGAGGATCAGGGCTGCCGCTGCCGCGAGCACTCTTTTTTGCACGAATCGACCCCGACGGCGAAGTGACCCTCTCGTGTTTCCGTACCAATAATGTCCTGGAGGCGTATCGGCACGGAATCACGGAGCACTTGATGGCCCTTGTCTCGGGAATCGAATCCGGCGGCGCAACTACCATCGATCCGAGCCCGAGATACTCGATTTCGGCGCGACGGGGTTCAGGAGGCGCCGGCGGCGAGCGTGCGCAAGTGCAAGGGAGGCATGCGTTTCGGTGCGGAGGCAGTCTGAATGTGCATGAACCATGAGCACCACAGCGAAAGTCGCTCCAAGATCGAGGAACCTGTCCGTTACTTGTCGCCTTTCAGCCGTGCTCTAATGCGGTCGACGAATCCCGCAAGAGTCCCCAATCGGTGCTCGACGACGTCGCGCACGATGTCCGGCCTTACTGTGCCGTAGCCGTAGACCAGGATGCTTCGGAAGCCGGCCATGGCGTGCAGCGCCGCGATCTCCTCCTGGGCGATCCAACCCGCTCGAGCGAGAAGGTCGAACAACTCTCGGTTCGTTGGCGGTTCGCCGAGCCGTTGGTCGGAGACCACGTGGGAAGCCACGTCGAGAGCAGCCTGGATCGCGATCTGCAGCGTGTGTTCGACGAAACGCTCTTCGCGAACGTCAACAGTGATTCTCGTCGGCACGGCCAAGCGCTGAAGTTCGGAGAGACATGACTCGATGAATGCCAGCTTCTTGGCGATGAGATCCGGGTCGGTCATGGGTGTCGGCGCTGCGGTTGCCGGTACTCGCGAAGGTACGGCTCCAGATCCCAGTACTCGTTTCGCGTGCGCACTTCGAATCGAATCCGCGCCGATGGATCGGGTTCGACGACCAGACTGCCGGCATGCAAGACTCGTTGCGAGAGGTCGACCGGTGCCCCGTTCAGCACGACGAGATCGACGTTCATGCCGAGAACGCGTTCCAGCTCTCCCGCGAGGCCGAGTCCCAAGCCCGCGAGCGTCGGCTCCGGATCGGTCGAATAGAGCACCGCTACATCGAGATCGCTTCCCTTTGCTTCGCGGCCCGTTGCCCGGCTTCCGAACAAGTACACCGCGGCAATTCCATCGGGCGCCGCTTCGATGTGGTGCCGAATCTTTTCCTTGATCTCCGTCAGGACCATGCGGTGATCATACTTCGCGGCCGACCGAAGCCAGGAGAGGTTTTCGATTAGGCTCTAAGAGGGAAGCCGCGGCCCCGCGTAGGGGCGCGGGACCGCGGCCTCAAAACCGGTGCGCAAGAGCATGACGAGAAACCGCCGGCGTGAGACGCCGGCGGCTTCGCTGGGATTCGACTATCCGGCCGCTTTGAAGAGCTTGGCGGCGGCAGCGACGATTTCCTTGCACTGTGCTTCGGTGCCTTCGTTGAGCGCGGCGCTCTTCTCCACGGTCTTCCCTTTGTAGTAGGTAACCGTGTGCTTGACGGCGGAATTCAGCTTCAGCCAATCCGGCGCCTTCGTTCCGGTGTCGTTCACCGTGAGCGCGACGTTCTTTACCCCCGCTTCCTTGGCGAGTTTGTTGAGTGCCTCGGTGGCGCCCTTCTTGTCGTCCGACATGAGGATCACCACTGCGAGACCTTTGTTCTCTCCGGCGGCCTTGTCCATCTCCTTGACCAGACTGGTCAAGGTCTTGTCGATCTCACGCGAGAAGATGAGAACGACAGGTCGATCGCCGGACTTTCAGACGTAGCAGACCTTGGGATCGGCCTTGAACTGGCCGGTGACGTCCACGACGTCGAACGGCATCATCTTCGTCCCTGCCGGGGGCCCCGATTGGGGCGCATCCCCGGCAAGAACCGGCGCGGCCAAGAGCAGCGCGCCTAGGACGAGAGGCAATCGCATCAATGACTCCTTTCCTGGAGACACCTACGGCTTCGAGAAACGAAAACTCTTGCGCCTCCGGCGCAAGCACTGGTTTGACTCGTTCGAAGGATCGCCGGCTGACGGGTTGGCTTCGGTTTTTTGGTTTCGAAGGGGAGGCATTCTAGGTACCTCCGCGGGTCTGCCTCAAGCAGGATGGAAAACCGGCGGCGCGCGGCAAAAGTTCCCGCACCTCGCCGATTCGATGGGAAATACCGCCACGAGCGTCGAATTGGCAGCCGCCTCAATTGCGGCGAGGGAATTTTCCTAGCGACTCCGCCACCTCCCTGGAGGATTCCAGCGCAAGTAGCGCAAGGACCTGCAATCGGTTAGGACAAGCCGCGGAGGCAGCACCGCGGCGCGCGGCCGAATTGGTCCGCGCTTTGCTGGTTCCGCCGGGAGATCCTGGTTCTCAAGAAAGAACAAAACGCATGTTGAGCTTTCTGTACCTCGACCTGAATTACTTCATCATCGTCGGTCCCGCGCTCCTCTTGGCGATCGGCGCCCAGCTCTGGGTAAAGGGCGCCATTCATCGCTGGTCACAAGTGCCGAGCGAGAGCGGGCTCACGGGGCGCCAAGTCGCGCAGAGGGTCCTCGACGAGGCGGGCATCCCCGGCGTCCAGATCGAGCCATCGCACGGCATGCTGAGCGACCACTACGACCCGCGCGAACGCAAGCTTCGACTTTCTCCGCAAGTCTTCGACGGCCGCTCGGTCGCCGCGGCGGCGATCGCCGCGCACGAAGCGGGGCACGCGATTCAACACGCGCAAAAGTACGCGCCGCTCGAACTGCGCAACATCGCGGTGCCGGTCGCGATGTTCGGATCCGGCGTGGCGCCGATTCTGTTCTTCGTCGGGCTGCTCCTGAACAGTTTTAATCTCGCCCTCGTAGGGCTGATCGGCTTCGCTGCCGTCGCGGTCTTCCAATTGATCACGCTCCCGGTGGAGTTCGACGCATCGCGTCGCGCGCGCGCCGTGCTTCGCGACACGAACCTCATCGTCTCCGCGGACGAGGAGCGCGGCGTGAACGCCGTCCTGACCGCGGCCGCCATGACCTACGTCGCGGCGCTGGTCCAGACGATCATGACGCTCGTCTATTACGTGCTCATCTTGCAGTCCCGCTCGCGGCGCGACTGACGCGGCCGCTACTCCTCCCGAGTCGGCTTTCTGCGCGCCCGCTTCACGCGGGCGCGCTTGGTTTTCGTCTCCAAGCGGCGCTCGACCGAGGTCCGCGTCCGCTTCGTGCGCTTGCGCGGCACGATCGGCCGCAGCGCGTCGCGGATGATCGCGCAGAGGAGCACGCAGCATTCGAGGCGATTCTGCCGGGCGCTTCGCTCCGAGCCGGAGCGGACGCGGAGGATGCCTTCGCGGCTCAGGCGCGGCGCGAGCGCATGAAGGAGCCGCGCGCGCTCATCCTCCGAGAAGGCGGCGCTCTGCCGCGGCTCCCAGAAAAGTGAGATGCGCGTCGCCGATCGATTCGCGTGCTGCCCGCCGGGGCCGCCGCTCGTATCGGCGGAGAAGGAAAGTTCCCCTTCGGGGATGAATCGTCCCGGCCGCCACTCGAGGGCGCGCCAATCTTCCCGATCAGGCACGCCGGTTCCTTCGATGGACGGCGAGCACGCGCCCGGGAAACGGCGCGGCGAAGTGCGTCTCGAACCACAGGTTGGCGCCGACCACCGCGTTCAGGTCGATCCCGGTCTCGATGCCGAGCGCGTGCAAGAGGTGCACGAGGTCTTCCGTGGCGAGATTCCCCGCGGCGCCGGGTGCGAACGGGCAGCCTCCCAATCCGCCTCCGGAGGCATCGAAGGTCGTGATGCCGAGCTGGAGCCCGACGAGGACGTTCGCCGCGGCGAGGCCGCGCGTGTCGTGAAAGTGGAGGGCGATCGCCGCGCGCGGGATCAGCGCCGCCGCTTGCTCGACGACCTCCTCCACGCCGGCGGGGGAGGCAACGCCGGTCGTGTCGCTGATCGCGATCTCGCGCGCCCCCGCTTCGAAGAGGCGCCGCGACAGCTCCGCCACCCTCCGCGGCTCGACCGCGCCTTCGTACGGGCAGCCGAACGCCGTCGAGAGATAGGCGCGCACGTGCACGTCGCTGCCGGCAATCGCGTCGAAGACCTCGCGAAACCGGTCGAACGATTCTTCGATGGAGCAGTTGATGTTCTTCTGCGCGAAGGTCTCGGATGCGGCGGTGAAGAGCGCGATGCGCCGCACGCCGCTCGCGAGCGCCAGGTCGAGCCCCTTCCGGTTGGGGACCAGCGCCGAGAAGAGCGCCGGCGTGTCGCGCGGCAGCATGGCGAAGAGCGCGGGCGCGTCCGCGAGCTGAGGCACCCATTTCGGATGGACGAAACTCGTCACTTCGATCTCTGGGAGGCCCGCCCGCGCGAGGCGCGCCACCCACTCCGCCTTCGTCTCGACCGGAACGATCTGCTCTTGATTCTGGAGGCCGTCGCGCGGTCCCACCTCGACGACCCGCACGCGCCCCGGCAGGCATCCGAACAGCTTCGTCACGACGCGGATTCCTCCAGCTCGATGAGCGTTTCGCCGGGCAGCACGCTCGCACCCTTCGCGGTGCGGAGGCGCACGACCGTGCTCGCCCGCGGCGCGCACAAGGGATGCTCCATCTTCATCGCTTCGATGACAAGGAGCCGCGCTCCCGCCGCGACGCGCTCCCCCTCGGCGACGAGGACTTCGAGCACGCGCCCCGGCATAGGGGATGAGAGATCATCGTGCGCCGGAGCGTGCGCGGCCGGCGCCGCGTCCCGCGCCCCGCCGCGACGCGCGACGAGCATCGTGCTGCCGGCATGGCCGAGCCATAGTCCCGCCGGGCTCTCGGCGACGAACCAGGTTTGCACCTCGTTGCCGCGGGCGAGCACCAGGCGAGGCGGCTGCCAAGAGAGCACGCGATAAGGGAGAGGATCGCCCTCGACTGCGAATTCGAAAAGGCAGCCGCTCGCGCCGCCCGCGGCGGCCGGTTCCGCGCCGGCGCTAGAGTCCGCCGCCGCGGCTCGCTTCCGAGAACTCATCGCGCGCGACCCCAATCGGCGAGCGTGCTCCAGAGGGGGAGCGGCCCGCGCGGACCCGCGCCCCTGCCAACGCCTGCGGGAGTGCCTGCCACTCTGCGCGCGGCGGCGGTCGCGGCGCGCAGCCAGCGCGCGCCGCGCTCGGGATCGCCGCTCGCCGCGCCATCCCGCTCGAGATCCTCCGGTTGCCAGCCGCCAAGATGCTCGCCGGCGTACGTCGTGTGATACTGCAAGTCGCGGAACGTCTCCGAGGCGAGGAACTCGCGGCAGAACGGGATCGTCGTCTGGACGCCGGCGATGAAGGTCGCCGCGAGCGCCTCGCGGAGCCGCGCCGCAGCGCGCTCGCGCGTCTCGCCCCACGCGCAGATCTTCGCGAGCAGCGAATCGTAATGCGCCGTCACGTCGCTCCCGCGCGCGACGCCGCTGTCCACGCGGATCCCGGGCCCCGCCGGCCACGCCGTTTCCCACAGCGTGCCGGTCGACGGCAGAAAGCCGTTCGCCGGATCCTCCGCGCACACGCGCGCCTCGATGGCGTGGCCGCGCGCCGCGGGGATCTCCGGCAGTTTCTCGCCGCGCGCGATCGCGACCTGCGCCGCGAGGAGATCGATTCCGTGCACCAATTCCGTGACCGGGTGCTCGACCTGCAAGCGCGCGTTCA
>JAKEFC010000248.1 GCA_022616235.1 Planctomycetota bacterium
CGAGCGCCGGCGCGGCCGCCGCCTGAAGGGCGGCGACGTCATCGAGTATCTCGGCAAGGAGCTCACCGTCGAGACGGCACCGCGCTGACGCGGCGGCGCATCGCGAGCGTGGCGCATGCCGCCAACATAGTGATCTATGTGAGTTCTCCGAATGCGCCCTTGCCCAAAAATAGTGCGACCGAAAAAGAGGCGAGCACTCAGTGCGCTCGCCGTGCGCGACCTCTCCGGCACGGGTAGGCTAAGCTCCATGATCTCACCGATCTCTCCGGAAAACTCGGCACGAGATATGTCCGAGGTCGTTGCCGCGGTCTACCGTGCGGAGTCGCGCCACATCCTCGCGACGCTGATTCGGCTCCTCGGCGACTTCGACGTCGCGGAGGACGCGTTGCACGATGCGTTTCGGGCGGCGCTCGAGCAGTGGCCCAAGGAGGGCGTGCCGGCGAATCCGCGCGCCTGGCTCGTTTCCGCGGGGCGCTTCAAGGCCATCGATTCGGTTCGGCGCCGCGCGCGCTTCGACGCGGCGCAGGAGGACGTCGCGCGCCAGCTCGAAGCGAACGCCGCCGGTTCCGGTGACTCGGACGACGAGGGCATTGCGGATGACCGGCTCCGGCTCATCTTCTCGTGCTGCCATCCGGCCCTCGCGCCGGACGCGCGCCTGGCGCTCACGCTGCGGGAGGTGTGCGGCCTTACGACCGAAGAGATCGCGAGCGCGTTCCTGACGACGCCGTCCACGCTCGCACAGCGGATCGTGCGCGCGAAGGCGAAGATTCGAGATGCGCGCATCCCCTATCAAGTGCCTGCGGCGGACGAGTTGCCGGAGCGGCTGGACGCCGTGCTTCACGTCGTCTACCTCGTCTTCAACGAAGGGTACTCCGCTTCGACGGGGGCATCGGTGACGCGGCCGGATCTCTCCGGCGAGGCGATCCGGCTCGGACGCTTGCTCGTCGAGCTACTGCCGGAACCGGAGGCGATCGGGCTCCTCGGTTTGATGCTGCTCCAGGAGTCGCGCCGGGACGCCCGCACGTCGCCGGACGGGGATCTCATCCTGCTCGAGGAACAGGATCGTTCGCGTTGGAACCGGCAGCAGATGGCGGAAGGCACGGCGCTCGCGGAAAGAGCCGTGGCGACGCGCCCCGCGCGCCTCGACTCCTTCACCATCCAAGCCGCGATCGCCGCGGTACACGCGGCCGCTCCCACCCCTGCCGCCACGGATTGGCAGAGGATCGCGGCGCTCTACGAGCAGCTTGCGCGCGAACATCCCTCGCCAGTAGTGGAGCTGAACCGCGCGGTGGCCGTCGCGATGCGCGATGGGCCCGAGGCGGGACTCGCGCTGATCGATGCCCTCCTCGCCCGCGGAGAACTCGACGACTACCGTTTCGCGCACGCGGCGCGCGCCGATCTCTGCCGGCGCCTGGGCAAGACCGTAGAGTCGGTTGCGTCCTACGAAAAGTCCCTCGCCCTCGCCCGCCAGGAGCCGGAGCGGCGATTCTTCGAGCGGCGCCTGCGCGAGCTGGGCAGGTAGCTCGGTTGCCGTCTCCGGCTCCGACTTCCGGCCGCGCCGAAAAACCGCTTCGGGGCGCGGGTTTTCCGTCGGAAAAAATTCTTGGATTTCGCTGTCGAATTGCAGGTCGAGCGTTCGACCATTTCGTGGAAACGCCAACACTCGACCCAAAGGAGGTACGGAGATGAGATTCATGGTGATCGTCAAGGCGTCCAAAGACTCGGAGGCGGGCGTCCTCCCGAGCGAAAAGCTCCTCGCGGAGATGGGACAGTTCAACGAGGAGCTGACCAAGGCCGGCGTCATGCTCGCGGGGGAGGGCTTGCAGGCAAGCTCGAAAGGAGCCCGCGTCCGCTTCTCGGGCACGAAGAGGATCGTGATCGATGGTCCGTTCGCCGAGACGAAGGAATTGGTCGCGGGATTCTGGCTCTGGAAATGCGCCTCGCTCAAGGAGGCGATCGAATGGGTCAAGCGCTGCCCGCATCCCATGCCAGGGGAGGACTCCGAGATCGAAATCCGCCAGGTCTTCGAAGCGGAGGACTTCGGTGACGCCTTGAACCCGGAACTCCGCGCGCAGGAAGAACGGCAACGCGTGATCTCGGAGAAACGCTTGAAGAGTTAGTCGCACAAGGAAGGGAGCAGCCATGAAGTACATTTGCCTCGGATACATCGATCAGAAGAAGTGGGAGACGACGCCCGAGGGCGAGATGCACGAAATGATGGACGAGTGCTTCGCCTACGACGACATGCTCCGCAAGAACGGCCACTTCGCAGCCGGGGAGGCGTTGCAGAGCGCCCAGAACGCCGTCACTCTGCGATGGAAGAACGGCAAGGTGTCGATCACCGATGGTCCCTTCGCCGAAACGAAGGAACAGCTCGGCGGGATCCTCGTCCTCGAGGCGAAGGACTTGAACCACGCGATTCAGTTGATGTCGAAGCATCCCGGCGTGAAGGCCGGCCCGTTCGAGATCCGGCCCGCAGATGACCTCACTGGGATGATCCGGGAGAGCGAACGCCGCCGCGCCGCGGCGGCGCGATAGGGCGCGGTCGCGAAATGAGCCGGTAAGAAAACGCGCGCGCTCCGTGTCTCATCCTCTGGGCGCATTCCGCGCCGGATGGAGGAGGCATGCCGCGTCTTCGGCGCGCCGCGACGTATGGAATCGTTCTCGTCTGCCTCATCGCTGCGGCGGGCGGCGCGGAGCCGCCCGCCGCCAAGGCGGTAGAGGCGCTGGTCCGAAAGTTCGTCGCCGCTACCGGCGCGGAGCGGCGCGCGCTGCTCCCGGAGCTGCGCGGCCTCGGCGCGATTCCGAAAGCGGAGATTCGCAAGTGGATCCAACTCGTCCGCGCCGAACTCGCGAAGCGCCCGCGCTCGGAGGCGAAGGACGGCGTCGCGAAGCTGCACCACGCCGACTACCCGATTCGGTATCGCGTGGTGAAAAAGCGAGATGGCAAGGACTTGTCGCTGCTCGTCCTCCTCCACAGCGGCGGCGGCAGCGCCGAGACCAACGACGCCACCTGGAAGCTCCTCGACAATTACCGCGGAGTGCCTTTCGACATCATCGCGATGCCGCGGGTGTGGGATGATTCGCACGGCGCCGGCTGGGTGATGGAGAGCGGCCCGCTCGCCGTGGACGGCATGATCCGCGAGCTATTGCGCACGTATCCCATCGACACGAACAACATCCACCTGAACGGTTACTCGATGGGCGGCTACGGCACGAGCTACATCGGCTGCCTGGAAGCGGATCGATTCGCGAGCTTGGGCGTCATCGCCGCCGGCTACGCGAACGGAGGCGAGCGCGTCGCGAACCTCCTCCACGTCCCGCTGACCGTCCACATCGGCGAGAAGGACACCGACTCCGATCACATCGGCACGGCGCGGGATCTGAAGCGGCGCGTGGAGGCGTGCCGGAGCCAGGCGGAGGGCGGCTACGAGCTACTCTACAAGGAGTACCCCGGCACGGGTCACCAGCTCGGGCAGGAAGCCACCTTCGCAGCGTGCAAGTGGAGCCTCAGCCACCGGCGCGATCCCCACCCGCGCCGCGTAATCTGGGAACCCTTCGACGATGCGCGCTTCCCGACCCACAAGCACTACTTTTACTGGCTGGGAATGGATTCGCCGCGCACCGGCATGCGCATCGAAGCCACCATCCACGACAACGTCGTGGAAGTCGCGGCAGCGCGCGTGAAGCGCTTCACGATCTTCCTGAATTCCAAGCTGCTCGACGTCGAGAAGGAAGTGGTCGTGACGGTCAACGGCGAGGCCGCGTTCCGCGGCATCCTCGAGCCGAGCTTCTCCGCGATCGTCGAGTCGTTCGCGGCGAAGGAGGACCCGCAGCTCATCTACACGCACCGCATCGAGATCGGGGAGTAATCGCGCGTCGAGACCGTACTACGGGCCCTTCTCCGCTTCCATCCAGGTCTCGAGGTCGACGCCGAGGGCGTCGGCGACGCGGTTGATGTGGTTGAAGTAGCCGACGACGTGGACGGCGTCGACGATCTCCTCGTCCGCGAGGCCGCCGGCGCGGAGGGCATCGACGTCTGCGCGGGTCATCGCGGATGGGGTGCGCGTCAGCTTCTCCGCGAACTCGCAGAGTGCGTGCTGGCGCGGCGTCATGCGGTCTTGGTGGCGGCGCCAACCCTCTTTCACGGCATCCGCCAAGGCGTCGTCGCCGCTTGCGGCACGGAGATCCTCTCCGTGGGATTCCTTTCAGTAGAAACAGCCGTTCACTTGCGATGTCACCGCCGCGAGCAATTCGCGCTCCGCGCGCGAGAGCGGCGACGCGCCGTGCATCTGATCGAGATAGAACTTCATCATGTTGCCGAGGGAGCGCGGCCGGAGCGACATGACCTGTATGATCTGCGCGACGCTCCCCGCCCGCGCGCGCCCCGCGTCGTAGATTTGCTTCAGCTCGCCCGCCGCCTGATCGAGCGGCACTTGCCGGATCCAGGACATACGCCGCTACCCTTTCCGCGCCGGCGGCGCCGCGCGGCGGCTGACCAAGCAATCCACGAGCACGAGCGCCGCCATCGCCTCGACGATCGGCACCGCGCGCGGCAGCACGCACGGATCGTGCCGGCCGCTCCCTGAGAATTCCACCCGCTCGCCGCCGCGGCCGACGGTGGCTTGCGGCTTTCGGATCGTGGAGGGCGCCTTGAATCCGACGCGAAAGAAGAGCGGCGCGCCGTTCGTGATTCCGCCCTGCACGCCGCCCGCGCGGTTCGTCGCGGGCACGATACCCCCGTGCGCATCGGAGATGAGCGCGTCGTTCTGCTCGCTCCCGGTGCGCCTCGTCGCCGCGAAGCCATCCCCCATCTCGAACGCAACCGCGGCCGGGAGGGAGAGACACCCGTGCGCGAGGCGCGCCGTGACTTTGCCGAAGAGCGGATCCCCCCACCCCGCGGGGACGCCGCGCGCGACGAGCGCGATCGTGCCGCCGATGCTGTCGCCCGCGTCGCGCGCCTCCGCGATGCGCGCTTCGAAGCGCGCGCCCGCCGCCTGATCGGGACAGCGTACGGCCGATGCGTCCACCGCGGCGCGCGTGACCGCTTGCGGATTTACAGCCGCTTCGTCCCCCGCTAGCGCGGCGACCCACGCGACAATCTCGACCGGCGCCTCCGTCTCGAGGAGTTGGCGCGCGATCGCGCCGGCCGCGACGCGTGCCGCCGTCTCGCGGGCGCTCGCGCGCCCGCCGCCGCGCGGATCGCGGATGCCGTAGCGCGCTTCGTAGGTGAAGTCAGCATGGCCCGGGCGGTAAAGGCTCGCGAGCGGAGCGTAGTCCGCCGGACGCGCGTCCCGGTTCGGGATCCAGAGCGCGAGCGGTGTCCCGAGCGTACGGCCATCGAGCACGCCGGATTGAATCTCGAAGGCATCGCTCTCGCGGCGCGGGGAGGCCAGGGCGCCTCCCGGCCGGCGGCGCGCAAGCTCCGCATCGATGCGCGCGAGATCGAGCGCGAGTCCCGGCGGAATCCCGTCGATCACGACGCCGATCCCGGGGCCGTGCGACTCGCCCCACGTCGTGATCCGAAAGAATTCCCCGAAGGTGTTGCTCATGGCGGCTGAATCTACAGGATGGGCGCCGCGCCGTCAGCGATCGATCGGACGATCGCCGGGCGCAGTCCGCCGCCCGGCTGCGGCAATCCGTGAAGAGGCACGTCCCCGACGATGCGCGCCCAACGGTCCCGAGCGCCGAACGACCGAGCTGATTCGCCCGCGCTCGCGGCCGAGTGCGCGGGCTTCGCGCGGCGGCTCGCGCGCTGGTTCGCGCGCGCGCGGCGCGACCTGCCCTGGCGCCGCACGCGCGATCCGTATGCGGTGTGGATCTCGGAAGTGATGCTGCAGCAGACGCGCGTCCAGGCGGTGATCCCCTACTACGAGCGCTTCCTCGCGCGCTTTCCCACGGCCGCCGCGCTCGCCGCCGCACGCGAAGAGGACGTGCTCGCGGCATGGGCCGGCCTCGGGTACTACGCGCGCGGGCGCAACCTGCACGGCGCGGCGCGCGCGCTCGTGCGCGAGCACGGCGGAAGCATCCCCGCGGACTACGACGCGATCCGCGCGCTGCCGGGGATCGGCGCGTACACGGCGGCCGCAATCGGGAGCATCGCGTTCGGCATCCCGCGAGCGGTTCTCGACGGCAACGTGGAGCGCGTGCTCTGCCGCTACCACGCGCTCGCCGGAAACCCGAAGGCGGCGCCGCTCGCAGGCAGGCTGCGCGCGCTCGCCGAGCTAAGCCTCGATAGGCGCTGCCCCGGCGACCACAACCAAGCGCTCATGGAGTTGGGTGCGCTCGTCTGCACTCCGCACGATCCGCAATGCGCGAAGTGCCCCGTGCGCGCGGGGTGTCGGGCGCGGCGCGCCGGCGCCGAGCACGACTATCCGAGCGCGCGCCCGCGCCGCGCCGCGGAGCGGCAGGAGTGGATCGCGCTCGTCCCGCGCCGAGGCGATCGAGTGGTCGTGGTGCGCACGCCGCACGACCAAGAGCTGCTCCCGGAGCACGATGGATTCCTGCTCGCGCGGCTCGAGTGCGAGCGCGAGCCGCGCGCGGCGGCGGCGGCCCTCGCGCGGCGCGCGTTTCGAGGAGCGCTCGCGATCGGGCGTGCCGCACAGCCGGTGCGCCATTCGATCACCTACCGGCGCTTGCTCGTAATTCCCGTTTCCGCGCGCGTCCGCGGGCGCCTTCCGCACGGCGCCCGCACCATCAGTCCCGAGGACGCAAGCGAGCTGCCAGCGCTGTACCGAAAGATCGTGCGTAGCTTGAGTTAGGACTTTGGCGCGGGCCCCGTTCGCCGCCGCTCGCACTGCCATCGTATTCTTCCCGGGCTTCCAGCACCTGGATGGACGCGAGGAGAGGGGCATGAGCTACTCGCGCAGCGGGAGCAATTCGGCGCGTTCGGGGAGCGGCGCTCGCTCGAACAATCTCGCCGATCATTCTCGAGTATTCCTGCTATTCGTGTTGCTGCCGGCGCTCACGGTGCTCGCGGCGATCGCGATCCCGGAGATCAGCCGGAGGGCCTTCGGCTTTATGCACGAGGGCTACGAGCAGGTGTGGATCGAGGAACCTTACGAAGCGTTGCCGGCGCTGCCGGCACTGCAGAGACCAGATTGCGAAATACTGAATCACGCGGCTCCCGCGGCCGCGGAGCACAATGCCTCCCCGGATGCGCACTCTGCCGCTCCGGTCCGGAAGCACTGACGCGCGATCACCTAGTCACTACCCAGTAATAGTGGTTTACCGGCATGCGGGCTGTCCCAGGTCAAGGCCCTCATGCCGGTTTTCGGTTTTTGTGGATAATGCGGCGGAGAGAGGCGAAGCGCCGCATGACTCCGGCAAGTGCAGACTTCGAACGCAAGCTCGTGCGCCTGTTGGAGCGAATCCACGGCGCGCGCGGAATGCACAGGAATCTCTTCAATCCGTATCGAGACCGCGACCCGCGCTTCGATGCGCCGGCGGCGCCGGCGGTGCGGCGCGAGAATCTCGCGGAGTATCTGCGGAGTTTTCGCCGCGCACGCTGGATCCTGGTCGGTGAAGCCGCCGGCTACAACGGCTGCAGATTTTCAGGCATGCCGTTCACGGGCGAGGATTTGCTCGTGGGCCCGCGAGCGCTGCGCTGGACGGCGGGCCTGAAGCTCGCGCGTTCCAGCCGCCGCGAGCGCGCGCTGTCCTCGGAGCGTTCCGCACACATCGTGTGGGGCGGCATCGGCGCGGCGCGCGACGTCGTGCTCTGGAACACGGTCGCAGCCCACCCGCACCTCCCGAACGATCCGCTATCGAACCGGAAGCCGGCGCGCGCCGAGATCGAGGCCGGCCTCGACGCGCTCGCCATGTTCCTCGAACTGTTCCCTGCGGCGCGTCCGATCGCGGTAGGACGCGTCGCCGAGGCGGCGCTCGCGCGTCTCGGCATCGAAGCGCCCTACGTCCGCCATCCATCGATGGGCGGCCAACCGCGCTTTCTCGCCGGCCTCCGCGCCCTCCGGAGCGGCAAGCTCTAGCCGAGGCTCGTTGGTGTGCTCTCGGTAGCGAAGTTCGGGCATGCTCCGCAATCATCGCGGCTGTGGCGTTAACCGCCTGGTGTCGTGGCTCTGCCTCGACACCGAGCCTCCGCGGCTCTGCCGCATCTCTGTA
>JAKEFC010000249.1 GCA_022616235.1 Planctomycetota bacterium
ACTACCCGGGGCGTCCGG
This sequence comes from Planctomycetota bacterium, assembly GCA_022616235.1. Classification (GTDB taxonomy): domain Bacteria; phylum Planctomycetota; class UBA8108; order UBA1146; family JAKEFC01; genus JAKEFC01. The sequence goes on from JAKEFC010000249.1 coordinate 19, forward strand.
GGCGCCTTGGGTGGCTTCCGGTTGAGGACCCTGGACGGAACGGCGTGGACCACCCGGTCGGCGGCCACCCGGCGCGTCAGGGTGCCGATGTTGCCGTTTTCGAAGGCCCCCTTGGGCCCGAGGGCGATCTCGACGGTCTGTTCGCGGTAGGCGGCCACGTGCGCGCCGTCCACGGCGACGTGGAGGATGCGGAACCAGATCTCGGGCTCGGCCCAGCCTGGGCGGCCGCGTCGAATACTGTTACATTCGGGGAGCATTTGCTCTCGATCATCAATGACATACTAGATCTCTCCAAGATCGAGGTCGGCAAGATAACGATCGAAGCTGCGACCGTGTTTCCGTTGGAGGTCGTCGCGGAATTGTTCGATCTGATGGAGGTGAGGGCGCGCGACAAGGGCTTGCGCCTGCGCGCCACCTGCAATGGCCCCGTGCCCGCTACGATCTCGAGCGACCCCTTGCGGCTGCGCCAAATCCTCGTGAACTTGGTCGGCAACGCCATCAAGTTCACGGAAGTCGGCGGGGTTGAGGTGCGGATCTCGACCGATGTCCGAGCGCAGCTCATCCACTTCGACGTCGTGGACACCGGGATCGGATTGCCGCCTTCGGCGTTGGTGCGCATCTTCGATGCGTTCACGCAAGCGGATGGCTCCATCACGCGCAGATTCGGCGGTACCGGACTCGGGTTGCGGATCAGCCAGCGCCTCGCGCAGATGCTCGGAGGCGAGATCCGCGTCGCCAGTAAGCTCGGCGCCGGCAGCACGTTCACGGCGACCGTTGCGACGGGGCCGCTCGCGGACGTGCGCTGGATCGAGACGGGGATGTCGGTCGAAAGCCACGCCGGAGCGCGGGACGCGGGCGCGCACGGCCCTCCGCCGCAGCAGATTGCGGGGTCCCTAACATTGAGCGGGGTTCGAGTGCTCCTCGTGGAGGATGGTCCCGACAACGCGCGCCTCATCGCCCACCACCTGGGCACGGCGGGCGCCACCGTGCAAATCGCCTCGAACGGCCGCCACGCCATCGAAGCGCTGACCTCAGACCATACCGACACGGGACCGCTCGCCGACCCATCTCCGTTCGACATGGTGGTGACGGACATGCAGATGCCCGAGATCGACGGCTATACCCTCGCCCGTACTCTGCGCACCAAGGGTTTCTCCCTGCCGATCGTCGCTCTCACCGCGCACGCCATGAGCGGCGAGCATGCGAAGTGCCGCGAAGCCGGCTGCGATGCTTACGCGAGCAAGCCGATCGACAAGCACCGCCTGATCGAGATCTGCCGGACCGCGCTGCAAGTTTGGCGAAGAAAGCAAATACTAGCTGCGCTCTCCACCGCGGGCGGCCAAACGGAACCACTCGTGGAAGTACGGGGCGAACGCCGGCGAGTGGTTGTGGCGGCTCCGCCCGCTAGTCCGTAGCGCCCGGCGTCGCGGGCCGGGCGCCGGTGAAGAGCGTTCGAGAATCGACGAAGCAGATCGGATTGTCGAACGGGTCCTTGGCGTAGAAGGAACGCTCTCCCCAGGGCCGGACGGCGATGCTTCCTGCCGAGCTGCCGTGGACTTCGCCCGCGGCGAGCTTGGCTCCCGCCTTCTTGCACGCGTCGTATGTGTGCTCGAGATTCTCCACGGAGAAGTAGAGGTGATCGGGCAACGGGCGCGCCTCGAAGGAATCGCCATCGGCCTTAGGGTCGAAGCAGGCGAGAATGGTGCCGCCGCAGTCGAAGTAATGCCGTCCGTTGGAAACTCGAACTCCGGGAATGCCGAGCACGCGAACGTAGAAGTCTGCCGCACGGTCCACATCGGAAACCGGAACGATCACTCGAAACAGCTTTGCGGGCACCGCTTCCTCCTTCATGGCTGCCGGAGCGGAGGGAAGTATGCGATTGTAGGCTTGCAGGCTTCGCGCGAGATAATCGCTCCGGCTCGCCGAGCGAGGAATTGGCGGGAGTGCATCGGAATCGAACCGACCTACGACGTTGTTCGCGCCGTACCTAGGGTTTGAAGCCCCGGGGGTCCACCAGGAACCCATTCACTCCCGCTGTATTTCTCTTATTGGACGCCGGCGGAGCTATTTGTCGAGCCGTACCCAGAGTTCTCCGTCGCGCGGGAGGACCTTGCCGATGCGTACCGCGCAGGGGGTCTCCTCCGCCTGGAGGGCCGCGATGAGGGTCGCGACATGCTCCTCCGGAAGCGCGATGAGGAGCCCCCCCGAGGTCTCCGAGTCGAATGCGAGATCGGCGATCTCGCGCGGCACCTTGGCCGCGATCTCCGCGTAGTCCCCGAGGTAGCTCCGATTCCGCGCCGAGCCTCCCGAGAGGACGCCGTCCGCCGCGAGCTCGCGCGCTCCCGGCGTGAACGGCAGCGCCGCCGCCTCGAAGCGGAGGGTCACGCTCGCCGCCCGTGCCATCTCGGAGGCGTGCCCGAGGAGCCCGAACCCCGTGACGTCGGTCACGGCGTGAACGTCGAGCGGCGCGAGCGCGTGCGCCGCGCCCGCGTTCAAGGTCGCCATCGTCGCGATCGCCCGCGCGATGTCCTCCGCGCTCCCTTTCTCCTGCTGGATCGCCGTACTGAGCGCACCCATGCCGAGCGGCTTCGTGAGGACGAGCGCGTCGCCGGCCTTGGCCGCCGCGTTCGTGCGCAGATGCTGCCGATCGACGAGGCCCGTTACGGCGAGTCCGTACTTGACCTCCGCGTCTTCGACCGTGTGGCCGCCGAGGAGCGCGACGTTCGCCTCGCGCATCTTCTCCGCGCCCCCTTCGAGGATCGCGCGGAGCACCGCCAGGTCGAGCTTCTTCCGCGGGAATCCCACGATATTGAGCGCGCAGTAGGGCGTCGCGCCCATCGCGTAGATGTCCGAGAGCGAATTCGCCGCCGCGATCCGCCCGAAGTCCATCGGGTCATCGACGATCGGCGGAAAGAAATCCACCGTCTGCACGAGCATGGGTCCCGTGCCGAGCTTGATGACTCCGGCGTCATCGAAAGTCTCTGGCCCCAAGACCACCTCGGGCCTCGTCGGCACCTTGAATCCTTCGAGGACTTTGACCAAGTCCTCCGAGGGCAGCTTGCTCGCTCAACCCGCGCAGGATGCGTACTTCGTGAGGCGAAGCTTCTTCTTGAACACGGAACTCCGTTTCGACTGCTTATGTGTCGCGCGAGTTGCCGCCGCCGCCCGCTCCGTTGCCCGCGGCCAGCTCGCGGAAGCGCGCTTCGATGAGCGCGAACTCCGAATCTTCGATCGTGCGCGGGTCGAGGAGCACGGCTTCATCGTGCACGCGCGCGAGGATCGCGGGCTCCCCAGTCCGCAATTCGCGCGCGAGGAGGAGCGCGCTCTGCGTCGCGCCGCCCGCGCCACTCGCGGTCTGCCCGCCGCCGTTCACCCCCGCAGACTCCGCCGCGAGCACGCGCACCGCGGTGGTCGGCAAGTCGCGCGCGGGGAGCGAGCCGCTCCCCGCTTGCGAATTTGCGGCAGCCACGTCGATCGTCCACGGTCCGCCGATGGCCGCGAGGCGCCGCGCGAGCCGCTTCGCGCGCGCGCGCAGCTCCTCCGGCTTCGCAAGCAGCCTCCCCATCGCGGGGATGTGCTCGAGCGCTTCCTGCTCGCCGCGCATGTAGATCCTGAGCGTCGCTTCGAGGGCGAGATAGGTGAGGCGCCCCGGACGGAGCGCGCGAAAGAGCGGGTGATTCCGGCAGCGATCGACCTCGCTCCTCTTCCCGATGATGATGCCGGCCTGCGGCCCTCCGAGGAGCTTGTCGCCGCTGAACGTGACCAAGTCCGCGCCGGCGGCGACGGAGCGTAGGACGTGCGGCTCGCCCGCGAGCCCGTAGGCCTCGAGCGCGATCAAGCAGCCGGACCCGAGGTCGTGCACCACCGGAATCCCGCGCTCGGCCCCCATCGCGACCAGTTCCTCGATCTCC
>JAKEFC010000250.1 GCA_022616235.1 Planctomycetota bacterium
AATTCCTAACTCGCCTCCTGCAACGGCTGAACTCACTCACGGGGCATTCGCAAAGCCCCCTCACCGGCGCGTCGAGCTTCGTAGCGATCCGTATCCGTCTGTCTCGGCATCGACTTGCGCGGTCCACCGCCGCGAGCCGTGCGAAGCCTCCAGCCGAGAGCGGCTTCGAAGATTCGGCATCGAACCCGCGCAGCTCGCGGTGCCGGAACGAAGTCGAGCGTTGGACAAGGCGAGAACGAGCGCCGCCGCGAAAGGACCCAGACTCCTCGTGCGCGCTTCGCAGACGGGAACTCCGAATCGGGAATCCCCGGATCAAAACCGACCGAGGTCAAGAAGCTGTTGCGAAGGACACGGACGCGGAGATGCTGGAGCAACGATCTCGGAATCGACGACCAGGGACGCACCTAGGCCGGATCTAGGATTGCTCCATTTGCAATCTCCAGTACCGACTTCCGGTGCCAGAATCCGGTACTAGATCCGATACCAGATCCGGTACCTGAATCCGGTGCTAAGTTCCGGTGCGAATCACGGAAGCGTCGCCTCGACGAAGGCAGGTCCCATCCAAGAACGCGCCTTCCACACGGGAGGAGCCCAGCTCGGGGGCTCCTCTTCCTCTCCACCCTTCTCGGTAGCCGAACTCGCGCGAGCGCGCACCGCTCGGTTGCCCGCCGCCGGACTCCGTGTCCTTCTCCCGAGGCATGCCCCGCCTGGACAGAAGGCCATTAGCCAGCGACACTCGCCCCCAACCCATGAGTAAGGCGCCGCAGCGCCAGAGCCTGAGGGGCGGTGTGGGGAGCCCCGGCGACCCTCAGCCCGATATGAACTCGAATCCTAGCGACGGATGCTTGAGCCCGCCACCCCCAATCTGTTAGGTTTCCAGGTTTTCCCCACGCTCCCGCGCGACATTGCGCTCCGCCAAGCAGCCGGCAGGCCCTGCCTCGATCGATACCCAGTCTGTCAACCAACCCACCCCCGGCGGGCCAATTCCGCCGCGAGCGTGCGGTGCTGGGCGGGAGTCAGCTCCGCGGGACGGGAGCGGGGATCGATGCCTCGCTCCCGCCACCAAGGGTCCTCCGCTCCGATCGCGGCTCCCACGATGCCGCGAAGCATCTTCCGGCGCGATTGGAACAACTGCCGCACTACCGAGAGCAGTTCGACTGCGGGCTCATCATCGCGCAGTCCGCGGCGCCAAGTGCAGAACACCGAATCGACCTGAGGCCGAGGAGTGAAGAGATCGCGGTGCGCCGGCCTGGCGATGGCCCCCTCCCCGCACGACTGTAGCCAAACGCTGGCGGGTCCGAATGCTGGCGTTCCCGGCCTTGCGAGCCAGCGCTCTGCTTGCTCGGCTTGCACCAAGACCGCGAATCCGGAGAGGTGCGGCGGCGGCGGCATCGAGACGAGGAGGACTACGGCGGGAGTCGCCACGGCATATGGCAGGTTCGCGACCAGGCGAAAGCTGCCCTGCCACCGGCTGAGCAGTTCCACGAAGCCGGGAGCGAGGCGGTTCTTCGAGGCGAGCACGTCCCCTTCGAAGAGCACGAATCGCGGGGTCTCGAAGCGCTCCCGGAGATAGGCGCAGAGGAGCGGATCGATCTCCGCGCCCAGCACCTCGCAACCCCTCCGGAGCAACTCGGCGGTGAGGGTCCCGGCTCCGCAGCCGATCTCGACGATCGGCTCGCCCGGCTCCAGCGCCGCGTCATCCACCGCCGCGCGCAGGTACTGGGAATCGAAGAGAAAGCACTGGCCGAGGCGGCGCTTGGGGCGAAAGCCCCGCCGCCGCAACTCGGCCATCACCTCGCCTTGCGAAGGTCCACTTGTCGCGCCCCGAATGGTCGCGCTATCCGGCGGTACTTCGCACTCCCGCGGCTGCGAGCGGCCGGGCCGGGAGCGCTTGGTCACTACCGCGGAATCTCCGGTCCCAGACGAATCTCGACTCGGCGGCATTTCGCCTGGCCTGCGGCCGAGTTCGGGTCCACGTTCTTGAAGGGAGTCGCGAATCCGTGCGAGTGAATGCGGAAATGCGTGTCCGGCAGCGATTTCTGCTTCGTCAGAAACTGGAACACGGCGTGGGCGCGCTTCGCCCCTAGATCCCAGTTGTCCTTGTTGTCGCTCTTCACGATCGGCTTGTTGTCGGTGTGGCCGACGATGTGGATCACGTTCTGCCCGTGCTGGCTCTTGATCACCTCGGCGATGCGATCGAGCGCTTTCTTCGACGCGTCGCGGAGTTCGCTCTTCCCAGAGCCGAACAGCAAGTCTTCGTCGAGCACGATGGCACCCTCGTCGAAGTGAATGCCTTCGCCAAGATCTGGGGAGAACTGTTTGGGATCGAAACCCCCAACCCCCTCGCCGGGGCCCGCCTCCGGGATCTCGCGGAGCCGCTTCTCGAGCAGCTCGGCCTTTTGCCGGAGAGTCGCGTTTTCGAGCCGCACGGACTCGAGTTGATCTTGCAGCGCCGCGTTCTGCACGCCCGAGATTCCGCCGGCCCCTTGCGCAAGCGCGAGGTCCGCCCCCATCGCGCGCATGCGTCCCTCGAGGTTGCGATTCACCTCGTTGGCCTTGTTCAGTTCGCCGGTCTGATTCTCGTAGTACTGGTACGGCACGCACGCGGGCAGCGCCATGCACAGCGCCATGTACAGGGCCATGCCGATGCCGACTCTTCGGAACCGCGCAACGCACCGCCGCAAACCCGCCCCCGAAATTCCCGCTCCCGTTTTCACGTACATCGCGCAAATCCTCCCCAAGCAAAACGTCGACTTCGGCGCGAAGTCGAACAAACCGCTCTTCCCCGTATCGGCGCGGCGCGCGCCGAAGACTCCATCTTGACGACATGAATCGGCAGTCGAATGAAAGCCGCTGCGTTGCCATCGCCGCGGCGCGCGCGTCGAGACGCTGCGCCGCAGCCGAAGTCATCCAAGGTTGGAGCGGGTTCGAAGCAATGGACGAATTGTCGCGCTCGAATGCGGCGAAACGAAGTCCTGCGCGCGCCACCTGTGTCACGCGCGAAGAGCCCGGATTCCAAACCCCGAATGCGCGCGCAGTGTGCCACAAGGCGCGGGGAACGGAAAGAAAAAGCCGCGCCGGCCCTCGCGCGGCATGGACCCCCGGTCCAGCGCCCGAGCGCTGGCGAGCCGGGACGCCGCTCCCGCGATGACGATTCCTTCGGCGTCCGGAGCGGTGGCGGCGAGCGCGAAGGTTGGCGAGACCAAGCTCCCGCGCGGGTCGAGAACGCGTGCGGCGGCGCCATCCGCGCCCGGCGATTGGTTTTGTGGCAACGAAGATTGGCCATGTGGCAACGAAAACAAAAAAGGCCCAGGTCGAGCGGATTGCGCACGATCTGGGCCCCATCTGCAGCGCAGCCGGCGCCGCAACTCGGCGTACTAGAAGAGCTTTACGATTCCTTCGATCACCGGGTTCAAGAAGGAGAGGTAGTCGTCGACCCAACTCGGGAACGTGCCGCCGCTTCCGAACAACAGGTTCATCAAGATCGCGGAGGGCAGGACCAAGAGCAGCGCGGACAGCGCAAGGAGCGCCGTCATCAACGCGTGGGACTGCTTCCGGATCATCTGGACTTGGCGGCCGCCCGCCGCCCCCGCCGCGGTCGGCTCATCGTCGGCCAGGAGGGTATCGTCCTTGCCGAGGTCGAAGTCGGCGTCCAACTCGAGCCCCTCGGTGTCGAGCACCGTGTCTTCGCCGAGGCCGGGCTCGCCAAGCCGCTCCGAGCCGGGAATCGGCGTGGTGCCTTCCGATTCATCCTCGAGCAACCCTTCGATGTTGAGCACCGTCTCCTCCGTGGAGATCCGATCGAGGTCGATCGGCTCCGCACTGCTCCGTGCCGTCGGCGATCCGGCATGGGTATCCGCCAAGACGATCGTGGGCTCCGTCTCCCGGGACTTCTTGAGAGCGACGATGTCGTCCTTCTTGAAGCGGATCTCGTCCCCTTCGTGGAAGGCTCGCAGCTCCCCTTTGGCCACTAGATCGTTTAGGTCCTTCTTGTTCAGTTTCAATTCCGACAGCGCCTGGTTGTAGCTCAAGAATTGACTCACCGCTGTTCCTCCTGTC
>JAKEFC010000036.1 GCA_022616235.1 Planctomycetota bacterium
ATGTGGCTGCCTTGCTGCGTCGAAACCGCGACTTCGATCCTCAACGACCTCACCAGGTCGCCTCCGGTCGAAGTCGCAGTTTCTCCTTGCCATCCAGCCACTTCGGCGCTTTCGTGACGAAGTTCATGAATAATCCGGGCTAGCGCTCGAACATCTCCTTGACCGGCACGATCCGGATGCGGTCGCGCACGATCCCGAGGGGGTAGCTTCCGATCTCATTGTCCATTTGCAACTGCTCCGGCTTCTTGTTCGCGCCTTCCGCGTAGCTGAGGACGCTCGGCGCGCCGGCGGCCAATTCCTCCGCGAGCGCCTTGGCATCGCTTGCCACGATGGCGATCGTGACGTCTTTGGTCTGCAAGTGCTTCTTGATGGCGGCGTTCACTTCCTCGATCGAGATCTCATCCATCATCTTGCGGAATTTGGCGAGGTGTCCATCCACGCCGTAGAAACGGTCGTCGATCGCGTAGCCGAGCCGGTCGCGCGTCGTCTCGGCGAAGTGCAGCGAGTAGTTCTTGAGGAAGCGCTTCGTGAACGCGAATTGCGCGGGAGTGAGGCCGTTTTGGCTCAGCTCGTCGATTTCGCGCAGCGCGGCGCGCAGCGCGAACAGCGTCTGCTCGCGCTTCACGGGGCGGATCCAGACTTCGAAGAGCTGCGACCGGCGCCCGACGCCCGTGGGCGGCATGCTCAAGCGCCCGCCATCCGGAAACGTCTCGATGTAGGAGTAGTCGCCGTAGTTCATGCCGCGTGCCTCGCGGATCACTTGGTAGAGGTGGCTCGAGCTGTTGCGGTGCTCTCCGAGCCACGAGTTGGCGATCCACATCGCGTAGAATTCGCGGGAGCCGCGGTGCAGTTCGATCGGGTAACCGAAGCTGATCGCCGCGGAGGGGCCATCTTTCTCCACCAAGATCACGTTGCGGCCTTCGACGCGCCGCCCTATGGAAGCCGCGGCCGGGGTGGCGATCGCTTCCGGCGCGCGCGCGGGGAGGCGCGCGAAGTCCGCCGCCACGAGCGCGGGGAGGCTCTCCGAGTAGGCGCCGCCGAGCCCGATCACCACGTTGTCGCGCGTGTAGTGCCGCGCGTAGAACTCCTTCACGTCGCCGAGGGTGATGCTCTTCAGTGCGGCGACAGTGCCGATCGTGATGTGGCCGTAAGGCGTTCCGGCGAACACCGCGTTGTGCAGCGTCGCCTTGCCCAGCTCTTCATCGGAGGAGAAGCGCAGCTCGTTCTCGATCTCCGAGATGGTGTTCTCGCGAATGCGGTCGAAGTCCTCGGTGCGAAAGCCTGGGGAGAGGATCGCATCGCGCAAGAGTTCGTAATAACCGGAGACGTTGTCGCGAGTCACGACGCCGGTGAAAACGGTCATCTCCTTGTCGGCGCGCGCGGAATAGCTCGCCGCCATCGGGAACAGCTTCTGCAAGATTGCATCGTATGGCAATTTCGCCGTGCCGCCGTCGCTCAGAAGCTCGGCGGTCAACGCCGCGAGCCCTTCCTTGCCGGGCGGATCATCCTGACTGCCCACCTTGAACCACAGCTTGAAAGCCACGTTGGGATCCTCGGCGACCGGCAGGAGCGCGAACGAACGATCGTCGGTCTTCCGCTCCGGAAGCGGCGATCCCTTGCCGTGCAGCACGATCGTCGTGTTGCTCTCCCGCACGAGGTAGCGGCGCGCGGCGCTGCGCACGTCTTCGGGCGTCACTGCCGCGAGCGTCGCGTACAACTCGTCGATGGCGGCGATGTCCCCAGTGAGCGCGATGAAACGCGCGAGGCTCCCGGTCACGCCCGCGGGAGTGTCGAGCCCGCCGAGGAATTCGTACTTGGCATTGGCGCGGACGGAGTGCAATCGCTCCGGCGCGACCAGGCTCCGCTGCATCTTCTCGATCGTGTTCCAGATCTCCCCTTCGATCGCATCGATGTCCGCCGCATCCTTGACGCGCACGAACACGGTCCAAAGACCCGGATCGCGCTTGTAGTCGAAGTCGGGAAAGATGAATTCGACGCGCTGCTCGTCGATGACGAGCTTCTTGTAGAGGTCCGAGGTCTCGCCGAAGGCGAGGTCTCCCAAGAGCGAGCCCGCCATCATCTGGCGGTCGCCCGGCAGAAAGCGCTCGCCCTTGAAGCTCACGGCGAGGATCGGCAGCGTCTCGCCATCGAAGGGAACGACCGCCCTACGCGGCGCGGTCTGCGCGGGCTCGACGGGGATCTTCGGCTCTTGGTAACCGCGCCGCCAGCCGCCGTAGTGCTTCTTGATCAGCTCGAGCGCCGTGGCCGGAACGAAATCTCCGGCGACCACCAAGACGACGTTTTCGGGGCGATAGAAGCGGGTGAAGAATCCCTTCGAATATTCGTACTTCGCGGGCATCGCGGCGATGTCCGCTTCGAAGCCGATCGTGGTGTGCTTGTAGGTGTGGCGGTCGAACGCCGTGTTCTGCAGCGCCTCCCACAGGACCTCGAACGGCTCCGTGCGGCCCTTCCGGTACTCTCCGTACACGGCGCCCGCCTCCGTCTTGAACTTGTCCTCGGTGTATTTCAGGTTTTGGAAGCGGTCCGCCTCCACCTCGATGACGGTAGGGAGGTCGGGGGCTGCGAAGCTCAGGTGGTAGGCGGTGAAGTCGTCGGTCGTGAAGGCGTTGGCGTCGGCGCCAATGCCGTTCACGATCGCGTCGTACTTGTCATTGGGGAGCGTTTCGGTGCCGGCGAACATCATGTGCTCGAAGAAGTGCGCGAATCCAGTGACGCCGGACTCCACTTCGTCGCGGCTCCCGGTGCGCACGACGGACCAATAGGAAACGAGCCCGTCCGCGGGCATTGGAACGAAGAGCACCTTGAGGCCGTTGTCGAGCACGGCGCGCTCGACCGCGTAGGGAATCATGCTCGCCGGCGCGGTTGCGGCGCTCGCCGCCGCCGGCTCCGTGCTCTGGAGCATTCTCGTGCTCGCTCCCCCTGCGGGAGTCAATCGCATCCGATTCTCCTTCAGCGTGCATGCCGGCAGCGCGGCAGCGGCCATCATTATCGCCAGCAAGACGACGCAACGCGGTTTCATGGTGTCCTTCTCCCGGAATGAGCCCGCACCCTCGTCCTCCGAGCGGCTCGCTCGATCGGCTCCGTGCTTGGCGGAAAAACGCGCTCTATACCACCGGGAGGGAGCGCCGCGCCAGTGGATCGCACGACGCCCGCGGGGGGCCGCCGCCGCCGCGGCGCCGGCTTGCCAACTGGCACCCTGCGCCTAGAATCTGGGCTTCGCTGCCGCAAGTCCGCACGATGGGGGAAAAGGTGGACAAGCTCGTCATCCGCGGAGGAACTCCGCTCAGCGGCAAGGTGCGCGTCTCCGGATCCAAGAACGGCGCGTTGCCGATCCTGTTTGCCACGTTGCTCGCGGAAGATCCGGTCGTCCTCCGCAACGTTCCGCGCCTCGTCGACATCCGAACGACGCAGCGCATGCTGCAAGAGCTGGATGTCCAGATCACCGACGAAAAGGATGCGCTCAAGTTCGTCACTCCGGCGGAGGGTACCTACACCGCGTCCTATCAGCTCGTCCGGCGCATGCGCGCGAGCGTCTCGGCGCTCGGCCCGCTGCTCGCGCGGCGCGGCCGCGCCCGCGTCTCCCTCCCCGGCGGCTGCGCGATCGGACAGCGCCCGATCGATCTGCATCTCAAGGGGATCAGGGCGCTCGGCGCGGAGATCCAGATCCGGCACGGCTACGTCGAAGCGACGGCTCGCCAGCTCCGCGGCACGACGATCTACTTGAGCGGCCCCTTCGGCTCGACCGTGCTCGGGACCGCAAATGTGATGCTCGCGGCGACGCGCGCGAAGGGGGTCACGGTCATCGATGGCGCTGCCTGCGAGCCGGAGATCGTGGCGCTCGCGCAGTTCCTGCGCGTGCTCGGCGTGCCGATCGAGGGGGAAGGGACGCACTGCCTGCGCATCCAGGGGGTCGACCGCGTCGGCGGCGGCGAGTTCACGATCCCCCCCGACCGCATCGAAGCGGGCACCTACGTCATCGCGGGAGCGATGGCGGGCGGCAACGTCGCCGTCGAGGCGTGCGCGCCGGGGCATTTGCGCGCGTTGATCGATGTCTTGCAGCGGGCCGAGGTGCCGCTCGAGATCGGCGAAGACTTCATTCACGTCCACGGCACTCCCGCGATCAGGCCCGTCGAGCTTGCGACGCTCCCCTATCCCGGCTTCCCGACCGACCTGCAAGCGCAGCTCATGGCGCTCCTCTGCCGCGCGAACGGCGTCAGCCTCATCACGGAGAAGGTCTACCCCGATCGATTCATGCACGTTGCGGAGTTGAATCGGCTCGGCGCGCAGATTCGGAAGGAAGGATCGACGGCGATCATTCTCGGCGGCCATCGCCTCTCGGGAGCGGACGTCATGGCATCCGACCTGCGCGCCTCCGCCTGTCTCGTGCTCGCCGCGCTCATCGCCGACGGCGAGACCGAGATCCATCGCATCTATCACCTCGATCGCGGCTACGTGCGCATGGAAGAGAAGCTCGCGGGGCTCGGCGCCGACATCCGCCGCGAAGACGACGAAGAAGGAGTTTGAGGGCTCCTCACGGCGCGAAACCTCCCCTGGCTTGAGCCTCCGGGATTCCGCATAATCGCGCCTTTCATTCGGGAAGCCGCGCTCGCCTAGCGGTGCGCGCCGGCGTCCCCCTCGTCAACCGGCGTTGCATCTTCCCCGCCTGATCGCCCTCGAGGCGAGGCTCCGATACGGATCGGCACATGCTCGAGAACCTGGCTCGCAGCTTCACCAACATCTTCGCCGGGCTACGCGGGCGGAAGATCACGGAGGCCAACGTCGCGGACGCCGTGCGCGACATTCAACGCGCGCTGCTCGAGGCCGACGTCGCGCTCGTCGTGGTCAAGGACTTCGTCAAGAGGGTCAAGGAGAAGGCGCTCGGCGCGGAGGTCCTCGCCGGCGTCGACAGCGGCCAGCAGTTCGTGAAGATCGTGAACGACGAGCTGGTCGAGTTGATGGGGCCAGCCACTCCCGAGATCGCCTTCAACAAGAAGCGACCCACCGTGATCCTGCTCGCCGGCCTCCAAGGGAGCGGGAAGACCACGACGTGCGGCAAGCTGGCGCGCCTGCTCCGCGACGAGAACAAGCGCCGCCCCTTGATGGTCGCGGCGGACATCCAGCGCCCCGCAGCCATCGAGCAGCTCGAGGTGCTCGGCGGCCAGCTCGACATTCCGGTCTTCCACCGACCAGGGAAATCCCCGCCGGAGATCTGCGCTCTTGCCGTCGGAGAAGCCTCAGGGATGGGCTGCGACACGGTTCTCCTCGACACCGCGGGACGGCTGCACGTCGACGAAGCGCTGATGGCCGAGATCAAACAGGTTGCGGCGCGCACGGAGCCCGACGAGGTCTTCCTCGTGTGCGACGCGATGACCGGGCAGGACGCGGTGAATTCCGCGCGCGAGTTCGACGCCTCGCTCGCGTTGACGGGCGTGATCCTGACCAAGCTCGATGGCGATGCTCGCGGCGGCGCGGCGCTCTCCGTGCGGGCGATCACGGGGAAGCCGATCCGCTACGTGGGCGTCGGCGAGAAGCTCGATCGACTCGAAGTGTTTCATGCTTCGCGTATGGCGACGCGCATCTTGGGGATGGGCGACATCGTCGGTCTAGTCGACAAGGCGCGGCGCACGCTCGATCAGGACGAGCAGCGCGCGCTGCAAGAAAAGCTCCTCGAGGCGCAATTCGACTTGAACGACTTCCTCAAGCAGCTCCAAAACCTGAAGAAAATGGGGCCGCTCAAGGATTTGCTGTCTCACATCCCCGGCTTCGGCGGGCAAATGGAGCAGTTGGACTTGGAAGGGAACGAGTTGGAGGTCATCGAGAGCATCATCCAGTCGATGACCGTCGAAGAGCGGCAACGCCCCGAGATCCTGAACACGAGCCGGCGCCAGCGCGTAGCGCGTGGCAGCGGCCACGAACTCATGGAAGTGAACGACCTCCTCAAACAGTTCAAGCAGATGCAGGGAGTGCTCGGCGCCCTCAAGGGCGGCAAGGGGATGATGGGGAAGTTCAAGGCGTTCCGCTCCCTCAGGCGGCAGATGAAGGAGGCGCGCGGGCAGGACGGAGCGGCGCGCGGCGGGGGCGGCACCGCCTCCGCCTCGCCGCAGGCGCCTGCCGGCATGGCTCACCCCGCGCTACTAGGAATGCCATCTGGGGCGCAAGGCGCACAGGGCAAGCAGAACAAGAACAAGAAGAACCTCGACGCGCTCCGAAAACGGCGCAAGAAGGAGCGCCAGCGGCGGCGCCGAAGCCGCCGCCGGTAGCGACTTGCGTGGTGCCACGAGGTTCGATTTCGGCCTGAATGCCGCAGCGATCGCCGTTCGCGCCATTGAATCCGATGCCCAGGCGCCTATAATCGCCGTCTTTGCTCCGGATCGGAGAATGTCCGGATGGCGCCGGGTAACCCTGTCGCATCGCGCCGTGCGGTTGCAACTTAGGCAATGAGAATCGCCTCGTGCGGGCGATCCGCGCGCGGAACAACGAAGAGAGTCGGCAATGGCAGTAGCGATCAGATTGAAGAGGATCGGGCGCTTGCACCGCCCGTGCTACCGGCTCGAGGCGATCGACCGGCGCAACGCGCGCGGAGGCCGCAGCATCGAGAAGTTGGGGTTCTACGATCCGCTGATCGATGACGCCCAGGCGCGCCTGCAACTCAAGCTCGATCGCGTACGGCATTGGATCGAGCAAGGCGCGCGCCCGTCTCACACCGTAACCACGTTTCTCCGCAAGCTCGACGTGTCGTGGGGGAAGCCTACGAGCAAGAACCGCAAGTCCCGCTTGCGAAAGCGCCGCGCGGAGCGCCGGGCGGCCGCAGGCGGCGGAAAGCGCTCTGCGAAGAAGTAAAGGCGGCGGCATGTTCGCGGCGCGGATCGAACGGGACTCGCCGCCGCCGGAGACACGGAGCGCAACGTGCGAATCGACGTACTTACCATCTTTCCTGAGATGTTCGATACGTTCCTGCGAACCGGGATGGTGGAGCGGGCACGGCGCGCGGGGGCGCTCGAAGTACACACGACCGACTTGCGGGCGTTCACGAGCGACCGCCATCGCTCCGTGGATGACCGCCCCTATGGCGGGGGCCCCGGCATGCTCCTGAAGCCGGAGCCGGTGCAGCGCGCGATGGAGCTTCTCGGCGCGGATTACGACGGCACCCGCGCAGGCGAATGTGCGGCGCCGAAGCGCGCTCTGCTCCTCCTTTGTCCGCAAGGGGAGCGACTGCGACAAGAAACACTCGATGACCTCGCGGTCCACGAGCGGTTGGTGCTCGCCTGCGGGCGCTACGAAGGCTTCGACCAACGGATCCTCGAAGCGTTCCCGTGGCGGCGGATTTCGATCGGGGACTACGTTCTCTCGGGAGGCGAAGTCCCCGCGATGGTGTTGATCGAGGGCGTTGCCCGGCTGCTCCCCGGTGTGCTCGGACACCCGGAATCGGCGGCGCGCGATTCGTTCTCGGAATGGGCGGGAGAGCGGCGGTACGACCACCCGCATTTCACGAGACCCCCGGTGTATCGGGGGCGAGGGGTCCCAGACGTGTTGCGCTCGGGAGATCACGCAGAGATCGAATCGTGGCGGCGAGAAGAAGCAAAGAAGGCAGCAACGAATACATTGCATGCGGCGCCGCTCCTTGGAGCGGCGATCGAAGGGGAGCGCCGAGAGGCGCGCGACGGCAGCAAGTACAAGTAAGAGCACGTTTCAGAATGAAGCCGTCGCCCCGAGGTCGAACGAGGCGCTGGATGTCAAGGAGAGCCGCCGAGGCGTATTGACGGAGAAATACGTTGAGGTGGCTCGACGAAGGCAGGCAGCGCCGCAGTCGACCGAAGGCAGGCGGCATTTTGAAACGTGCTCTAAGATTGAGGATCCAATGACGGACAAGATGCACCAATTCGAACGCAAGCAGCTCCGGAGGAAGATTCCGGAATTCAACGTCGGCGACAACGTGGACGTGCACGTGCGAATCGTCGAGGGAGAGAAGCAGAGGATCCAGATCTTCGCCGGGACGGTGATCGCGCGCAAAGGAAGCGCCAATCGCGAGAGCTTCACCGTGCGGCGCATCGTCGCCGGGGAGGGCGTGGAGCGTATCTTCATGCTTCATTCGCCCTGGATCGAAGACATCAAGGTACGGCGGCCTGGGAAAGTGCGGCGCGCGAAGCTCTACTACTTGCGCGAGCGAGTGGGCAAGGCGACGAAAGTTCGCGAGCGCATGAGCTTCGAGAAGACGCATGGACGGAAGCGCAAGGACGAAGAAGCGGACGAGGAAGTTCCTGCCGCGGCCCAGGCGGAATCGGATGCGGAAGCGGAGCCGGCCGCCGAGCGGAGATGAGCGAGCGCTAATTCGAGCGAAGGGGAGGAGTCCGCACGCCGAGCGAACCTCGATATTCGTCCGGCAGTGACGCGAAGCCCCGCGACGGCGCGAGCGAGCGGAGGACCCGCTCGCTCGCTTCGTTTCGTCCGCAAGCGGACGCTAGGCGAAGCCGGCTGAGCGGACGCCGCCGTGCGCGCCTCGGGCGCGCCGGCGAGTATCTGGCGGCGCTCTACCTGCTCGCGCACGGTTATCGCCTGCTTGCGCATGACCTCGAGACGCCGCCGGCGCAAGTCGATCTCCTCGTCCAACGGCGCGCACTGCTCATCGTCGTCGAAGTGAAGACCCGCCGCGAGGTCCCGCGCGAGCTGGCGCTCGGTCCCGCGCAATCCGCCCGCCTCGCGCGCGCGGCGAATTGGCTGCTCGCGCGGCGCGGCGCTCGCTTCGATTCGGTGCGCATCGATCTCGTGTCCGTCGTCATCCCGCGCCGAGCGCCGTGGTGGCCGCGCATTCGCCACTACCCCGGCGCGCTCGGCGAGGTCGAAAACTGACGCATCGACGAAGGGGCGGAGCAGCGAGAGGAATTGGACGTGGAATACGCCGTCATCTGCACGGTTGCCGCCATCGCGTCCCTGCTCACGTTCTTCACGGGCTTCGGTCTCGGCACCATGCTGCTCCCGGCGTTCGCGGCGTTCTTCGCCGCCGAAACGGCGGTGGCCCTGACGGCGGTGGTGCATCTGCTCAATAGTCTCTTCAAGCTTCTGCTCGTCGGACGGCAGGCCAATCTCCGCATCGCCGTCCTCTTCGGCCTGCCCGCGATCGCGGCGGCAGCTTGCGGGGCGGCGGTGCTCGTCTGGCTCGCGAATCTTGCGCCGCTTGCCGAGTACGAGTTCGCGGGGGGCGCCGCTCGCGTCACGCCGGTAGCGGTCGTCGTCGCGGCTCTGATGCTCCTCTTTGCGACCCTGGAATTGTGGCCGCGATTCAAGCGCCTCTCGATCCCGAGCGCGTTCCTGCCCGCAGGCGGCGTCCTCGCGGGATTCTTCGGAGGACTTTCGGGCCACCAGGGAGCGCTCCGCAGTGCGTTCCTCGTGCGCTCCGGGCTCGAGAAGGGGGAGTTCATCGCCACCGGAGTCGTCATCGCGGCGGTCGTCGACCTCGCCCGGATCGCGGTGTACGCGCGCAATTTCTTTGCGCTCGAGCTTCGGGCGAATGGAGCGCTGCTCGCCGCCGCCGCGGGCGCGGCGCTCCTGGGGAGCATCGCGGGGAATCGGCTGCTCGAGAAAGTCAGCCTACGCGCGATCGAAGTCGCCGTCGCGATCGCACTCGCAGTGGTCGCAGCCGGGCTCGGGAGTGGGCTCTTGTAAAGTGGTGCCGGGCGTGCCGGCGCTCAATCGCTCGTGATCACCACGCGGGGCTGCGGCCGGTTGATCACTACGATCGCGGCGAAGAGAAACAGAGCGCGCACCACGATCTGGGCGCGCCCCGCGCGTCCTTCCGCGAGCCAATCCTCCGGGTGGCGAACCGCGTACCACAAGAATAGCTGGGCGAGCTGCAACAGGAAGAAGACGGAGCACCATATGCGGGCGGCGGCGGAGCGAAAGAAGAGCTGCAACGCGAGGAGCAGATTCAAGCCGCAAATGACGAGGCCCGTGAAGTGCTTTTCAGAAGAGGCGCGCGTAAGCTCCCCTTGTAAGATTGCATGCACCGCGGCTACCGCGCGCAGCGCGGTGTCCCCCGCGAGATAACCGAGCAAGAGCAACGTGAAGAACGGCAGGCGGCGGCGCGTGCGCTCCGGATGCGGCGGGACCGGCGCGGCGGGCGTAACTTCTTGCGGCATCGGCAGCGCGTCCCTTCCGAAGTTTCGTTGGCTTCCAGCTTCCGAGCGCGCCGCGGCGCGGCATTGCCGCGGCGCGCACACTACTATATAAGCGCCCGCGCCGTTTCGCCCGCTTGGCCGTGAGCAGCGAATTGAAACAGTTGAAGAATCCAATCAATCGCGCGCTGGTGTCGCTGCTGCCGTGGATGCCGCGGGGGCTCGTCTGGCGTTTCTCGCGCCGTTATATCGCGGGGGAAACGCTGCGCGAAGCGCTCGACCTCGTGGCCGCGCTGAATCAATCCGGCATGTCCGCCACTCTCGACGTGCTCGGCGAGGACTCCACGACGCCGGCGCAAGCGGAAGCGAGCAAGCGCGCGTATTTGACCGCACTCGCCGAGATCGGGCGGCGCGGACTCGATTGCAACATATCGGTCAAGTTGTCGCAGATGGGGCTCCGCTTCGCCCCTGGCGCGTGCCGCGAAATCGCGCGAGAACTCGCGGCCGCCGCGCATTCCTACGGGAACTTCCTCAGGATCGACATGGAGGACTCCTCCGTCACCTCGGCGACTCTCGACATCTATCGGGAGTTGCGGCGTGAGTTTGCCGGCGTGGGCACGGTGATTCAGGCGTACCTGCGCCGGAGCGATGCGGACGTGCGCGCGTTGCTCGCGGAGGGGCCGACGAATCTACGCATCTGCAAGGGGATCTACGTCGAGTCTCCGGAGATCGCGTTTCAAGGACGCGAGGAGATCCGTGCGTCCTTCCGGGCGCTCCTCGCGCGACTCTTCGCGGCAGGCGCGGTACGCGTCGGCATCGCGACGCACGATCCGCCCATCATTGCCGCCGCGTGCGAGCTGATCGAGGCTCACCGCACCCTGCCCGCAGGCTACGAATTCCAGATGCTCCTTGGAGTGGCGGAGCGGCTTCGCGCGGAGCTGGTCCGCGCGGGCCACCCCCTCAGGGTCTACATCCCCTATGGAGAAGCCTGGTTTGCTTATTCCTACCGCCGCCTCCGGGAGAATCCGAGGATCGCCGGCCACATCGTGCGGAACCTGTTTCGGCGCTCCCTGCCGCCCGCTGGATATACAAGCAATGGCGGCGTAACTAGTTAGTACTACTACCCCGGGTGCCGGTCCCTTCCCTCCTCGACCTGCCCACGCTGGAAGCGCCGGCATCGTTCGCCGCGGCTAAACCTCGCGGGAGAACGAGCCGGCAGGCACTGGAGAAACGGCGAGGGATGGCTAGACTATGGAGCGTCTCTTCAGCGTCTTGACTTGGGCCGTCATGCGCCGTGTTTGCTACGTGCCGGGACACCGCTGAATTCTTGCGGTTGCATCCGCGGGATTCTCGATGAGGCGTCGCCGCGCGGGCAAGCGCAAAGTGCTGCTGGTGCCAAGTCGAGTTGGCCGCGCGCTTCGCGCGGATACGAGGCAATCAATTCGGCGGGTGAAGTGCGCACCTGCCGCGGCTGTAGGTGGGCGCGAGTTCGCTCGTGCTCGCTGGGGTAAAGATGGGAGGTCGCTCCATGAAGGTGATGTGGATCTTGATCGTCGCGTGCGCGCTGCCGCTCGCGTTCCTCGCTAGCCCGATCTACTCCGAGGAATCCGAGTCCAGTGCCAAGCAACCACTCGACCTCCCCGCCGGCGGCCAAGGCACCAGCGAAGACGACGAGGACGCGCCGGAAACCATCGTCTTCTACGGCCAAGAGATCGAGGGAGATGCGTTCTTTTGGTGTCTGCCGGCGTATTCGTTCTGCGGCGACACGACGGTCTTCGAAGCGATCAAGGCGGAAGTCACCGACTCCGTCAATTCCTTGTCGGTGCGCTCGAAGATGGACCTCGTGGCCTACAACAGCGAAACCTACGTCTGGCGTCCGCGCGCACAGAACGCGAGCCAATCGAACAAGGCGAGCGCGATCTCGTGGATGGATACGTTGACGACCACGGAATCGCAGTGCTTGTTGCCCGCAGGGCTCACCACCATCGACATTTCGAACGCGTGCAATCGCGAGGGGAAGAACATGATCTTCCTCGGCGGCAACTCGCCGCACTGCGGGGCATCGACGGGCGCCGCCTACGAAGAGCAATGTCTGGAGGAGTTGACGGCGGCGAACAGCGAGCGCACTCCGCTGCACACCGTCTTCGTAGCGGCCGTTTACACGAGCGGCCAATCGTTCTGGGAGTCGTTGGCCGCGATGAACGGCGGCACCTACTCGGTCGTCCAGTAACTACAGCCGATTGCATCCCCAGAGCCGGCGCGGAGCGCGCCCGCTCTGGGGATTTTTTTCGGGCCGCACTCGCGGCGATCGCCCCACACAAGGGCTCCTTCCGCTACCGCGGCCGGATATACTCTCCTGCAATCCGCCGGGAATCGATCCCGCGGCAGCGACCCCCTGCGAATCGAGCTGACGCCATGGCGAATCACATCTTGAGAGCCGCGACGCGCGCCGCCTGCGGCCTCCTCGTCCTTTGCTCGGCGGCGGGGTCGAGCGCCGTGAATGGCGCGCCTCCCAGCGAGGAGTCCGCTCCGGCGCCGACCCTCACCGAGTACAGCGTACGCCAGAGTTGGACGCGCGAGGCCGGCGAGGATGACAAGGTCGCCGGCGAATTCGTGTTCACCGTCAAGGCCTACGATGTGCGAGATGCGAAGTCGGAGCGACGGATCATCGCCGTGGTTCTCGGAGACCTCGTGGAGTCGGAGAACCTCCCGATCGGGGCGATTCGACTCGATAGCGATCGTGCGCCAGAGGCCGAACTCGAGCACCCGGTGGGGCGCCTCATCTCGGGAACTCTGATCCCAGCGCTGTTTCCCAAGATCCCGCCCGAGAGGATCGCGGCGCCTGGGACGGGCAGCGCGGAGATCGAGATCCCCAAACCGCGCATCGACAAGATCCCGGTCGAGTTTTCGACGACGGAACAGGCGCCCGCGAGCGCGGCGGACGAAGCCCGCATCGCATACGTCGCCCTCCTCAAGAACGGGCCCTTCGTCGCGCAGGCTGGCACGACGATCACCAAGATCACCTCGCTGGAGCATCGCTTCGAGTTCGCGAAGAGCGACCGCCGCGTGCTCAGGGGGCAATGGAGCCACAATTACGAACGCACGTACGGCGGCACGACGCGCATGCGCAAGGAATCCCTGGAGGTCGTCGAGCTTTTGCGCCGGACCCTCTCGCCGGTCGAGGCGACGAAGGTCGCCGAGCAGTACGCGAGCTTGATCTCGCTCAACGAAGCGCTGTTGCCGGGCGCTGAGCACGCGCTTCGCGAAACCAAGGAGGGCGCCAAGCTCAAGAAAACCTTGGATTTGTTCAAGAAGAAGTATTCCGGCGAGCTTCTCGCCGAAGCCGTCGCCGATTTGGAGCGGGCGCTCGGCAAAGTATTCACGAAGCTCGAGCTTCCGCAGCACCCGGAGGAGCGCGCGAAGCTCATGCTCGGGAAGAAAGCGCCGGAATTCGCGCTCAAGGATCTCGCGGGCAAGGAAGTGAAGCTGGCGGACTACAAGGGCCAGATAGTAATGATCTGCTTCTGGGCGTATCTGTGAGGGTCCTGCCGTGCGGAGTTGCCGCACCTCGAGACCTTGTACAAACGCTTCAAAGGGGCGGGGTTCGCCGTGCTCGGCGTCAATGCGGACAACGACACGAAGGAGAACATCGAGTCGATCGTCGGCTCCTTCAAGCTCACCTATCCCATGCTCATGAACGGCAATGCCGTTGCGTTCGAGAGCTACAACATGTCCCGCTTTCCCACCACGATTCTCATCGATCGTTCGGGCAACATCGCCCACCGAGAATTGAGCTTCCACGGCATTGCGCCGCTCGAGGCGCGAATCCGCGAGCTGCTTTCCAAATAGCGTAGGCTAGCCCTCGAGTGCCGAAGGCACGTTGGCGTTGCGGATCGCTTCGTCGCGCGTCACTTCCCCGGCCGCCACAAGCTCCTTGAGGTGCATCTCCAGGGTGCCAAGGCCGTATTGCGCCTGGGTCTGCAGCGTGGAATAGAGCTGCTGCCAATTGCCGGCTCGAATCAGGTGCGCGACGGGGGAGATATTGCGCAGCACCTCCATCGCCGCGCGCCGCCCGCGTCCGTCCGCGCGGCGCACGAGGCGCTGCCCGAGGATCGTGTGGAGGCTGAAAGAAAGCTGGGTCGCGATCTCCTTGGTACGCTCCGGGGGATACATGTCAACGATGCGCGTGATCGCCCCGCGCGTATCTCGCGTGTGCAGCGTCGAGAAGACGAGATGGCCCGTCTCCGCGGCGGTCATGGCGAGAAAGGTCGTCTCGGGATCGCGCATCTCGCCGACGAAAATCACATCGGGGTCCTCGCGCAGCGCGCTCCTCAGCCCTTGCTGGAAGGAGGAGACGTGGCGCCCCAGTTCGCGCTGGGAAATGAGCGCCTTGTCGCTCACGAACGTGTACTCGATGGGGTCCTCGAGAGTAATGATGCGCACGCGGCGATTGCCGGCGATGTGACGCAACATGCTCGCGATGGTCGTCGATTTGCCGCTGCCCGTCGTCCCCGTCACCAGCACCAAGCCCTGCTGGAGCTGAGTCAGGTCGCGCCACAGCTTCGCGCTCGGAAACCCGATCTCCTCCACCGGCGGCACGCGCCGCGGCAATGCGCGTATCGCGCAGGCTATCCCCTCGCGGTCGTGAAAGGCGTTGATGCGGAAGTTCGCATCCAGCTCCGCCGATTCGAATCCGGCATCGATGTCGGTGGCGCCATGCTCGTCCGTGAGCCGCGCGATTTGCGCGTGCGTGAGCAGCGGAAAGAGCAGGTCCCGCAGCACCTTGTCCGTGAGCGGCGCGGCATCGAGGAGCGGCACCAATTCGTTGTCGAACCGATAACGAGCGGGTTCGCCGACCTTCAAGTGGAGGTCGGAGATGCGCGAGATTCCATTCGCCTGGTACTCCGGCTCCGAGAAGCGTCGCAGCAGATCGAGGATGCTCAGCGCGCGGTTGCCGACGAGATAGACCGGGTTTGCAAGTTCGTGGGGAACGCTCGCCATTCTTGCAGCTCCTCGGGGCTAGATCGAGATCTTGTGGACGCGGCGCCGGGATCATACCGTATACCTCCTCGAGTGCGGAGCGCGGCCGCGCGCTCGCCAACCATCGAAAGAAAACGGCGATGGCGCTGACCCTGGAAGACGCTCGCGCGATTCTCGCAGGGATGATGGAGAAGCCGGCGCTGCTCGCGCACGTGGAGAGCGTGAGCATCGTCATGGCCGCGCTCGCCCGCAAGCACGGCGCGGACGAAGCGACGTGGGCCATCGCCGGGCTACTTCACGATGCCGATTACGAGCGCTGGCCGGAAGAACATCCGCGGCGCATCGTGGCGCTCCTCCGCGAGCGCGGCGAGGAGGAGATCGCTCACGCGATCTCCGCGCACTACACGCGTTGGGGAGTTCTCTGCGAATCCTTGCTCGACAGGGCGCTGCTCGCGACCGACGAATTGACGGGATTCATCATTGCCGTGGCGCGAGTGCGCCCGCAGCGCCTGCAAGACCTCACAGCGGCCTCCGTCCGAAAGAAGCTGAAGGATCCGACCTTCGCCCAGGGGGTCGACCGAAACGAGGTGGCGCGCGGCCTCGAGGTTCTTGGCGTGGACCTCGCCGAGCACGCGCAGTTCATCATCGATGCCCTGCGCCCCCACGAAAGGCGCGTCATTCCGTGACGCGCTCCCGCTGCGGCGCGGCAACCGGCGCCGCGCCGGTCTCGCGCCGCGCGGCGGAGCGAAGGAGCGCCGCCGCCACCGCGAATAGGATCAGCGTGGCCGCGGTGAACGGCCCGTAGGCTTCGATGCGATCCGCGAGCTGCCTGCCGAGCACTTCCGGCGATGTGATCCCCGTGATCAGCGCGGCGACGGCGATCGCCGCCCCCGCCGTGCGTGCGCGAGCGGAGAGCGCCGCGGAAGCGCATCCAGCGAAGGCCAATGCGGCGGTCACGAAGTGAGCCTTGCGCGCATACGGGGCGGCGAGGAGCATCGCCGCGGCGACGAGCCCCGCTTCGAGGAGCACGCGCGCGCCATCCGGGCACTCTCGCCGGCGCCGCGGAGTGAGCGCCAGCATCGCGAGCACGAGCGCGATCTGCGCGGCGAGGACGAGCCACGCGACGGTACGCTCGTCGAGCGACGCGAAATTGATCCGCAGCCGTTCGTCCTGGGCGCGATCGGCGGTCGTCGCGTACATCGGCGTCAAGTACCGATGCAGGATCGGCGCCAACGACTGCCCGGCCATGGAGCGGTCGGCGCGCCGGAGCGCCGACTGGTCGAGAGTCGGCGCGACGATCCGCTCGTGGAAGCGCCGGTAGAGGTCGGCCGTCTGGGCGGGGCCGAAGTAGAGCGCGGGCAGCGCGCCCCCCAGGACGATGAGGACGGCGGCTGCCCCGGGCAGCGCGCGCGTGCTCCGCTTCCAGAAGAAATAGAGGAGGAAGATCGCGGGGGTCACCTTGATGAGGGTCGCGCAGGCGACCGCGGCGCCCGCGAGGAAGTCGCGCCTCGTCGCGAACGCGCTCGCGGCGAGCGTCAGGAACGCCAAGACGAAGGTATTCGTCTGGCCGAGCTGGAGATCGCCGCTCAGCGCCCGCGCGGCGCCCGCCGCGGCGACGGCGAGCGCCAGAGCGCGGTGGCGATGGGAATGGGGAGCGAGCATGCGCCACAGCGCGACGAAGACCCAGGCGAGAACGGCGCACTTGATCGCATGCCAGAGGATCGCGGCGGGCACGAGCGGCAAGAGCCCGAGGGGCGCGGTGACCACGTAGAATGGCGGGAGATAGGTGTAGCCTCCCCCTTCGATCGCATAAACGTCCTCGCCGGCGAGCGCCGCGCGCGCGCACTTCCAGAAGATCTCGAAGTCGTTTTCGCCGTCCGCCGCGGTCTTCTGCGCGAGACGCCAGCCGTCGTGCACGAAGACGAAGAGTGCTGTGGCGATCGCGACGCCGATCAGAATTCGCCGAGTCAGCGTTCGCGCCTCTCCGAGAAACGGGGCATGGCTCACCCTCGATGCGACGCCTGGTCCAGAGCGTGCCGTGGCGCACCGGTACGAGCACCGGCTCTATTCCCGGCGGCTGCTCTCTTCCGCGCGGCGCACGACTTCGCATCGGGAGTATAACTGCTTCGGCCTCGAAGGAAGGGGCCGGCGCCGCTGCGCTTCGTTACCGCGGCCCGGCATCGTGATAGAGTGCCCGAGCCGATGAAAGCCGCGAAAGGAATCTGCTTCGTTGCCGTCGCCTTGCTCTTGGTATTCCTCGGCGGGGAATGCGCCGCGCGCGCCATCTTGAGGTGGCAAGGCAAGACCCCGCCGCATCCGGACGAGTCGGTCGAGCTCGAATGGCGTTGGGCGGCGCGGCATCTCGCCGCGGGATCCGCGCTCCTCCCGAGCGATCTCGTCCACGATTCGCTCACCGGCTGGACAGTGCGTCCTTCCATCGACCGTTTCGGACTGCGCACGAATCGCGAGGGGATGCGTGGAGCGGCGGAAATTCCCCGCGCCCGCGTGCCCGGCAAGCGGCGCGTTCTCTTTCTCGGAGACAGCTACACCTTCGGGCACGAGATCGGCGACGACGAAACCTATCCCCATTACCTCGCGACGCGACACCTCGGCGGTTGGGAAGTCCTGAACATGGGAGTACCGGGGTTCGGCACCGACCAACAGATCCTACGCTACGAGTCCGCCGGTCGCGGCTATGGCGCGGACGTCGTGGTGCTGGGGTTTTTCGTACGGGACTATTCTCGCAATCTGCTCCGCTTTCGCGACTACGCGAAGCCGCGCTTCCTCGTGGATGGCGCCGCGCTGCGCCTCGATGGATCGCCGGTGCCGTCGCCGGAGTGGCTCTATGCCGAGTACGAAGAGGGGCGACGCCGCATCGCGCCCTGGTGGCGGAGCCGCCTGCTCGACGGCGCGCGCGCGGGGCTCCGCGCATGGGGCACGAGGACGATCGACGAAGATGCTCCCGGCTGGCGCGTGCTCGCGCTCCTGATGGAGCGCTTTGCCACCGCGGTTCGCGCCGATGGCGCGACTCCGGTATGGCTCATCATTCCTTCGGAGGAATCGCTTGCGGACGGCGATCACCGTTTCGCCGTGCTCGCCGAGCTTTGCGCGCGCAGGGCGCGAGAGCTCGCGCTCCCCTGCCTGTCCCTCGCGGAGGGGCTGCGCCGCTCGCTCCACGGCACTCCGCCCGTGCAGATCCATCGCGACTCCAGCGCCGGCGGCCACATGGCGCCGTCCGGGAACGCCGTGATCGCGGCGGAGATCGCGCGCTTCTTCGCCGAGCAAGGACTCTTGCGTTGAGGATTGCGGTCGCGTTGCCGTTCGCTCCGAGCCCGCGCTATACTCCTTCCAGAGACGCGGTTTTCGGCGCGCACGCTGCGTGAGCGGAAAATCCTCCTAGAGCCTGTCTCAATGACATCGCCGTAGGCCATCACCTGGAGTATTCGGCGTCGAGCGAGAGGTGCGCGCGCAAGGAGAGCCGAAGAGTCGTATTGATGTGGAAATACGGCGATGAGGTTCGACGACGCGCGCGCGCCTCGCAACCGACCGAAGCCAGGCGAGGTTTTGAGATAGGCTCATACGAGCGAGGCAAGTCGTCGCGCTCTTCGAGGCTTCTCCCCTCCCGCGCCCCCCCGCGCCGCGCCACTTGCGCCGGTGCGACTTTCCGGTAAGGCCTGCTCTGGCTCGCCGCCGCGTCTCCCGACCCGGGTTGGAGACCCATGAGCGAACGGTTCAAGTTGGCTGTCGATGGCGCCGCACCCGAGGATCAGAAGCGCATCGAGCTGTGCGAGGCAAGCATCGGTTACCGATTCAAGGATTCCGACCACCTCGTGCAGGCGCTTACCCACGCGTCCCTGAAGAGCGCGGACCAACCCTGCAACGAGCGCATGGAGTTCCTCGGCGATTCGGTGCTCGGGTTGATCATCACGGAGTTTCTCTTCAACTTCTTCGGCAATCTCACGGAAGGCGAGTTGACGCAGATCAAATCCGTCGTCGTGTCCACTTCGACTCTGGCGGCGGAAAGCGAGCGGCTGCACCTCGATTCCGTGTATCAGGTCGGGAAGGGCGTGACGGCCAGAAAGCAGTTGCCCGCATCGCTCCTCGCCAACGTGTTCGAAGCGGTGGTCGCCGCGATCTATCTCGATGGCGGACTGGAAGCGGCGCGGGAGTTCTGCGTGCGCAATCTCTATCACCGGATCGTAGCGGTGAATCAAAACCGCCACGCGCTCAACTATAAGTCGATACTCCAGCAGCATCTTCAGAAGGAGGGGGGCAAGACTCCGAGCTACCGCGTCCTCGATGAATCGGGCCCCGACCACGCGAAGACCTTCACGGTGATCGCGATGGTCGGGAAGGAAAAGCTCGGCACCGGGCAAGGGAAGAACAAGAAGGAAGCGGAACAGGCGGCCGCGCAGAAGTCGCTGGACATGTTGGGATTCGATGGCGATGGAACCGACTCCGCGAGCGAGTGAGCGCGGGGCGCGAGCGCCGAAAGGCGCGACGCGCGCCTCCTCCGCCTCCGTCGCCGCTGTCGCGGCGCAAGGCGACGCGAGCGCCGCCGATGGAGCCGCGCGCCCGCACTCCGGCATCTTCGCATCCTCGCCGATCCTCCGGGAGATCGCCGCGGAAATCGAGCGCTCCGCCGGCGTGGTGACGATCGGCCGCGCGCACGCGCCGGGCGCGGCGTTTCTACTCGGATTCTTGGCGGCTTCCACCAGGCGCCCGATCCTCGCCGTCGCCGCTACGCCCGATGAAGCGGAGCGCCTGCGCCGCAACTGGTCCACGTTCCTCGACACCCCCGCGGAGGAGTTTCCGCTCTGGGAATCCCTCTTCGACGCGGACTCCGAGCCGGATCCGGAAACATTCGCTCAGCGGCACGGCATCGCGGAAGCGTTTGCCGCCAAGAAGAGCTTGTGCGCGGTCGCGCCGATCCAAGCCTTGCTGCAACCGATCGCGCGCACGAAGGGCGGCGACGACCGCCGCATCCTACTCCGCCGCGGCGACGTCATGCCGCCGTCCAACCTCGCGCGCATGCTCGTCGATGCCGGCTATCGCCGCTTCCCGCAGGTTGCGCGCCCGGGCGACTTCTCGCTCCGGGGCGGGATCTTCGACGTCTACCCGCGCGAAGGAATGCACCCATATCGAATCGACTTCCTCGGGGATGAGATCGATTCGATCCGCGCGGTCTCGCTGGCCGACCAGCGGTCGCGGGACGAAGTCGCACTCGTGGTGTTCGCCCTGCTCCAGAAGAGCGAATACTTCATTCGCGGATATACGGGGAGCGAAGTGACGCTGCTCGAGCGCCTTCCGAAAAGCGTCCTCCTCGCGCTCGCGGCGCCGCGCGAGGTCGAAGAGAAGTGCGCGCAGCTCGTCGGCCAATGGGCCCCAAGGCGCGCCCCCGAGATCGCCTCGCGCTTTTGGGCGCAGGCCGCGCATCTCACACGCATCGATCTAGAGCCGTTCGCCGCGGAGCCGGGGCACCGGCCATTCTCGCTGCCGATCCTAGGCACCGAGCAGTTTCAAGGCGCACTGGACCGGGTTTGCACGAGTCTGCGCGACGAAGAGGCGCGCGGCAGCCGCATCGAAGTCGTCTTTCGCCAGCTCGCGGAGGTGGAACGGTTTCGGGAGATCCTCGCGGACTTCGGCGTGGGCCCAGGGTGCCAGGCCGTCGCCGGCGACCTCACCGAGGGCTTTCGCTGGCAAGAGCAGGGGACATCGATCTTCCTCGGCGGCAGCGCGATTCTCGGCCGCGTGCAGACCCTCGCCCCCAAGCGCGCGCGCAGAGTCGCGCCGGCGCGCGCCGTGGAGAGTTTTCTCGAGCTAACGGAGGGCGACTTCGTAGTGCACGTTGCGCACGGCATCGGGCGCTACCGCGGAGTCCGCGATGTCGCCTCGGGGCGGCGCCGCGGCGATCACCTTGTCGTCGAGTTCCAAGAAAACGTTCATCTCCTGGTGCCCGCCGAGCGCATCGACCTCGTGCAGAAGTACGTCGGCGGCGGCGCGAGCGTTGCGCTCGATCGCATCGGCTCGCGCGCGTGGGCGCGGCGCAAGGAGCGCGTGGAAGCGGCGGTGCACGATCTCGCGGCGGAGATGCTGGAGGTGCAGGCGCTGCGCGCCGAGCGCGCGGGATTCGCGTTTCCGGCGGACAATCACTTCCAAGAAGAGTTCGAGCAGGCGTTTCCGTACGAGGAGACGGGGGACCAGCTCGAGGCGATGGCGGCGATTCGCGCGGACCTCGAATCGGCGCGCCCTATGGACCGCCTCATCTGCGGAGATGTCGGCTACGGCAAGACGGAGCTGGCGATGCGCGCGGCTTTCAAGGTCGTGCAGGCGGGAAGGCAAGTCGCCGTGCTCGTGCCCACTACCGTGCTCGCGCAGCAGCACTTGGTCACGTTTCGCGACCGCATGGCCGAGTTTCCGGCGCGCATCGAAGCCCTCAGCCGCTTCCGCAGCCACAAGGAGCAGCTCGAGATCCTGCGCCGGACGCACGAAGGCGAAGTCGACATACTCATCGGCACGCACCGCATGCTGTCGAAGGATTTGAGCTTCAAGGATCTTGGACTCATCATCATCGACGAGGAGCAGCGCTTCGGGGTGGCGCACAAGGAAGGGCTGAAGCAGCTTCGCCGGCTCGTGGACATCCTCACGCTGACTGCCACTCCGATCCCACGCACCCTCCATCTCGCGCTCCTCGGCGTGCGCGACATTTCGAGCCTCATGGAGGCGCCGGAGGGACGAAGTCCGGTGCACACGGAAGTGTGTGTCTTCGAGCCGCGCCGCTTCCGCGAAATCATCCTGTTCGAGCTGAATCGCGACGGTCAGGTCTTCTTCCTGCACAATCGGATCACGACGATCGAGCATCGGCGGCGCGAGCTGGAGCAGCTCGTGCCGGAAGCGCGCATCGTGCACATCCATGGGCGCATGGAAGAGCACGAGCTCGAGGAGCGCATGGGGGCGTTTCTCGAGAAGAGATACGACGTACTCGTGACGACGACCATCATCGAAAGCGGGCTCGACATCCCTTCCGCGAACACCTTGATCGTGGATCGTGCGGACCGTTTCGGGCTCGCGGAGCTGCATCAGCTTCGGGGGCGGGTCGGGCGCGGCCGCCACAAGGCGCACGCTTACTTCCTCGTGCCCGAGGACCGACCCGTGCGCGGAGACGCGCGCGACCGCCTGCGCGCGATCGAGGAGTACTCGAGTCTCGGCGCGGGATTCCAGATCGCGCTCCGCGACTTGGAGATTCGCGGGGCGGGGAACATCCTCGGGCGCGAGCAATCGGGACACATCGCGACGGTTGGCTACGATCTCTACTGCAGGCTGCTCGAGCGCGCGGTCGCGAAGCTGCGCGGAGCGCCGTGGACCGAGCCGCCCGACATCGACCTTGCCGTTCCGGGTCACTGCGGAATCCCGGAGAATTACGTCGGCGACGCGGCGGAGCGCCTGCGGATCTACCGCGCGGCGGCGACGGCGCTCGACGAGGGCGCGATCGCGGACGTGGAGGAGGGGCTCACGGACCGTTACGGCGAGCTGCCCGCGCCGGCGCGAAACCTGATCCAGCTCCAGCGGCTACGCCTGCTGCTCGCGCGTTGGGGAGTGCGGCGCGCCGGCATCGAAGATGGCTGGCTCATGGTCGAAGGAAACGAAGATGGGATCCGCCGCGGCCTCGCGGCACGAAGCTGGGAGGTCGTCGCACTACCGGAGGGGGTGCTTGGCGCCAGACCGCGGCGGGGCGCCACGCTCGCCACGCTCGAGGACTTGAGCGCCGCGCTGCTCGATGCCGGGGTCCGCGCGAAGTCGGAGATGGAAGGAAATGCAGCGCGCGCAAGGGGCACGCCGAGCCGCTTCCATCCGGATCGGGTATAACCCGCGCATCGCGGCCGGCCGCTCCCGGGCTAGGCCGAGTACAAGCGCGTTCGAAGCGAATCCGCGCTAGTTCTCGGAGCTAGGTCTCGAGTTGGCACGGAGCGCAAAGGATGGCGACTCGTGCAAACGGTTCCAATCGTGGCCTTCGCGGTGCTCCTGGTCCTCGCGCTCTCGCACATCGAGCAAGCGAGCGGCCAGAATACAGGCGGCGACGATCCGCGGCCGGAGGCCGCCGGCAGGCGCGTCGCCGCCGGTATCGTGGCGACCGTCGACGGAACATCGATCACGAGCCAAGAGTTGGAGAAGGAGCTGCTCCGGCGCCCGCTCGAGATTCCGCCTACCATCGGGCCGAGGTCGCTCGAGGAGGAAAGGGCGAAGCATCGCAAGCGGGTGCTCGAGGATTTGATCTTTCAGAAGCTGCAGTTGGCGCGCTGCGACAAGCTCGAGATCAAGGTGTCGGAAGCGGAGCTGAATGCCGCGCTGCAAGACCACTTAGCGGCGCTCAACGAGGACGGAGCCAACATCGGTTCGTTGGAGGAGTTCTTCCGCATGGTGGAGGATCAGACCACCGAAAGCGAAGCGGAAGCGAGGGAGAGGTTTCGCCAAGAGCTGCGCGTCTACAGGCTCTATCGCGATCACGTGTATCGACTGGAGTTCATCGCGCCGCGGCAGTTGCGGGCTTACTACGATGCGCACCGGGACGAGTTTTCCGAGGAGACTACCTACACGCTGCGCCGCATCTACATCCCCAACTCGAACCCCGACTTGGGTCGCATTCTCGAGCAGCTCAAGAATGACATGGCAGCCGGCGTGGAGTTCACGGAGTTGGTGCAGCGCTACTACGATGGCCCGCGCCGCGACGAGGGCGGCTTGATCGTACTCACTGACACGCAGCTTCGAGACTACCAGGAGCCCGTGCCGAGGGTCGTCCGAGCGCTCGAGCCGGGCAGCACCAGCGAGATCGTAGCCGACGAGTTCGGCGTCATCGTCTTTCACTTGATCGATCGCAAGGTCGGCGAGCCGCAGAGCTTCGAAGAAGCGCAAGAGCACATCAATCAGTTGATCCTCGACGAGCGCCGGGAGGCGCAGCGCAAGCGGTTTGCGGAGGAGCTGCGCGCGAAGGCCGAGATCAAGTACTACGAGGAGGAACCTAGCGCGGCACGGAGCGACTAGGTCATCCCGATTCATTTCCCCGAGCGGGAAGGGGCCGGGCGTGCCGGCCGTAACGCTATCCGCGAACACGATTTAGCTACGATCGCTCTGGCGGGCGCGCTGCGTGTCCTCGTCACCTTACGCCTCTTCCGGTTTCGCCCGCTCTAAGGGCTGCGTAGGATGGCGGCATATTCCACAGAGAAGGCGGACGCTC
>JAKEFC010000251.1 GCA_022616235.1 Planctomycetota bacterium
CAAGTGCTCCTCTTCGGCTCCGCTCCGCTACTACTGCAAGGCATAGTGTGTAACACAAGGTATCGGCCCCGGCAACCCCCCTCTGCAACGGCTCGAGGTCATCGTTCCGAGGCGCAGCTAGCGGGGGTAGCGGCCCAAGATGGAGCGGAGCGGGATGCGAAGGATTTGGGCGAGCATTGCGCCGGCTTGGCGCGCGGGGCGCACCTTGGAGGCCGCCACTGCGTGCCAGGTGATCGGGATCTCGACGATTCGAAAGCCGAAGCGGCGCGCGACGTAGAGCGCCTCCACGTCGAACGCGAACCCTTCGATCGCGAGGAGCGGGAAGATCGCCGCCGCGGCGCGGTCGCTGAAGAGCTTGTAGCCGCACTGCGTATCCGCGATGCCGCCGATGACGAATGCCCGGACGAGGAGATTGAAGCAGCGGCCGAGCAGGTGGCGCGCCGCGCTCTCGTTCAGTCGCACGGCGCCGGCCGCTTGCCGAGAGCCTATGACGACGTCGGCCCCGGCCTCCGCCGCGGTCAGAAAGCGCGGCAGCTCCGCGAAGGACATGGCGAGGTCCGCATCGCAGAGCATGCGGCGGCGGCCGCGCGCCGCGAGCATTCCGCTCTTCACGGCGGCGCCTTTGCCGCGGTGCGGCTCGCGCAACACGCGAAGCACGCAAGGAAACGTCTCGCTTCGCGCGGCGGCGATCGCCGCCGTGTCATCGGTGGATCCATCGTCCACGACGATGACCTCGCTGTGGGGTACGGTGCCGGTGACGAACGCGGCCGCCGCATCGATGGTCTCCGCGATGCGCGATCCTTCGTTGTAGGCGGGGATCACGATGGAGAGGAGGGGCGCATGCTCGTGTCCGGCGGCGGGAGCGCCGCGCGGGAGATTCCGTTCGGCGGCGGACTCTGGCGCGGCGGGCGCGGTCACGACAAAGGGGTAGGCTCGGCGACGAGATCGTATCCAGCGGCCGCGGTGACGCGCGCGCGCAAGTATGCGCCGGGAGGCGCGCAGGCATCGGGAAGATAGATGCGGCTGTCGATCTCGGGCGCTTCGGCGTAGCTCCGGCCATAGAGGCGGCGGCGGCCGCTCTGGTCCGCGTCCGCTCCGTCGACGAGCACGTCGACCTCGCTCCCCACGCGCTCCGCGTTCCAGCGAAACGCGACCTCCTGCTGCGCGAGCATGATGCGCTCGCGCCGTTCCTCCGCGATCTTCCCCGGGATCTTGCCGTCGAGCTTCACGGCGGGTGTGCCATCTTCATCGGAATACGTAAACACCCCGGCGCGCTCGATGCGCGCTTCGCCGACGAAGTCGACAAGCGCCTGGAATTCTTCCTCCGTCTCCCCCGGGAAGCCGACGATGAACGTCGTGCGCAGCACCAGGCCCGGGATGCGGGCGCGCATGCGCTCGAAGAGGGCGCGGGTCCCCGCCTCCCCCATGCGCCGGCCCATCCTCCGGAGCACGCGGTCGTGGATATGCTGAATCGGCATGTCGATGTACTTGACGACGCGGTCCAAGTCCGCGACGGCGCCGATCATCTCATCCGAGAACTTGTACGGATACGTGTAGAGGAGGCGGATCCAGCGCACGCCGGAGAGCGCATTCAAGCGCTCGAGCAGCGCGGCGAGCAGATAAGCGCCGCCGAAATCGAAGCCGTACGACGTGAGATCCTGCGAGATGAGATTCAGCTCCGTCGCGCCGGAGCTGACAAGCTCCTCCGCTTCCGCGACTACCGCTTCGATCGTCTTCGAGCGGAAGCGGCCGCGAAACGACGGAATCGCGCAAAACGTGCAGGGGTTGTCGCACCCCTCCGAGATGCGCAAGTACGCGGAGTGCGGCGGAGTCAGGCGGAGGCGCGAGCCCTCGGAGTATGCGGGATGCACGGGGGGATTCACCGCGACATGCGGCAGCTCGGAACGGCTCCGGAAGAGCGAGCGCAAGATCTCCGCCATGCGGCCGTACTCGGAGAGGCCGATGATCGCATCGACTTCCGGGATCTCCGCCGCGATCTGCGCCGAGTAGCGCTGCGCGAGGCACCCCGCGACGACGACCTTCTTCTCCGGGTGCTCCGCCTTCACGGCGCACAACTCGAGGATGGTGTCGATCGACTCCGCCTTGGCGCTGTCGATGAAAGCGCAAGTGTTCACCATCAGGACGTCTGCTAGCTCGGGGGTAGGGGTGATCCGAAAGCCCTTCGCGAGGATGTCCCCGAGGAAGACCTCGGAATCCACGAGATTCTTAGGGCAGCCGAGGCTCACGAGATGTACCGTCAATGGCCGCATGGAGTTTCTTTCCGTAGACGCCGCGCGCTTCGCGCCTTGCGCAATGCGCGAGGATAGCACGAGGCTCTGCCCGCCCGCCACGCCAGCAACCTTGCATCCGCGTTGGCGGAGCCGGGATGCGGCGCAGGCTGGCTCAATTGCTTGACGCCGCGGCGGGCGAGCGGATAGGAGCATTGCTGAAATCAGCGTCACATCCTGGGTCACGCGCGAATGGGGATCGTCTCATCGCCCCCTTTTTCGCGCCTTACTCGAATTCTCATCTCGAACGGAGAGGGGGGGCCATGAATAGATTCAAGGTCCATTTGGTGCTCGCAGGCATCGCGGCGGTCGCAGGCGCCGCGGCGTTGCTTCTTTTCCTGACCGATGGGTACGCGGCCGATCACCGGGAGTCGCCGGCGACCAATGCGGATGCCGCCGCCGACCTCGCCGATGTGTATTGCTGGCACGAAAGCGGCAAGCTCTACGCCGTGCTGACGGTAGCGGGGCTGATCACGCAACACCTCGACACCGCGCCGGTGTTCGATACCAAGATCGCTTACACCGTGAACATCGACAACACGGGCGACAGCGTGCCGGACGTCATCGTCGATGTGCGCTTCGGCAAGAACATCTTCGGACAAATGGGCGTGCGCGTCGTGGGGCTACCGGGAGCAACCGGCACGGTCTCGGGACCCGTCGAGCAAGTGATCGCATCGGGGCCCACTCGGGTTTTCGCAGGCGTGCGCGATGATCCGTTCTTCTTCGACCTCGCCGGCTTCCGGACGACGCTCGCGACCGGCACTTTGTCCTTCGACAACACGCGCAACGGCTTTGCCGGATTCCAGGTCGTCGCGATCGCACTCGAGATGGATCTCTTGGCCGCGCAAGGCGGCGACGCCGGCGCGATTCTCCGCGTCTGGGGCGAAACGGGGCGGTTGAGCAACTAACTCTCGACGACTTCTCTGATGAATTGAGGAACTAAAATGATGACTCGATACCGATTCCTGGCGATTTCCGTCGCCCTGGCCGCGTGCGCGTGCGTCGCCATGTTGATCGCGGGCTGCCGCGACGACGGGCACAGCGACACCAGCGCCCAATTCAACTTCACCACGACTTCGGCGGTCGGCTACTTGCGCGTGGACCGCATGGGCCTGCCGGCCTTCGCGACGGCGCTGATCTCCACCGCGAACAAGGACCCCTTCAATCAGGCGGATCCGACGGACGATGCGGCGGGCGCGTTCGACGCGGATGTGCTGGCGAACCTGACCGCGCTGCACAACGCGCTCGACGATGACCTCACCGGTCTGGGCTTGGTGCCGTGCGCGCCTGCGAGTTGCATCACGCAGCTCGGCGGCTACCTCGACAGCGGCGACGTGCTCACAATCGATCCATCCCAGCCATCGGGCTTCCCGAACGGCCGGCGGCTCGAGGATCCGGTCATCGACATCGTGTTCGCCCTCGTGCTGCTCGACCTCGGCACGCACGACATCGGCACTCTGGCGAGCGTGTCCGTGAATCCGCCTGCGGACGATGCGCCGCTGCTCGCCGAGTTCCCGTTTCTCGCGCCGCCGCAGTAGCGCGGCGGCGAAGGGAATCGAGGGCTCGCTTGCCGCGGCGAGGGCGCGCGCTGCAAGCCGCGATCATCCTGGTCGCGCTCTGTGCCGCCGCGACTCTCTGGTTCCGCGTCCCGTTTCCTCGCGATGGGAAGCTGGATTCCCAGCGGACAGAGGCCATGCTCTCGCGGGAAGAGCGGGCCGCCGGCTACGCGACGGAGCTTGCGCATCTCGACGCCAAGATCGAGTTCCTCGCGGCGCGCGCGGCCGCGGCGGCGAATGACTGGACGCTTTACGAAGCGCTGGCGTCCGCGTGCCTCGAGCGCGCGCGTTTCGCATGCCGCTTGGAAGACTTTCGGCGCGCCGAGTCGGCGCTCGCGCGCGCGTTCGAAGTCGCCGAGCCCGGGAGCGGACCCTTCCTCCTTCGCGCGCGGCTGAATTCGGCGCTCCATCGCTTCGATCGAATCGAGAGCGACCTCGCCAGCATCGAGAAGGGCGTGCTCGTCGACGCGCATACCCGCGCGGCGATCGCCCTTCAGCGCGGCGACCTCGAATTCCAGTGCGGGCGCTACGACTCCGCGCTGTCGAATTACGAAAAATCCTGGAGTCTCGACCCCGAGCCGGAGACCGCCTGCGCCTTCGCGAACTACCATGCCAAGCTCGGTTTCGACGCCAAGGCGGCCGAGTGGACGGAGGTCGCCGCGCGCCGCGTGCGGGGTCCGAGTCCAGTACTCCGGTCGTGGCTCTACTTGCAGCGCGGCCTCATGCGCCTCGATCGCGGCGAGTACGACGCCGCCCTCGACGAGTATTCGCGCGCGGGCGCGGCGCTGCCGGGATGGTGGCTCATCGAGGAGCACATCGCGGAAGCGCAGGCGCTCTTGGGGAATACCGCGCAGGCACTCGAGATCTACGCGCGCGTCGAGCAAGCGACCGGCAACTCCGAATTCATGGCCGCGATCGCCGCGATTCACAAGAGCGCCGGGCGGATCGAGGAAGCGAGCGAGTGGGCGCTTCGCGCGGGCCGCGAGTACGACCGGCTGCTCGCGGAGCATCCGGAGGCTTACGCCGCCCACGCACTCGAGTACTTTCTCGATTGGGACACCGAGCCGGGGCGGGCGCTCCGCCTCGCGGAGGAGAACTTCCAGCTACGCCCGGGGGCGGAGGCGCGAATACTGTTGGCGCGCGCGCACCTGAAGGCGCAAAGGCCGGAGGACGCGCGCGACGTCATCGAGGTAGCGCTCGCGAGCCCCTGGCGCACGGCCGAGCTTCACGCCGCGGCCGCGGCGGTCTACGCCGCGCTCGGCGACGACGCGCGCGCGGAGGACG
>JAKEFC010000252.1 GCA_022616235.1 Planctomycetota bacterium
GGTGAGTGCCAAGAGTGGCTCCGCGCGGGGGTGGATTGGGTCATCACCGATGTCCCTTGGCTCATCGACCCCGCGCCGCGCGGATAGTTTCAGGGAGCGGCCCTGGTGGACCGCGGCCGAGTTCGCCGGTTAGGATCTGGCGCCATGAATCGACTCGGAGCCATCGCCTGCTACGCGTCTCTCGCGACTGCGATCATCGCGTCCGATCTGTGGTCGAAGCGCGCCGTGTTCGAGCTGCTCGGCGCCGATGCCGTGCGGCTCGCCGATGACCCCAACTACTTTCCGCGCCCGCGCGAGGTCAGCCTTGTCGACGGCTGGCTCTCCTTCGAAGCGACCATGAACCGCGGCGCGTTCAGCGGCTGGTTCTCACGCTACCCCGCGCTGCTCATGCTGGTGGCGCTCTTCG
Source organism: Planctomycetota bacterium (assembly GCA_022616235.1). Taxonomy (GTDB): domain Bacteria; phylum Planctomycetota; class UBA8108; order UBA1146; family JAKEFC01; genus JAKEFC01. The sequence goes on from JAKEFC010000252.1 coordinate 407, forward strand.
CCGTGCTCGTGACGGTCCTGCTCGCGGCGGTGCCGCGGCGCTCGGCGCCCTCCATCGTCATCCCGCTCGGCCTCATCTGCGGCGGCGCGCTCGGGAATCTCTACGATCGCTTCCACTTCGGCGCGGTGCGCGACTTCATCAAGTGCTATCGCGGGGATTGGGTATGGCCGAATTTCAACATCGCGGACAGCGCGATCTGCGTCGGTGTCGGCCTCTTGCTCGTCAGGGAATTCGCGGTTGCGCACCGCGCCCGAAGGGCGCGCCGAGCCGCTCCCACGCCAGCCACAGAAGAGGCGGCAAGAACTCGCACGCCTTGATCCAGCCCGACACGCTCCAGTCGCCGCTTCCCGCCTTCGCCTGCACCACCGTCAGATAGCTCGAGAGAACCGTGACCGTGAGGATGAGCCAGCTCCGGCTCCCGCAGGCGAGCGCGCAGGGCAGGACCCAAAGCAAATACCAAGGATGCAAGGTCGGCGTGAGGAGCACGAAGACCCCCGCCACCCAGAGCGCCGCGCGATAGGGATCGCGGATCCAGTAGCCGCCGGCGAGCGCGAGCGCTGCCATCATCCCGTAGAGCGCGCGGCGGAGGATCTGCGTCTCCGCGGCGGCGGCGTTCTCCACGTCGACGCCGAAGAGCGCCCCCAACGGATGGAAGAGCGCGTCGTTGAAGTACCAGCTCTCCGAGTAGGCGCGCAACCCCGCGGCGGCGCGCTGGATGTCCGTCGAGAGAAACGGAATCGCGCTGATCGTGATCACGCCGGCGGCGAGCGCGGCGGGCCACGCGCCGAATCGGCGCACGACGTGGAGCAGGAGGCCGGCGGGGAGCAGCTTCGCAGCCGCCGCGAGACCGAGCGCGATCCCGGCCCGCGCGCCCTGGTTCGATGCGAGCAGCCAGAGCCCGGAGATGAGGAGGAGCACCGCCACGCACTCCGCGTGCGCGCTCCAGATCGACTCGACCACGGGGAGCGGATGCCAGAGATACAAGACCACGAAGCGCGGATCGCGGCCGCTCTGCTTGAGCGCGGCCGCGACGAGCGCCGCCACGGCCATCTCCGCGGCGAGGAGGAAGAGGCGCCAGATAAGGAGCGGGTCGAGGCCGAGCGGCGCCAAGACGCGATCCGCGAGCGCCACCGCGTGGAACACGACCTCGAGCACGGGAGGATAGATCGTGGGCAGCTCCGGGTGATTCACGCGCGCGCGAACGCGCCGCTCGGCGGCGACGCCGGACTCGACGTCGGCGAGCTGGGGATCTGCGGGGGCGATTCCATAGGGCGAGCGCCCGGTCGATTGCACGCGGCCATCCCAGAGATAGCGATAGGCGTCGTCCGAGAAGTACGGCTCGTGAAAGAGGAACGCGAGTCGGATCAAGGCGCCGGCGATGAACAAGGAGCGGAGCGCGCCGTCGCGGTTCGGCGTGCGGCGAACGTGGCGCGCCGCGCAGGCGGCGGGGAGCGCGGCGGCGATGAGGAGGAGCACGATCAAGGGACCGTTCGCCGTCTCGGGGTCCCGCGCGAGCCACGCGATCGAGCCGAAGATCGCGAGCGCCGCGGCGGCGAGGATCGGCAGGAGCGGGAACGAGCGAGTTGAGAGCAAAGATTACAGTTCCAAATCCGTTTCCGCCGCGCTCCCCGCGCCGCGCGCACGCGGCCGCGGCATCCCTTCGCCCTTCATGCTGCCGAGGCGCGTGAGCACTTCCACCATGCGCTCGAGGAGCGGCGCGTCCTGCGCCGCGCCGAAATTCCTGAGCACAAGCTCCTTCGCGAAGAGGTGCACGAGGTAGCGGAAGCGCCGCGCGGATTCGTCCTGCACCGCGACGTAGTCGCGATGTCCCGTGTTGAATTCCCAGCGCGCTCCGACGATGCGCGAGCGCCACGATTCGAGCGGAGCGTGGATCGGGTGCGGCTCCGGGATTCCGGAAGCTTTCTCCTGGCCGCGCAGCGCTTCGGAGATGCGAATCTCGGCGTTGCCGGTCGCGCGGAGCGCGCCTTCGCGCGCCGTGGCTTCGATGTGCGCGACTCCATCGGAGTCTCCCGCCGTGTAGTACGCGACCGCGCCGCGCGGCTCGAGCTTCCCCGGCCCATCCAGGCGCCAGCTCCATGCGATCTCGCCGCGAGCGCCCCTGCCGTCGCGGTCGAGCGCGCGCGCGTTCAAGCGCTTCCGCGCGCCCGGCGGTACCACGCTCTTCGGCGGCGTCACTTGCACCGTCGCGAGCGGGCCCGGCGGGAACAATTGGGCGGCTTCATCCCCATCGGCGACGGCGTCATCTTCCTGCTGCTCTTCGAGCGCCGCGCCGTTCTCGCCCGCTCGCGCTTCGTCCGCGCCCTCCGCGAGCGCGCTCCCCTCCTTCGCCGCACCGCGCTTGTCGTTCTCGAGATCGCGCGCGGCCGCCGCGGCGGCGCCGCGTACATCGAAGATGTCGTACTCCGGGAGCGCGGCGACGACGGGGACGAACGCCTTCCGGATTTGGCTCGCGATGTTCTGCTGCCGCTCTTCATCGCGACGCTTCTCGTCGGCCTCGAGCCGTCCGATCAATTCGCGCTCGAGGGACGAGAGCGCATCGAGGAAGGCGAGCGCCGCTTGGTCGCGCTGGAATCCGCGCCGCGTTCCGGGTGCGACGTTGAAGTCGGGGAAATCGATCTCGCCCTCCAGCCGTCCGGTGTCCCACGGCGAACGCAGTAGCTCCGGGCCGTCCACCGTCGCGAGATCGTCCGCGATCGTCGTGCCGCCGCACGCGAGCGAGACCCGACCCGGGGTTTCCTCCTCTTGCGCGTGCAGATACAGCTCGACCGAGGCCGCGCTGAATCCCGGGACCGCCAGCTCCGTGAGGTCCGTGAGCGCCTTGCCGCGGAAGCGGCGCGGCTCGACCGCGTAGAGCTTGCGCGCGACGCCGCGGGCGATGCGGTCCTGGATCGAGAGCTGTACGGGCCGGCGGAGGAGCTGGCCGCGAAGCTCGCTCGCGAGGTAGCCGTGGAGTCGCGCCGGGCGCAACTGCCGCTCGGCGCCCTCGTGCACGCCGCGGATCGTGATCTGCGTGTAGGTGTCCGCCTCGACCAGCTTCCGCGGCGGCGCCTTGCCGAGGTCGGCGTGAGAGTCATCTTCGCGCAGCGTGAGCACCCATGCATCGCCGCCGCCGACGCGGCTCCGAATCTCCATGAGTTGGCCCACGGACCAGAAGCCGAGGAGCCCGATACCGTACTTGCCGAGCGCCATAAGCTCGCGCCGCTGCTCGGGGGTAAGCGAACGCTTGTAGGAGTGGCCGATCGTCTTTGCGATCTTGTCGAGCGCCGCCTCGCGCGGAAGCTCGGGGAAGATGCCGGTGCCGTTGTCGGTCACGCGGAGCGCGCGCACGCCGGCGTCGTTGTACCACGTGATTTCGACGCTGCTCGCTTGAGCGTCGAGCGAATTCTGCACCAGCTCGCACACCGCCTTGCGAGCGTCGTGCTGGCTGCGCGCGATGAGCCGGATCAGATCGAACGGCTTCGCGGGCTTGAGCGGCACGCGGCGCTTGGACTTCACGTGTTTCGCAGCCATGGCGAGGCAGCTCCCAGGCGCGCGCCGGCGGCAGCCGCCGTCGCGCTCGACCATCTACCTTTGCGTTACCATTGCGGGTTTCGACCCATCGAGGAGCGTAATCGATCCTACTCGCACCGCTCAAGGCCCTGCCGGAGCCTCTGTTTGGATACCACTTGGAGAGCGCGCGGAGAGGTGCCTCGCAATCATTGCTATGGCCCACCGCTTCGATTTCCGTGCTCCGTCCTAACGCCTCGTGATGTCGCCATGAGCTTGTCTGAACACGCGCGCTTGAGCTCGGCGCAGAAGTCGGAAAGCTCGATCGCAAGCAGCAGCCGTTGCTCGGGCGTCATCCGTCGAGCATCCTCGAGTTTTTGCTTTGCGAGCCACTCGCTCAAACGACTGGGACGACGATGGGACGCCGGGGAGAGGTCGGCTGATGGTAGATTCATGGCCACATCATACACGTACGCTTCGGATACCGGGAGGCGGTGTCGTCGCTACGCCAGTCTCATGTCTGCCACACGACTGGCGCCGACTCCCACTTGTAACCCGTGTCGAGGCTCTGCCTCGACACGGGCGAGCCCGAGGCTCAGCCTCCAAAGGCGTGACGATGCGGTAAGTGCCCGCCCGTGTAAGAGACACGACGCAGTGCCGCGGAGACTCCATGACGAGGCAGTGCCTCGCCACCAGGGGCTAAGAACCTTCTCATGGAAGGCTCTAAGGTTCGATGACCAGGCAGCCATCCGAATCGACGATCAGCCCCGCGCCTTCGGGCAGCCAGTGCGTGGCGGAATCCTCCTCCACGATCGCGGGACCGGCGAGACGCGTGCCGGCGGCGAGGCTCGCGCGCGCGTGCCGCGGCACGAGGACTGGCGCTGCGCTCCCCGCGAGATAGACGGGCGTCTGGGGCGCTTTTGCGCGCGCGGCGCCGCGACTCGTCCGCGGAGGGAGCGAGCCGGCGACCTCCGCAAAGACACGGGTCCGCCACGCGGTGACCTCGATCTCGCGCTCCGCTTCCGCCTCGCCGTAGCGCTCGCGGTACGCGGCGAGAAACGCCTCGCGCGGATCGCGCTCCGTCCATGCGACGTCCAGCTCGTGCGATTGGCCGGCGTAGCGAAGCGACAGCTCGCGCGCGTTCGCGATCGGCAGCTCCGCGGCGAGTGTGGCGCGGAGGCGGCGGCGCAATTCGTTCTCGCGGAGCGTCGCTTGCGCCGCGAGTTCCGCGAGCAGCTCGCCGGTGAGCGGCGCCTGCACCGTACGCGCCGCGCTCTCGACGATCTGTCCTTCCAACATGCCGCGAGCGCTGAAGAGTCCCGGCTCCGGCGGGATCAAGACGCGGATCATGCCGAGCGCGCGCGCCAGCTCGACCGCGTGCAAGCCCCCGGCGCCGCCGAAGGAGAGGAGTACGAGGTCGCGCGGATCGGCGCCGCGCTCCTGGGTCACGCGGCGAAGCGCGCGCTCCATCTCGGTTTCCACGACGCGAATCAAGCCGTGCGCCGTGGCGATCGCGTCGAGCCCGAGCGGTGCGCCGAGCGCGCGGAGCGCATCCGCGACCCCCGCCGCCTCGAGCGCGAGAAAGCCGCCGAGGCGCGCATCCGCCGGGATGCGGCCGAGCAGATAGTGCGCATCCGTCACCGTCGCGCGCGTGCCGCCGCGCCCGTAGCACGCGGGGCCGGGCGCGGCGCCAGCGCTCTCGGGTCCGGCGCGAAGCGCGCCGCCCTCATCGATCCAGCCGATCGACCCGCCACCGGCGCCGGCAGAGTGCACGTCGACGGCCGGGATCGCGACCGGCAGTTCCGCGATCGAGAGCGAGCGCGTGCGCGGCACTTCGCCCGCGCGCACGAGCGCGACGTCCGTGGAGGTGCCGCCCATGTCGAAGGAGACGAGTCCCGCGATCCGCTTCGCGCGTGCGAGCGCGGCGGCGGCGGCGGCGCCGCCTGCGGGACCCGAGAGGACCGTCCGCACCGGCTGCTCCGCGCACCGCTCCCACGCGCGCGCGCCGCCTGCGGACTCCATGACGAAGAGGCGCGCGGGGGCGGCGCCGCGCGCCAAGCGCTCGAGATAGCCCGCGAGCGCCGGCGCGACGTAGGCGTTGATCGCAGTCGTGGAACAGCGTTCGTACTCGCGCAGCTCCGGGTGCACCTCGCTCGAGAGCGCGATCGGCACGCCGAGCGGGCGGAGATGCTCCGCAGCGAGGCGCTCGTGCGAATCGTTCTCGGGGGAGAAGAGGAGGCAGATGGCGATCGATTCCGCGCCGCTCGCGCGCAATGCGGCCGCGAGCGCGCGCAGGGCTTCGGTGGCGGGAGCCTCGACCACGACGCCGCCCGCGCCGATCAGCTCCGCTAGCTCGAAGCGCAGCTCGCGCGGCACGAGCGGCGGCGGCCGGCGCCGTGCGAGGTCGTAGAGGTGCGGCCGATCCTGGCGCCCGATCTCGAGCAAATCCGCGAAGCCGCGCGTCGCGACCAGCGCCGTACGCGCCCCGCGGCGTTCGAGCAGCGTGTTGGTCGCGACCGTAGTGCCGTGCACGATCTCGGTTCCGGATGCGCACGCGCCCGCCTCCGCGAGCAGCTCGAGGATCGGCAGCGCCGGATCGGAGGGGATTGATGATACCTTGCGCGCGTCCAGCTCCCCATCGCGCGCGAAGAGGAAGTCGGTGAACGTGCCGCCGCTGTCGATGCCGATCCTTAGCCCCACGCGCCAACCTCTAGCCATCGATGCGTATTGCGACGCATGCGTTTCCGACCGGGCGAGGTTTTGAAACGGGCTCTAGAGGCTACTCCAGGAATCGAGAGCGTGCTAGGCTGAGCGAGCGCGGGTTTTCGCACGTTGGAAGAGGGGATGCCGCTTGCTGCTCGAGCAGGACATGGCGTCGCGCGCTTCGCCGCGCTCGGCGTCCTTGTTCACGTTGTGCCTCATGTTCGCCGCGATCGGCCTTGCGGGACTCGGTTTCGCGAGAGAGCGCGCGGCGCCGCCGCAGAAAATCCCGGTGCGCGCGCCGGTGCCGGAAGAGGACGCGCTCCTCGCCGCGGGTGACGAAGCGTGGCGGGCCCGCCGCTTCGCCGAAGCGCGCGAGCACTGCGAGCGGCTTCTCGCAAGTTTTCCCGACACGCCGCATGTTGCGTTCGCGCACTACTTCGCGGGGAGCGCGGCGCTCGCGCTCGGCGACGAGCGCGCTGCTCGAGTTCATTTCGACGCCGCACTCGCGGCCGAGAGTTTCCCGCACGCCGCGGAGTGCCGACTTGGGCTTGGCAAGCTTGCGCTCGCGGCTGAGGACTTTGCCGTGGCGGCTGCGCAATGCGAGCAAGCGAGCGCGCTCGCGGTGAGCGCCGCGACACGCGCGGAAGCGTGCTTCGAGTTGGGGCGCGCGCTCTTCCAATTGGGGAGCTTCCGGCGCGGGCGTGAGGCGCTCGCGCAATGCGTGACGACGTCCGAGTGGGGGCCGCGCGCGGAGTACTTGCTACGCCTGCCGAGCTACTTCACCGTCGAGGTGGGCGAGTTCTGCGACGAGGACCCGGCGCGCGCGTGCCTGAAGCGCCTGGAGGAATGCGGCCTCGCCGGCGAGATTCGCACTCCGGAAGCGACGGGGATACCGCTCTACGGCGTTTGCTCGGGACGGTTTCGCACGCGCGAGGAAGTAGTCGCACA
>JAKEFC010000253.1 GCA_022616235.1 Planctomycetota bacterium
GACACCAGGGGGGGGACAACTCCAGAGCCGCGCCGATCGCGGAGCGTGCCAGAGCCTCGACACCAGGGGGGGGACAACTCCAGAGCCGCGCCGATCGCGGAGCGTGCCAGAGCCGCGACACTTGGGGCGAAGTCCCGCTAGCCGGGGAGGCCGTCGCGGAGAACTTTCTCGACGGCGTCCGAGAAGCGGTCCAACTCGCCGAGGGTCGTGTAGACGCTCGGCGTCACGCGCAGCCCCTCGAACTCCGGGTGCTTGATCGCGACCGTGTGGATGCGGTGCCGCGCCCAGAGATGCTTCTGCATCGCTGCCGTGTCGATGCCAAGAAGCTCGACCGTCGCGATCGCACAGGAGTAGCGCGGGTCGAGGCTCGTGTGCAGCCGTACGCGCTCGTGCGCGCGCAGGCGCTTCGCCCAATAGTCGCGCAGGTAGCGCAACCGCGCTTCCTTCCGCTCGGCGCCGAGCGCCTCGTGAAACGCGAGCGCCTCGCCGATCGCGAGGGAATTCGCCGCCGGGTGCGTCCCGATCTCCTCGAACTTGCGGATGTCGCCGTCGAGTACAGCGGGCGCCGCCATTAGCGGCCACAGGCCGCGGATCTTCGCACGCCGCACGAAGAGGAAACCCGTGCCGTGCGGCGCGAAGAGCCACTTGTGGAGGCTGGTCCCGAAGTAGTCGCAGTCCAGGTCGGAGGCTGCGAACGCGAGATGCGCGAAGCTGTGCGCGCCATCCACGATCACGGGGATGCCGCGCGCGCGCGCCATCTCGACGATCTCGCGCACCGGCACGATCTGTCCCGTGATGTTGATCACGTGGCAGACGTGGATGAGGCGCGTGCGCGCGCCGATCGCTGCCTCGAAGCGCCGCACGATCTCCGCCGGGTCTTCGCAAGGGATCGGCAGCGAAATCTGCTTCAACACGATGCCGTCCCGCCGCGCCCGCTGCTCGTAGGTCGTGAGCATGCGCGGGTAGTCTTGGTTCGAGGTGAGCACTTCGTCGCCGCGCTCGAGGTCGAGCCCGAGCTGGCACGTCTCCAGGCTCTCGGAGGCGTTGCGCGTGATCGCGATCTCTTCCGGATCGCAGCCGAACGCGCGCGCGAGGCGCTGGCGCACCCCCTCCCGCTGCGGGCCGAGCACCTCCCAGAGCACGTAGGCCGGCGCCGTGTTCGAATATTCGAGGTAGCGCCGCATCGCGTCTTGCACGCGGGCCGGCGCGGGGCTCACGCCGCCGTTGTTCAGGTTGATGATCGCGCGATCGACGGTGAATGCATCTTGCGCGAAGCGCCAGAGATTCTCATCGCGCGCCGCGTCGCTCGGGGCCGCGCCCGTCGCGCTCGCGCCCTGGAACGCCTCCATTGCGGCGACGAATCCGCGCGGATCGAAGAGCGGCAAGGCGAGCGCGCCCAGGAATGCGCGGCGACTGACCATTGCCCATGCCTCGCTTCATTGAGACAAGCTGTTATGCCTCGAGCGTGCAGCTCGACTTCGGGTGGCCGACGCACGTGAGTACGTAGCCGCCTTCCTTCTCGCCGGCGCCCAACCCTTCCTCCGACTCCATCTCGACGTTGCCGCCCTTGCACAGGACCTTGCACTCGCCGCAGGAGCCGGTGCGGCACGCGTAGTTGATCTCGATCCCGTTCGCCTCCGCGAGATCGAGCAAGCAGCCTTCGCCATCCGTGCGGATCTTCTTCCCGGACTTCGCGAAGCTGATCTCGTACTTGCCCGCCGGAGCTGCTGCCGCCACCGCCGCGACCGGAGGCGCCGCCGCGGCCGCCGCCCGCGCGGCAGGTGCGGCCGCGACCGCCGCCGCCGCGGCGGGAGGAGGCGCGAAGATCACCGTCGCGGGCTTCTTCGCGACATCGCGCGGCGCAACGTCGCTCCCCTTCGCGACCCGCGCGCCGCCGAAGCTCTCCGAGTGCAGGTTCGCGAGCGGGAAGCCCATGTCCTTGAGGATCGTCTTCACGGAGTCCATGAACGGCTCCGGACCGCACATGAAGACGTGCCGCTCGTGCACGTCGGGGGCGAGCATCTCGATCATCTGGCGCGTCACGCGCCCGGTGAAGCCGACCCACGGCTGGATCCCCTTCCCCCAGCCGCTGCTCACCGTCACCGCGCACTGGAAGCCGCTATGCCGCGCGGAGAGGTACTCCAGCTCGCGCCCGAAGATGTTGTCGACCGGGGTCCGGCAGCACGCGAGGAACTTCACATCGATGTCGGCGGTCGTATCGACGATCCACCGCGTCATCGACATCACGGGCGTGATCCCGCTGCCGCCGCCGAAGAAAAGCATCTTCTGGCACGGATATTCGAAGCACGTGAACTTCCCGGCGGGCCCCTTCAGCTTCACGAGATCGCCGAGCTTGATGTTGTCCGCCATCCAGTTGGAGACGAGGCCGCCGGGCACGCGCTTGATCGTGACCTCGAGGGTGTGCGGGCGCGACGGGCTCGATGAGATGCTGTAAGAGCGCTTCACGTCCTTGCCGTTGATGTTCAGGTTGAGCGTCACGAACTGCCCGGGCTTGTAGGAGAACATGAGCGGCGTCTGCCCGACGAAGCGGTAGGTCTTCACGTCGTGCGTCTCGTCGATGAGGTCGGCGACCTTTACTTCGATCTCGCCACTGCTCCAAACCGGGATGCGCTCGCGCCCCGAGATCAGGTGCTCCATGATCGGCGAGGTGGGCGGCGGGCCGTCGTACACCGCCGGGGCCGAGCGCGCGGCGGCGGCCGCGGGCGCCCCAGCCTTCGCGCCATCAAGAACGAAGCGAAGCTCGAACGCGCCGAGCGTCACGAAGTCGCTGTCGCCGAGCTTGATCCCCTTGTCCGGGTCGATCTTCTGGCCGTTCAAATAAGTGCCGTTCGTGCTCCGGCGGTCCTTGACGAAGAAGCTATCGCCTTCGCGATAGATCTCCGCATGGCTCCGCGACAAGCGATTGTCTTCGAGCTGGATCTGCTGCGATGCGCCGCGGCCGATGCCCATGTGCGCCTCGAGCGGCAGCTCCTTGAACGGCGCCCCATCTTTGGTGATGACTACCTTGCCCATGCGATGCACTCCCCTCACGCACCGAGACTCCGAGGCGAAGCTTCGGCCCAAGACCGTTCGTGTCGACCCTGAGGCTCGACACGAGAGCGAAGCGAGCGTTTCTCGCGGCGCAAGACGACTAGCGCCAGTGAAAACGCTGCCTCTCCTCGACGTGGCATTTGAGACAGAACGGGTTATTTTCCTGAGGCAGCTCGATTTCGTCTATACGGTTTCGCGTCTCGACCTTGTCGTGACACGTGCCGCAGTCCTTCTCCGTCGCCGCGCCGTGCCCCCGCGAGTAGTGGCTGAAGCGGCTCGGCGGCGGCCGCTTCCTCTGGAGCGGCCACGCCGGGTCGGTCACTGCCATGCCGTAAACGGGATCGCCCTTGGCGTGGCACGCCTCGCAGCTCCCGCCGCCGATCTCGCCGTGGGCCGCATCGTGGCACTGGGTGCAGTCCTTGATCTTCTCCCCCGTGACCGGCACCGCATCGAATGCGGTGGCGCCGCTCCCGGAGAACGAGTGGCAGGAGAGGCACCCTTTCGCGAGGAGCTGGTGCTTCGTGTTCACGTGCGCATCGTGCGGAAATTCGATGCGCTCGCGCGCCGCTCCCGCTTTCACGCGCGCGTCCGCGAGGACCGGCGCGTTCGCCGGCGACCCCGCGTGGCACTCCTCGCACCCGGCCGTCTCGCCGCGATAGAAGTCGCGCGCGAGCGCCGCCGACTGCGCTCGCTCCGTGTGGCATTCGACGCACGCGGCCGAGAGCGCCGCGCCATCGCCCGCCAGGCTCGGCATGTGCAGCCGATGCCAAAAGGGCGCGACGCGCTCGCGTCCCTCCCCGAGTCGATCCTCCCGCAGGTGGCAGCTCGCGCAGGCGCTCCCCTTCGCCTCCCGCGCGGCGGCCGCGTCGGCGGCGTGCGAGCGGAGCTGCATCGAAAAGAGCAGCTTCGGCGCCCCCGCGCCCGGGGTGCGCCATTCGCCGTCCGCTCCCAGGCCGAGCACTTCCGTCCCCGCGCTCTTCCTTAGCCCCTTGTCGTAGTCCTGCTCGTGGCACTTCGTGCAATTCGCGGCGCCATCATCTACATCTCCTGCTTTCGTGCCGTGCCATGCGATGGCGAACGGCGTCGCCTTCCCTTGCCCCGCGAACTGGGCGTTCAACCGCGAGGCGTCGTACCCGCGATTCCCCTCCGCGTGATGGCATCCCATGCACTGCTCGAAGTCCACGCGCGCGAACTCGCGGGCGCCGCGCGCTCCGCGCGCGCCGTCCGCGCCCGCGCTCTCCTGCGTCCGCCGGTGACACGTCTCGCAGTCCTTCACGCCGCCCTCGCCCATGTGCTGCGCGTGGCTGAAGGTGTTGTAGGGCAGCGGTTCGGTAAATCCGCTCGGCGGATTCCGCTCGGGATGCTTCTCGACGAGCGCGAGCGCCTTCTCCGCGGAGATGTCGCTCTCCTCGTGGCAGTCGAGGCACCGCTTCGCGATCTCCTCCGGCGCGGGCAAGAACTCCGTCGATCCCTCCGAGGTCCCCTCGTGCTCGAGGTGGCACTGGCCGCACGCATGCGCGGGCCATTGCCACTTCGGATCCGGATCGGCCTCGGGCCGCATTGGGTGCCGGCTCCCCAGGTAGTCGTGGCAGGCGTAGCACTTGTCCATCGTGACGCGCTCGAGCGGATCGTGGCACGCGCCGCAGCCGAGCCGCGCCGCATCGATCCTGTTCTGCGGGACTCCCGCCACGTCCCCCGCCGCGACGCGCGCGAAGAACGCCTCGTGCTCCGCGTGCAGCGCCCCCGGCTCCGTGAGCGCGTCACGAACGCCGCCGATCAGGAAGAGCACGATCACGATGAGCGCGGCCGCCGACGCTCCCCACACCGCGTTCCAGAGGAGCGGGAAGCGGCTGAAGGACACCTCCGACTCGCGCCACGCCTCGCGGTCGCCGATGACCCATTCGTCGCGCTTGTCCTTCGCCTGCCCGGCTTTCTGGAGGAACTGTTTCTCTTGCAGCTCGACGCGGAGGAGCGGGCCGCTTTCCGGGTCCTCGCGCGTCACGATGAGCCGCGATGCGCCGACGATCACGACGTCGCCTGTCTTCAGCCGCTCGGGCGCGCGAACCTTGATGCCGTTCAAATAAGTCCCCGTCGCGCCCTCGAGGTCGCGGATATAGAACTCGCCCTCCGCGAATTGGATATCGCAGTGGCGCTGCGCGACGATCGGGTCATCCAAGGTGAGGGCGCAAGTCGAGCGCGAGCCGATGTCGAGACAAGCGTCGTCGATCTCGGCTCGGGTCTTGTTCTTCGCCGTCACGATGTAGCGGGCCACGGCACCCCTCTCGGTGTCCTTCGCTCTCGCCGCGCTAGCGGTGTACGCCCAAATCCGACTTGACCGAGCCGTCTTCCGCGAAGATGTCTTCCGGATTCACGCGCGAGATCGCCGAAGCCGGGCAGTTGTATACGCACGCCTGGAACGGCAGCCCCGCGCAGAGGTCGCACTTCACGGCTTTCCCCGACACCTTCGTTCCGCGGAGCGCGCTCACGACCGGCTGCTCCGCCTTCGCCGCCGCTTTCCCCACGGGATGATTCCCTGCGAACTTGTGCCCAATGAAAGGGAGCGTCTGCAAGAACCAGTGGCGCTTGAAGCGCGGCTGGTAGTCCATCGCCGGCGGCGGCGGCGTCATCGCGATGACGCCGTAGGGACACGCCGTCGTACACGCTTGGCAGCCGACGCAGTTGTCCCACACGAAGCGGATCAGCCCCTGCACGTCGCGGCGGATCGCGCCGAAGTCGCACGCCATCATGCACTCGGGGATCTCGCAGTTGTAGCAGGAGCTGGCGAGGTTGTACTGGGTCGAGACGCGATTGCCCGTCTTCGAGATCCGCGGCACGCGGTCCTCGTGTACCGCCACGCACGACTCGACGCAGGCGTTGCAGCGGATGCAGCGGAGGAGGTCGATGACGAGCGCCTCGCCGCCTTTGATCGACTGCTTGCCCACCATCAGCTCGAGCTGCTCGGTCGTGAACCCTTCGCGGCGCGCCGCCTCCAGCTCGCGGTCGAAGAGGTCGCTCGCGGCGCCCTCTTCGTAGGCCGCGATCAGGTCCGCCGCCTTGTTCAGCTTGGCGATCACATCCGGCGCGTCGCCGAAGGTCTCTTCCATCATCGCGCGGCTCAGCTTGATCGCCGCCGTGGCGGCCATCGTCTCGTAGTTGCCCGCCCAGCGGTGCCGCTTCGTGCTGAATGCGCGCTCGCCGAACGCGGAGTTGTCCATGTAGTACGCGAGGATCTTCTCGCGCCCTTTGTCGTCGCGCCCGACGCACTTCACGGCGCCGCTCCGGATCACGTAGAGCGCGTCCGCGTCCTGGCCGCCGCGCGCGATGACCTGCCCCTTCTCGAAGTCGAGGATCTCGACCTTGCCCTTGAGGAGCGAGATCTGCTTCTCCGTGAGGCCCTTGAAGAGCGGCGCGACGCGCAAGTGGATCACGAGCGTGCGCTCGCGGTAGGTGCGATCCACGTGGGTCTTGAACGCGATCTTCCCCTTGTAGAGCTGCTTGAACAGCTCCTGCTCGATCACGACGAAGACGCAGCGCGAGTCCGCGCGCAGCATCGCCGGCTCCGGGCGGTTGGAGAGCGCGCTCAATTCGCCGAAGGTGTCGCCCGCGCCGAGGGTCCAGAGGTTGATGGTCTCGCCGTTCGGCTCTTCCCGATACGCGGATACGAGCCCCTCGAGGATCACGCGGAAGCGCCCGGTGTACTCCCCCTGATACGCGAACACGGATCCGGGAGGCGCGACGTCGAGGAAGCCCTCCTTCTCGAGGAACCCTTTTTGCCGCGCGTTCAGACCCTGGAAGATCTCCAGCTCGAATACCTGCGGCGGCAGCCCGATGCGCGCTTGCGTCGTCATGACATCCCCCGCATCAGTACCAGAGCACCGAGAAAACGTGCAGGCCGACGAGCACCATGAGGACAGTCGCCGCCGGAATGTGCGCGACGCGCCAGACGTTGAGCGCCATCTTGATCCGCCAGAGCGACGCCAGCTCGCGGCCGACTTCGTGGCTCTGGCCGAGGAGCGCGAGCAAGTCCGTGAACTCCGCCGCTCCCTGCGGGCGCGCGGAGAGCGAGGCGAGCGCGGCCTTCGCGCGCTCGTGGAAATCTCCCTGCCCTTTCTGCAAGTCGTCGAAGAGCGGCTTCAGCTCCGGATCGACCAGCTCGAGCGCCGCCTTCACCTTCGCGCGCAGGCTCTGCTCGAGCGCGTAGGTCTTCTCGATGGAAAGATCGCGCTCGTTCTTCGTGAGCCACGCTGGGCCGAAGGCCCAGAGTACGATCCCTACGATCCCTGTCACGATGACGAGCGCGCTCAGGCCGTTCAGGAGCACCGCCATCGGCGAGTCCAAAGAGCCGCCGCCGTGCAGCCACACGAGCACCGCTGCCGCGAGCCCGAAGTAGAGGTGCGCGCGCAGCCAGCGCGCCATCGGCGCGAGCGGCTCGCGCGGCTCGGTCTCCAAGATGATGGGCAGCCCGTTCGGCGCGGCGCTCTTCCGGACGACGACGCGGAGAATGCGGTGCACGCCTTCGCCGCGGAGCGCCGCCAGCGCCCGCGAGCGGGCGGCGCCGGGGTCGGTCAGCCTGCCGACCGTGATCTCGCGCCGAAGCTCGCCGAGGCGCGCTTCCGCGCGCTCGAGCTTCGCGATCGGCACTTTCATCGCGAATTCGGGGGAGATTCCGAGCTTGTGCACGTACTTACGGAGCACGTACGCCATCACGATGAGGAAGAGCGCGAGCGCGACCCACCCGGACCAGATGAGATAGTCGCGGTCGTGCCCGCCGCCGCTCCCCGGGGCGTATCCACCCTGGACGAGCCAGGCCACGAAAGCGCCGGACACGAGCAGAGCGGCGAGCGCGTTCCACGAGATGAAGAGGCTGCGATTCATCCCCGAGCTTTACCTCCGCGTTACCCGCGTCATTCCCGTGGGAGATCCTGCCGGTGCCGCACTGCATCGCGGGCGCTCGAGCGAGAGCCCGCCACCCGCCACTTGCCGCTACTTCATCATGATATAGAGGACCACGAGGATCAGGACCACGATGAGAACGCCGAGCGCGATGATCGCGTTGCGCATGCCGCCGACGCTCTGCGCGGTGTACTCCTGCTTGCGCGTGACTTCGACCGCGTCGAGCCATTGGCCGATCCCGATCGTGCGGTCGCGGATCAGGATCTCCCCCGCGTGCCGCCCCTCTTCGCTCGCCGTCAGTTGCGCCTTCTTCGCTTGCTGGTCGGTGATGCGGTTCTTGCGCACGAGGTGCTGGAGCGCGCGCGGCACGTACTCGCGCGAGATCGGCTTCCCTTCCGCGTCCGTATCGAACACGAAGAGCGCTTCGACGCCGCCGAAGATCACGCGCGTCTCGTCCGCCAGCTCGCGCTTGGAGTTCGCCATGATCCGTTCGCGCCGCTCGCCGTAGCAGATGAAGGTGAAGTTCGTGCTGCCAAGGTCTTCGAGCGAGTAGCGCGTGCCATCGAAGACGATCCGCGCGTGGAGCGCGGAGATCGTCGGGTGATCGATGAGGAAGCCGAGGTCTCTCTTCTTGTGGCGCCCGATCCCGAACTCGACCGTCGCGATGTCCACGATCTGATGGAGCGCCTCGTTCGCGAAGACGAGGCGCGGCCGCGCCTTCGCGAGGAGGGCCTGCGTCGCGACGGGATTCAGCTTCTCGGAGCCGTGCACGATCGTGGCGCTGTAGGAAGTGGAATCGGTGATGGATTGCGGCCGCACGGGCGGCGGCGGCGTCGCTTGAATCGATGACGGCGGGCGCACCGCTGCTGCTGGCGCCGCCGCCGGTGCAGGAGGCGGTGCGGGGGCCGGCGCGGGCGCAGCAGCCTTCACCGGGGCAGCGGGGGCGGGAGGGGGGGACGGCGTCGCGGTCCTGCTGGCGGATGGCGGCGTGACCGTACGGCCCCCTGCCGCTTCCCACCCGGCGGCGTCCGCGATCGTCGCTCCCATGTCGTCGTCGTTGCCCTTCGCGGGTCCGGAGCGCGCGGGCATCGGCCCCGCGATCGTCTTCTCTTCGCGCGGATCGAAGCGCGCGGTCATCGGCTCATCGACCTTCGTCGTGCTCTCGTCGGCGCGCGCCGCCGCGGCCGGTTTCGCGCCGGCGCCGGCTTTGCCGAAGTCCGGCGACACCTGCGTGCGCATGCCGTCTTCTGCATCGGCCGGTGCCCCGAGGATCGCCGTGCGCGCAGCCGTGACGCTAGGCTGCGTTCCCGTGCTCAACACTTCGACGCGCGTCTGCCCGATCACGAAGATCAAGCCGTGGCGCAGCGGATGGCGCTGCCCCTTGGAGAGCACCGGGCCGCCTTCGACCGTCGTCTTGTTCGAGCCGCCCATGTCCTCGATGTGGAATTCATCTCCGACGCGGACGATTTGCGCGTGCTTGCCGGATACATAAGAATCGGCGAGCGTGACCTTGCACTGACTGCTCCGGCCGAGCGTCAATCCGTCATCCGCCGAGACTTCGCGACCTTGCGATCCGCCCGGCTCGTAGATCCGCAATTTCCAGGAGACCATGAGCGAGCTTCTCCCTCGTCAAGAACCGAAGGCCGCGCCGGCGTGCCGATAGCCTCGTCCGAAATCGAATGGAACTACACGCCCCCGCGGTGTGTGCACGCTGTCCGCGCGCGTTCGTCGCGACGCGCGGTGTCGCGTCCACAATGCCATAGGAGCTAGAAAGTTACAAACGGTCTTTCCGCGTCCAATGCCCACCTTGCCGGCGACTCGACTGGGGCGCGCGGAACGCGCCGCGGCCGTCATTCGACGCGATTCGCGAGCGTGCCGATCCCTTCGATCGTGATGGCAACGGCGTCGCCGCGCTTGAGAAAGACCGGCGGCTTTCGCGCGGCGCCGACCCCTCCCGGCGTGCCGGTCGCGATCAGGTCCCCCGTTTCGAGCGTCATGGTGCGCGACAGGTAGCTCACGAGGTACGGTACGCCGAAGATCAACTGCGACGTATTCGATGATTGCATCGTGCGACCGTTCAGCGTGAGCGAGATCGCGAGCCGGTGAGGATCGGGGAGCGCCTCGCGGAGGATGAGCCAGGGCCCGAGCGGCGCAAAGGTGTCGCAGGACTTGCCGCGCGTGAACTGTTTGTCCGCGCGCTGCATGTCGCGCGCCGTGACATCATTGATGATGGTATAGCCCGCCACGTGGTCGAAGGCGCTCGCCTCGGGTATGCGGTAACCGCCCTTCCCGATCACGACGCAGAGTTCCGCTTCGTAATCGACTTCGGCGCTGTCCGCGGGAAGCCGAATCGCGGCGCCCGGCGCCAGGATCGCCGTTACGTACTTCGCGAAGATCATCGGCGCGGCGGGGGGCTCGCTCCCTTGCTCGAGCGCGTGGTCGCGATAGTTGAGGCCGACGCAGATGATCTTCCCCGGGCGCTCGATCGGCGGCGCGAGGGTCACCTGGTCGAGCCGGTAGACGCCGCGGGCGCCGGCACGCGAGCCCAGGTCCGCCGCCGCGGCGCGGAGCGCCCGCAGGCGAGTACCGTCGAGTGCGAGGAGCGGTTCGAGACGCGGAGCGGGTGCGCCCAGGAGAGGCTCGGCGTCGGCGACGCGATCGCCGATCACTATGCCGGCGCGCGGCCGGCCCGCTTCTACGAACCGGCATAGGATCATCGCCGTCTACTTGTCCCAGCCGTGCGGGAGCCGCGAGCGGATCTTCGCGAGCACGATCTCCGACTTCTCCTTGTCGCCGATAACGCCGACTCGGATCGAGAATTCGGTGCGATCCGGCCCCTTATTCTCGAGGCAGATCTTGTAAGGCGTATCGTTCGCGCCCTTCGCAACCAAGGTACCTTGTACGCCGTCTTTCTTTTGCTCCGACGTGCGCAATTCGAGATCGCGCACGGCGCCGAGGGTCGCGTTCCAACCCTCATCGAGGGAGACGCGCGCGGTGGACGTGAGGTCGCCGTTCGCATACACCGCGGCGCCGGCCGCGATCGCGGCCCCGCCGACGATGAGCGCCGGGATGCACCCGGCGGCAAGATACGGAATCGCCGCGAGGATCGCGATCCGCGCGGCGAATCTCAGGGCATGCGGCGCACTGGCGATGCGCGCATGCTCTCGGACGGGGAGCCTGGAGAGAAGATTCATCGTCGTGTGCATGTCGTCTCCTTCCAAAGCCGCGCATTCTACCGGAGCGGCCGCCCGAAGAGAACCGCCGGCGCGCGCGATCGGCTTGTGCGGAATCCTTCGTCCTGGCACAACGCTCGCATGCACAGGGAAGTTTCCGTGGTGCTGTCCGCTCGCCCGCGCGGCATCGCGGCGCGCGCGATCGTTGCCGCGCGAGCGACGTGCTCCGATTACGTCGCGTACGCAATTTGTGTGTTGTGCGCCGTGTGCTCCGCGTGCGCCGCGCGGGCGCCGGCGCCGCCGCCGATCGTCCTCCACTTCGCGCCGCCCGCCCCCGGCGATGCGCGCGAATCGCTGCGCACGGCGCGCGTGCGCCTCCAGGTTACTCGCACGCTCGGGAGCGAGGTCGTCGGCGAATCAACGCTCGTTCGCACGACGCGCGAGCGAGAGCGCACGGAAATCCTCGCAGTCGCCGGCGGGCGGGCGAGCCGCATGAGCGTCGCCTATGCGCTCGCGGAAGAAGCGGAGGAGGGCGGCGCGCGGGCACCGCGAGCCCTGCCCGTGAGCGGCAAGAGCTACGAGGTCTCGTTGGAGAATGGCAACGTCCGCGCGGTGCGCGCGGATGGCGGCGAAGTAGCCGGCGCGGAATTGGCGCACCTCGGCGCGGACTGGCGCCAATTCAGCCTCGATGGAGGCTACGCCGCATATTTCGAGGGGAAGGAATTCGCACGCGGAGCCGTCTACCAACTCACCGAGAAGGAATCGCCGGCGCTGCCCCTCGCGCTCGGCGAGAACCTGCGAGTCCCGGTCTACAAGCTGATCGCGCGCGGCGTGCGCGAAGCGTGCGGCGAGGAGTGCCTCGTCTTCGACGCCGCGCTCCGAATGACCTCGGAGAGCCCGGCCGGCGAGCGGGCCCTCCTCGATCTGAACGGAGAGATCCTGATCAGCCGCGCGCGCGGCTGGATCGTGGCGCTCCGGCTCGCGGGGCGCTTCGAGTCGCGCACATCGATCGTCGCGGCGGAATCCGCGCCGCTGACGAC
This sequence comes from Planctomycetota bacterium, assembly GCA_022616235.1. GTDB lineage: Bacteria > Planctomycetota > UBA8108 > UBA1146 > JAKEFC01 > JAKEFC01. Next base: position 12,158 of record JAKEFC010000253.1, read on the forward strand.
CGCCAAAGGGGAGGTGACCTTCGAGTTGGAAACCATTTCTCCCTGCGGTAATCGCGCGCCATGAATAGATTCTCGAGCGGCCATCTGCTTGCAGCGCGCGATTCCTGCGCTCGATTGCTTGCAGCGCCGATTCCATTACTATCGCGCCCGTCGCCGCTGCGTTCTTCGCTGGGAGTGGAGTTCGAACCGTGAAGCGAGCCGTGGCCATCCTAGATGGCGTGCGTTACTTCCTCGGCGTATTGTTGATCGCGGACGCTTGGCGCTCGCTGGCGACTCCGGAAGCATCTTTGCTCGCTCTTCTCGTGCGACTGCCGGCGGGCGTGCCGCTGCCGGCGATCGATGGCTTCTTCCTCGGCGCGGCGCTCCTCTTCGTCCATCCGCTTTCCGCGCTCGTGATCGCGGGGCACGCGCTCCTTGCCGCCGCGAACATCGTGGAGTTCTACGCGCTTCGCGCCGAGGGCCTCGCGGCGGCCGCGCTCCCGTTCTCGCTCGCGACGCTTACGCTGTTCGCGGCGAGCGCCGCCCGCGTCTTCTACGAGGGACCGCGCGCGCGCTGGCCGTGGCTCGGTGTCGGCGCGGCCGGTGCCGGCCCCGCGCTCCTCATCCTCCATCTCTTCTCGTTCGGGGCGACGGACTACGCGCGTCCGGCGCAGGCGATCGTCGTCTTCGGCGCGCGCGTGTATCGTGACGGCACGCCATCGCTCGCGCTCGGCGATCGCGTGAAGCATGGAGTCCGGCTCTACCACGCCGGCGTGGCGCCGGCGCTCGTCCTGTCCGGCGCGCCGGAAGAGGTCGCCGCGATGAAGCGCCTCGCGCAGGACCGCGGCGTACCCGCGGCCGCGCTCGTCCTGGACCCCGCGGGATTGAACAGCTTTGCGACGCTCGCA
>JAKEFC010000254.1 GCA_022616235.1 Planctomycetota bacterium
CGTGCCTTCGTGCCTTCGGGCGCGCCGCCCTCGTGCCGGCTGCTGCCACGCCGGCAGCCTAACCGAAATCGTTCGCCGCGGGCGCGCGGCGAACGCTTTCCGCTTGCCGAGGCGGGCAGACGTCCCTACGTTGTGGCGGCGATGACAAGGAAGGACGCGTTGCTCCGCACGGGCGAGCTTCTGAAACGCGCGGGCATCTCCCGCCAGGTCCTCTATCGCTATCTGCAACTCGAGCTGGTCACGCCGGCGAAGACGACTGCCACGGGGCGCCATCTATTCAGCGAGTCCGCGTGCAAGCAAATCATGCTGATACAATCGTTGAACGATTCCGGCTACACGCTGCGCGACATTCGCGAGATCTTTTCCGAGCGATTGCGAAAGCTCTGATGTTGCGAAGACCTCCCGGGAACGGGAGCGGCACTGGAAAGAGCGCGCGATGAGTCCCGACGTCGGGATCACCCACGTCCGCGTGCGCTACCAAGAAACCGATCAGGCGGGCGTCGTATACCACTCGAACTACTTCCTGTATTTCGAGATCGGCCGCACGGAATGGCTGCGCGAGCGCGGAGAGCCTTACCGGGCGTTGGAGGAGACGGGTACCCGCCTTACCGTGATCGAGGCGGCGGCGTCCTTCCTAGGGCCGGCGCGCTACGACGACCTCCTGCGCATCGAGACCAGGATCGCGGAGGTCGGCGGCGCCCGCGTGCGGTTCGATTACGATGTCTTCCGCGACGGCGAATCGCTCCCGCTTTGCCGCGGCAGCACGACCTTGGCCAGCATCGGGCGGGAACGTGGCCGTGCCTGCCGGCTGCCCGCCACCCTCCGAGCGCTCTTCGGCCGCTGAGCCGCGCGCCGCCTGCCGCAACAGCGCGCGATGCGGCGGCGGGGGATTACGGAGCCCGCCGGAGTTGGTATAAATGCGGGACTTGCCGTGCGCGCGACGCCCTCCCGCCGCGGCCGCGCGGATAGGACGGACCGAACGGGATGCCCACGAGCCTCGATGCGGAACCGCGCCCGCGAACGCGATTCCATCTCGCGATCTTCGACGACTGCCTGCGGAGCCTTCCCATCCACGACGGTACGATGCTCATCGGGCGCTCGAAGCGCAGCCACTTGCAGCTCGCCGATGCGCTCCTCAGCCGCAAACACTGCTCCCTGACCGCGGCAGGGAGCGTGCTGACCCTCGTCGACCTCAGTTCGTCGAATGGGACCTACGTGAATGGCTCGCGCATCGGTTCGCGAACGCTTGCGTGCGACGACATCATCGAGCTGGGCAAGACGGTGCTCGTCGTGTTCGACGGCACGGCGTGGACGCGCGGCAGCGGGCTCTTGAATCTTCGCAATCCGCTCAAGGCCCAAGAGTTGGTGCAGCGCATCCGAGACGGCGCGGCGGCTTCGCTGCCGCGCGGCAGGCCGGCCGCGCAGCCGGCGCCGCCGGGAGTTCGCGAGGTGAAGGGACTCACCGAGAACGAGCGCGCGTTCTTGCGTAGTCTCGAGGGCGCCGAGGCGTTGCTGCCCGAGCTGCTTGCGGCGTACATGACGCACAAGCTCGCTTCGCTCGTGGTGCGCAATTCGCGCGTCGCGCGCGATGCTTTCTCCGCGGTGATGCAGGAGATCATGAGTCCGGAATTCCTCGCCAAGGTGCGAGGCCGCGAAGAGATGTACGTCGCGATCCGCGACCTCCTACGCGAAGAGATCGCCGAGATCATTGGGGATGAGCAGCGCAAGGACGGTGCGGCTGCGGGGAACGGCGAGAATCTGCTCGAAGTCGAGCCGGACTGAAGCGCCCCGCTCCTCCCGCAAGGCCATTGCGAACGATCGCTCCTTTGACCCGAGGGCGGCGTCGAAGGATGCGGGCGGCAGCGTAGCGGAAGTTCGATTTCCGCCTTCCGAGAGATTGGAGCTTTTCAGGATGCGATTCGGATCCATGGACACGCGGCGTAGGTGCCTTCCGGTGCTCGTCTGTTTGCTTTTCCTCTGCGGTGCCGGGAGTCGGGCGGCGGAGCAATCTTTCGCCGATGCGAAGGCCGTGTTCCTCATGGCCCTCAAGGCGGGCAAAGTTGCGGAGATCCTCGACGCCGTCGCATCGGTCAAGCGCTTCGAGACTCCGGAAGCCGCGCTCCTCTTCATCGACCATGGAATCCTGCACGACGACATCACGGTGCACCAAGAGTGCTACGAGTTCCTCACGAGGTTGACGACTCCGGCGTGCCAGCGAGTCGTCATCGATGCCGCCGCCAACGAGAAGACGTGGGAGCGGCGCTCGCTCTGCGTCCGCGCCATGGCGAGCTACCGGGGCGGCGTGACCCAAGAGAAGCTCGAAGAGTATTTCGCTGCGGAAAAGCAGTGGCAGGTTCGCGCATCAGCGGTGCGCGCCATGGGACATCTGCGCGAGAAGCGCGCGATCGGCTTCTTGATCGAACAACTCGCCACCGAGAAGACAGGCCGCGTGCGGTGGGACATCGTGAAAGCCCTGCGGAGCCTCACGGGTTTCGACTTCGAAGAGGATCAGAAGGACTGGCTCGCATGGTGGATCCGCAGTCGGGACACGTTTGCGGTCCCGAGCGCGGAGGAAGCGCAGGCGAAGCTCGACCCGGAGAAGCAGGACCTCAAGACCGCCGTCGCGAGCGGCCTCTACGGCACCGTGGCCAGCGAGAAAGTCGCGTTCGTCTTCGATGTCTCCGGCAGCATGTCGGTCGGCACCGACTTGGTCGGTACGAGGATGGAGATCGCCAAGAAAGAGCTGACGCGCGTCGTCGAGAATCTCTCTCCCAAGTCCTACTTCAACGTGATCGCGTTCGCGAGCGAGATCTTTCCTTTCAACAGGCGCTTGGTAAAGGCCGATAAAGCGCACGTCGAAAAGGCGGTGACATTCATCGCGAAGCTCCCCTGCGGCGGCGAGACCAACGTGAACGACGCGCTCGAGACGGCGTTTCGCGACCCCGAGGTCGACACCATCTATCTATTGACCGATGGCACGCCCACGGTGGGGAAGGAGACGATCCCCGCTCTGATCTTGCAGCAAGTCGCGGCGTGGAACCGAGATCGCAAGGTGATCATCAATGCGATCGGCTTCTACCCGGGCGATTCGAAGAACGAGGACAAGGAGCAGGGGCGTAAGTTCTTGCTACGCTTGGCGCACGACAACGATGGCTTCTACAAGGAGATTTATTGAGTTCCTGCCGGGAATCGACTACAAGCTCCTCCGCTCTGAAGCGACGACCGAGGACCCCGACCGAAACCGAATCTCCGCCCCGCCGAGAGCGGCGCACAGTGTGGCGCGCAG
>JAKEFC010000255.1 GCA_022616235.1 Planctomycetota bacterium
GGCGAGTCGTAGTCGAGATTCATGGGGGGCGTAAGCTCGACAGTGATGGTCAACTCGGAGACCCGGAAGCTGCTCGGAGGCACGATCTCGGTGACCGTGTAGGTCGTCTGAGCCGAAGCCGTCGTCGGCGTGCCGGAGATCACGCCGCTCGTAGAGCTGATCGAGAGGCCAGCAGGCAGAGCCGGCTGAATCGTGTAGGACCCTCCCGGCAACGTCGCTTGCGGGACGTTCGGCGTGATCGCAATGTCGATGGAATAGACCGCGAATTGCACTGGGTACGCGAGCGTGTTCTGCGGCGGCAGAATGACCGTGATTAGAATCGTGACTTGCGTGGAGCCGCCGGCGTTTGTCGCCTTGATTTCGAATTGCGATTGCAAGATCGGCGTCGACGGCGTCCCGGAGATCACGCCCGTCGCGGGATCGAGATTCAATCCTCCCGGCAGCGCCGGCGTGACGGTCCAACTGGTCGGTGCGCCGCCCGAAAACGAAGGTACGTTGTTCACGAAGATTCCCACGACATAGGTCGCGGTGCCTTGCGAGTAGCTGAGGCCGACGGGCGCAGCGGGAGCCACGGCAACTACCGCGCCGCCGCCGCCGCCGCCGCCCCCGCAGCCGGCAGGGACGAGTGCAGTGAGCAAGAACAAAACGAAAGCGCTTCGCTTCGCGGCTGACATCATGGTCGCGTACCTCGATCGTGGAAGTCCCGAAGACGGGATGCCGAGCGGATGCTGGTCATTCCCGGGCTTGGAGCCTTGAATCTCGATTTCGATCCCATTCGGCCGAGCAGGCTTCCCGAGGGAGGGAAGGCAATCTCCCGCCGACCCGACGCTTCCGACGCAGTATTGCTGGCGCGAAGCCGAGCCGAACGACCCCCGAGAATCGCGCTCGCAATTCTGCGATCACGCGAACTCGAGAGAGACTGCTCCAGCCGAAGAATGCGCGCAACTATATCAGCCTTTTGGGATTATGCAACCCGGGCGCGGGTCACAGGCGAGGCGACCGGGCTATCGGCGGAAGCCGCCGCCGGAAATCGCTGGCAGGGCGAGGCATGCGTCGATGACGCGCGATGCATTTGAGCGCAAGCGTGACGTAGGGGCGCACCCAAACTAGCCGGCGCCAAGGCTGCATCGTGCCACGGCACGTCTGCGACTCGGCCTACTCGGCACCGTACATGATCATCAGATCGGTAGGCCCGACATCGACATGGAATGGGAATTCGAACGGCGGTTCACCTCCTGGAGGATGGATCAGGAGCAGAAAATCGCCGGCCGGCAAACCTGTGATAACGCCGCTTCCTGTGCCCGATCGACTGCCGGGCTCCTTACCGATGCCGAAGTGGATCATCGAATCGCCGTCGTCGCCTTGGAAGCGCCAAGCGATATCTTTCTTTTCCACCGTGGCCACTCCGAACCTCGCGAAATCGACCACGGTCTTGTCCCGACTGAGGATCTGGAGGTTGACGGGGCCGCCACGGCGGAGCTGCACTTCTAGTTCGTGGCGGCTGCCGATTTCCAGATCGACTTGGCGATAGACTAGTTCGTGGCTCGGCGCCCAAATCATCACATCATGTTTGCCGGCGATGATGTTCTGTATCTCTATCGGCGATGATCCGAGCTTTGCGTCTTGTTTCCAAATCCTGTGATCCCAAGCGCTCCCTTGCACTGCGACGTCGGCAATCGGCTGCTCCGACTCACCGGTGATCGTGATGACGAGCGTCGCCGCCCCGTCGTCGCGTACTAGCCGGAACTCCAATGGGCGCTCCGAATCGGCCAAAGTCGCTGTCGATACCGTCTTTGTCTGCTCGAGATATCCTCGAGCATATATGTTTACCTCGACTTCTTCTCCGGCACGGATCGCCCTTCGAAATCGGCCGTCCTGGCTCTTTACCTCGCGCCAGTTAACCTCGAACTCCTCGATCGCTTGTCCCGTCGCGTCATCGAGTACGAGTCCCTCGACTTCGGCGGCGGGATGGAATAGGAATTCGATGCGAGGTCCCCCGGGGCGAACGTCCGTGTAGCGCTCCGGCGTCGTGGCGTAGTCCGGACTCATGTAGAGGACCGGTTCGACTCGATACTCCGCGTCGCCCAGGCCGCCAAACGAAAACTCTCCCTGCTCGTTCGACTTGGTGTGGTAGTCATTGATGTATAGGGCGCCAGTGCCACGCGGCATTGCCATCCGTGCGCGTTCCGGAACGTAGCAGTGGAATCGCACGCGAGAGACAGGTTTACCGTCTCTGTCGCGGATGACCCCGTGAATCGTACCACCCACTTCGAGCACGATAGGACGAGCACGCGATTGGACGTTATCGTCGGTTACGACTGCGGCAATCGATGCCACCGGGCGATTCACGCTGCAAGCGCGTATCTCGTGTCGACCGGGGGGAAGGCGCAAGACATAGCTGCCGTCGTCATCCGTCACTACCGCGTTGCTCATGGGGACTTCGTCGTCCGCCCATACCACTGCGCCGGCGACCGGGCTGCCCTCTTCGTCGATCACCAACCCATCGACTTGGCATAGCTCTTCATCGTTGCTGGACGGAGCCTCGGGTTCGGCGACCGCTCGCTCAGGAATCGACTTGGTTGAAGCAGGATTATTTTCTACATGCGCCGGCGCTTGAAGCTCGCGCGGCGTTCCGACGGACGTCACGGCAACTTCCTCGGTTGAGCTGTCACTACTTGGTGCCACCCCGGCAGGCTCGGAATTTGGGGATAGCTGGCTAGGCGTGTTCTTCAGGAACAGGCTGATCGCGCAAAGCGTCGCAAGCGCCGCTCCGGCAATCATCAGCCTTGATCGCGCGCGCGGGCTCATGTGGAGTCGAAGCTTGAACTCGTCGCGTTCTCGTGCGGGTAGCAGGGGCGTGCAGGGCGGCAGCGGGCGGGGTGGACGTCATCGTCGTCCGGGCCGTGGGCCGCCATCGTGATCAGGCAGTAGCACACCGCGGTGCTCGCGGTGAAACCTTCCTCGAACGCGGAGCGGCGATAATCCGTGTTCAACGTGAGGGTCTTCGTGCGGAAACACGGGCACAGATCCGCGGGCAATAGTTCCTTATTCCGCCGCTCCTCGCGCATTAGCCCGCTCCTTTTCCGGCGCGCGCGGCCAGGATCGCGCGCTTCGTGAGCGCGCCCGCAAGCGCCTGCTTGTAGCCGTTGTCCCTGAGCGGCGTAGCGCCCGCGGCGGCCGCCTTTGCAACGCGCTCGAGCAGCTCATCCGTGATCTCCGCACCGATCAGCATCGCCTCGAGGTCCTTCCTGCGCACCGGCACCGGCGCGACGGCGTTCAGCACGATGCGCGCTTCGCGCACGCGGCCAGCCTCGAGCCGCAAGCTCGCCGTGGCGCCGCACAGCGCCCAGTCGTAGGAGAGACGCTCCCGCGCTTCCACGTACGCGGCGTGGCGGTTCGCGGAGTTAAGCGGCAAGATCACGCGCGCAATGACCTCTTGCGGCGCGAGCACGTTTTCCGCCGCGACGTTCTTCTCCGGCGCGACGAAGAACTCTTCGACCGGGATGGTGCGCGTCTTGCCGCCGCTCCCCGCGATTTCGACGAGCGCGCCGTGCGCGATCAAGACGGGCGCGAGATTCGATGGATGTACGGCGGCGCAGATCTTGTTGCCGAAGATGGCGTGGTACTCGTTCGCGCCCTCCTGCGCGTAGCAGACCGTGCCGCCTTTTTTTAGGCACCGATAGCTCTCGTCGCGGTAGTACCAGCAGCGCGGGCGCTGCGCGAGGTTGCCGCCGACGGTGCCCGCGTTGCGGATCTGCGGCGTCGCGGTCTCGAGGATCGTGTCCCGCAGCGCCGGCCAGCGTTCGGCGATGCGCGCATCCTCCGCCGCCTCCGCGAGAGTGACCAGCGCCCCGATCTCGAGCCCGCGCGGACTTTCCGCGATCCCGCGGAGCGCGGCGACGCGCTTCAAGTTGATGACGAGGTCCGGCGTCTGCGTGCGCTCCTTCAGCTCCGCGAGCAGGTCGGTGCCGCCGGCGAGCATCTTCGATGCGGCGAAGCTTTCGCCGCCCGCGCCGGCGGCTTCTTCCACGGTCCGCGGGAGCGCCATGCGGAAAGGCTTCATCCGCGCACCTCCTCGCCGGCGAGCGCCGCGAGCACTTTGCGCGGCGTGATCGGCAGCGAATGGATCCTGACGCCGATCGCGTGCGCCACGGCATTCGCGACGGCGGCGGCGGTCGCCACCACCGGCGGTTCGCCGAGCCCCATGACGTGCGTGTTGTTGTGGCCCATGAACACGTCGAGGAGCACGACTTCGATCTCGGGGCAATCCACCGCGCCGAGGATCTTGTAGAACTCGAAGTCGGCGTTCACCATGCGCCCTTCGATGCGATCCATGATGCGGCGCTCGTAGAGCGCGTAGCTCACTCCTTGGATCACGCCACCGCGCACTTGGCTCTCCGCGAGCTTCGGGTTGATCAGCTTCCCGGCGTCGGCGACCGCGACCACCTTGAGCACGCGGACGAGACCGGTCTCCACGTCGACCTCCACCTCGGCGCACTGCACTCCGGCGTTCGTGTCGGCGAGGCCGCCGTAGTTCGGATGATCCTTGTCGAGCACGGGGCGCTCGCCGAGCACTTCGATCTGATCCTCGGCGATGAGCCCGCACGCCGCGCGAAAGTCGATCTCGCGCGCGAGCGCCGCGCCATCGCGCCCGACGACCTTGCCCCCGCGGAGGTCGAGGTTGCCCGCATCCCAACCCTCGGCGCGCGCGACGGCGTCGAGCAACTGCCGCTTCGCGCGGTGTGCCGCGACGCGCGCCGCGGGCGTCAGAGTCGGCGCCGTCGTCGAGCCGCCGCTGCCGGGCCCCGCGGGATCGTTTGTGTCGCCGATGAATGTCGCGACGTCCGCGAGCCGGATCCCCAGCTCCTCCGCGACCACCATCCCCAAGATCGTCCGCGTGCCGGTGCCGATGTCCTGCGCGCCGTTTCGCACCTCCACGGTGCCGTTCTTGTGCACGCGGACGAGCACCTTCGCGCCGCCTCCGCCTGAGGCGAACCAGAGCGAGCTGGCGCAGCCGACGCCGCGGCGGAGCGGCCCCACGCCGCGCCCGCCGTCCGCGCCGCCGCGCGGCACGGCCGGCGCGCCGCGCTTCGCCGCCCAACCGATGCGCTCGCACGCGATGTCGTATTCGGCGCGGCGCACGGGGTGCGCATCGTTCTTTTTACGAAACTCGATCGGATCCATGCCGATAGAGGCCGCGGCGATGTCCATCATGGCTTCGAGCGCGAACACGCCTTGCGGGAAGCCGGGCGCGCGGAGCGGCCGCGCGTCGTTCGCGTTCGTGCGCACGCCGTACTCGATCTTGTCGATCTCGCCCAGCTCGTACATCACATCGTTGTGCGCGCCGGCTCCCGCCGGACTCGTGCCGGCCGTGCCCCAACTGCGGGCGCGGAGGGCGCGGATCTCGCCGGTCTTCGCGACCGCCATGGCGAGGACTTGATGGGAGTCGGGGCGGTTGCCGGTCGTCGTGTGCTCTTCGCGCCGATCGAGCATCACCTTCACGGGGCGGCCCGCCGCCTTCGCGAGGAGTGCCCCCGCGACCCCCTCCCGCCCCGCGCCGAACTTCGCGCCGAAGCCGCCGCCCACGTATTCGCAAAGCACGCGCGCGTTCGTCGCGCGCACGGGGCCCTGGTGATGGGTCAGCTCGTGGCGCACGGCGAAGGTCGCTTGCGTGGAGCAGTAGCAGACGAGCGATTCGTTCTCCCAGGTGCACACGACGCCGTGCGTCTCGAGCGGCGAGTGGGTCTGCACCTGCGTGTAGAAGGTGCCTTGGACGACGGTGTCCGATTCCTTCAGGATGCGATCGACCTTCGCCTCGGCTTCGCGCATCTCGACCTGGCGCGCCGCTTCCTTCTTCTCGTCGATCGTGCCGTCCCGCGTGAAGGGGATCTCCGGGTAAATGCGGCGCACGTTCTGCTGATTCCGTCGCCCGACTTGCGGCGCGCCGTCTTTCATCGCGTCCTCGCGCGTCACGCAGAACGGCAGGACCTCGTACTCGACCGCGATCGCCCGCAGCGCCGCCTCCGCCTGCGCCTCAGACTCCGCCGCCACCGCGGCGATCCCCTCCCACGCGAAGCGCACGGCCTCGGTGCGAAAGACTTCCGGAAAAGAGATCGCCGCTTTCACGCCCGGCATCGCGCGCGCCGCGGTCAAGTCGACGCTCTTCACGTTTGCGTTCGGGTGCGGGCAGCGCAGGATCTTCCCATGGAGGAGCCCCGGAAGATTCTGGTCGTAGGTGAAGCGCGCGCTCCCGGTGACTTTTGCCTCGGCGTCGAGGCGCGGCGCGGCGGCGCCGATCACATCGAAGCGCGTGCCGGGCTCGTAGGGGGGGACGTCTCCTTCCGCGATCCGCACGGTGAGATCGCGAAAGCTGTCGCCGAAGCCGACGCGGATCTTGATCTCGCTCGTATTAGCGGCCACCGCCGGCCCCCCGTCGCGCGGCCAGCTCGACCGCCTCGAAGATGTTCTGATACGTGCCGCAGCGGCACAGGTTGCCGGCGATCGCGGCGGCGATCTCGGGACGCGCGGGGGAGGGGTTGCGGGCGAGGAGCGCCGTACACGCCATCACCATCCCCGGCGTGCAGAATCCGCATTGGAGCGCGTCGCACTCGATGAAGGCCTGTTGCAAGCGCGTGAGCGGCGCACCAGGGGCCGCGAGCCCTTCGACCGTGGTGACGCGTTTGCCTTCCGCGTCGATCGCGAGATAGGTGCAGGAGTTGATGGGGCGACCATCGACGAGCATCGTGCACGCGCCGCACGAGCCGCGGTCGCAGACGCGCTTCGCGCCGATGAGATCGAGTTGGCCGCGGACGACGTCGAGCAGCGTCGCCGATGGCTCGACCTCGAGGCGCCGCTCGCTGCCGTTCACGTTGAGCGTGATCGGCCGGCGGCCCGGGCCGACGACCTGGAGCGGCGGCGTCGCCGCGAGCGCGGAGTCGAGGACGCCCGTCCCCGCGGCGATGCCGGCCGCCGCCGCCGCGGAGAGTCCGGCGCCTTTCAGGAACGCGCGCCGCGTCACGCCGCTCTGGGCGGAGCCCTTGTCCTCTCGCTCGGAACCGGTCGTCATGAGAACTCCTCGCCGCGCAGCGCGATTCCGCTCAGCGCGCGATTCTCGCCGCTCCCGCGCTTGCCGGCAAGCGTCCGCGCGCAGTCGCGCGTCCGCTCGCACGGCGTATTGCTCGCGATCTCGCTTGCGGCGCTCGGCTGCCCCTAAGGCCAGGGGCTACTGGCGGGCAAACGTGCTCCCCAACCACGACTTCACGGGCGTCGTGCTTGGCGTGACCGGGAAAGCGCAACGCTAGAATTGCGGAGATCGCGGAGCGGATTCTAAACGACAGTAAATACGTTGCATCGGACGATCAACTGATGGTCGTGGGTCACTTCCTCAGGATTTTTTCCATTGCCTTTCCTTTTGCCAATTCGTCAATCAGCTTGTCCAAGTAACGGATCTGTTGCATGAGCTTGTCCTCGATCTCTTCCACGCGATAGCCGCAGATCACGCCTGTGATCTTCGAGACATTCGGGTTGATCCGTGGTGCTTGGGCGAAAAAGGTCTCGAAGTCGCTCTTCTTGTCGATCTGTTGCTTCAGCGTTCGCCCATCGTATCCCGTCAGCCAGTGGATGATGGCGTCCACCTCTGCTTTCGTGCGTCCCTTTCCCTCCGCCTTGTTGATGTACAACGGATAAATGCTCGCGAACGAAGTTTTGAAAATTCTTGTGTTATCCATTCGGGTCACTCATCGAAGTTGAGCGCTTCCATTCAGAACCGTGCCAGCAGCCCGACTGGTTGGAATTCTCGCCATCGTCGAATCGGCTCGCAAGGCCGGGGCGGGCGTCCGGATGCGAGTGAACGTGCGGGATGCCGGCCAGTGCGTGTCAGGCCGCGAGCACTGCGTGAGATGCGATGTGCCCGGCGGCATACGGGCGAGCGTTCAAGGTGGGCTTTGCGCGCGGCGGAGCACTCGGCCCGCTCTCCTTCTAGCCCCAAATCCAGCGTGGTAACGCTGGATTTGGGGCTAGACTTGCGTCCGCCATGCAACCGACCAAGGCACGAGTTTCGACCGCCGTCCTCGCGCTCCTCCTCGCGGGCTGCGCGACCCCGTTGGGCGGCGTGCGCTCCGGCGCCGAGGTGCTGGCGACGGATATCTACCGCTCCCTGGAGTGGACCGTGCGCTTGCCCGGCAAGGCAGTGATGCCGTTCGCCGTCCGGCAGGTGGTGAAGTCGTACATCGAGGACTTGGAGATCGGCGACGACGTGAAGCGCCGGCTCGAGGAGCGCATCGACCGCGACGAATTCATGGACTCGACCGTACCCTTCCTCCTGCACCTCAGCGAACTCTACTCGACGAGTCGCGAGACGGAGACCTTCGAGCAGCACGTACGCGCCGAGTTCGACGAACTGCGATCGCTGCCGGGCTTCGAGCACGCGCGCTTCCGCTGGGAGGAGCAGGCGCCGGAAGCGGCGGAGAACGCGCATCCGGAGGCGGCCGCCGACGACGAGAGGGTGCGGGCCGTCGTCATCGGCGGCATCGTGGAGATCTACGATGCGCTCTTCATCGAGAACGCCTCCGACCCGCTTCGCACCCTCGAGAGCTGCACGCCGGAGACGATCGAGCGCGCCTCCGTTTTGGTGTGCGCCCTGCTCGAGTCGCTCGCGGAGCAGCTACCCCCGGGAGAGCTGCGCGAGGGACTCTCGAAGCTCTCCGCGGACGAGGAACGCATCGAGGCATTGACGATCTCGCTCGGCGAGTTGATCGGCGAGTTCGCTCACCGCAGCTTCCAGCGCTTCCTCCGCCTCGCGACGCGCGAGGCCGAGCTGCGCGAATGGATGCTCGGCGAACTCGAGAAGGATGGTTTCGGGCGGCTCGAGGACTACTTGATGCAGGCGCCCACGCGGCGCCACGCCGTGTTGATCTGCGTGGATGGCCTGCAGGGTCATCTCGTGCGTGCGCTGGCGGGCGGCGGCCCGGAGGATGGGAACGCCCTGTTCATCCGGAAGATCTGCGAGGAGTCGAGCGAGTGCGAAGCGGCTCAGCCGTCCGGTCCGCTCGAGAAGGCCGAAGGGCGGAGCCTCGGCTTCCTGCGGCACGTCGAGGCGAACGGCTTCCGGGATGAACGCTACCTGCCCTTCTTCCGCTCGCTATACGCCCGCGGGGGCCAGGGCATCGCGCGCGGCGGGATCGCCACCACGCCCACCATAAGCGTGCGCAACATCCCCGTGGTCCTGACCGGCGCACCCACGACGGGCGACTGCTGCACGGGCCTGCCCAACTTCCACTTCCTGGACCGCCGCGAGGATCGCGCGTGGTACTTCTACGGCAACGATGCGCTACAGCTCGGCGCCCTGACGAAGCGCTCGGGGATGCACAGCCTCTTCGCGCGCTTCCCGCATCTCCTCACGCTCAGTTCATCCAGTCTCTACGACGAGGGCTCGCTGGTGGCGCTCGATCCGTACATCACCGTGGCGGTCGGCGAGAAGCGGCGCGACTGGGGCGAGACGCTCCTCGAGGCGCAGCTCGTGGAGCGCGCGGCCGTCGAGCAGGAGCTGCGCGATCTGCGCGAGCGGCTGCTCGAGGTTCTGCGTCTGCACCGCGAGACTGCCGCAGTGCGGATCCTGGCGCGCGGCGCGCACCTTCGCCGGGCGCAGCAGCTCATCGATAAGATCGCGGCGATCGAGGACCAGGGGATGCCGCGCTATCTGCAGTACTACAACCCGTGGCCCGATCACTTCGCGCATCCGCACGGCCCGTTCGCCGACGAGATCCTCTCCCCGACCGGCGAGCTGAACCGCCTAGACTTCTGGCTCGGACGCCTCGACCGAATCTACCGCGATGCGGGCATCCACGATCGCACGCTCTTCGCCATGGCCGGCGATCACGGGCTGTCCCCCGTGGGGCGGCTGCTGTCGGTGGAGAAGGCCGTCTTCGCGACCCTCGAGCAGGAAGGGATCCGCCTGCGCGTGCGGAAGCTCTCAGCCGACGAGGGCGAGCCGCCCGTGGTTACGCACCCGTGGCGCCCGCCGACGATGCGGGGCTTCGACGTCGTGATCTCCTCGACCGCCGGCGGCAACTGCACCCTCGACTTCTTCGTCGACCAGGAGGAGCGCTGGTTGCGCCAGCCCGTGACGCCGGAGCTCGAAGAGCTGCGCACGCTCGAGGGGAGGACCATCGACATCATCGAAGAGACGCGCCGGCGGCTCGGCGCGGCGCTCGACTACCTAGTGGTGCGCGAGGAGCCGTGCGGCATGGACGGAGGCACGGTGCGTCTGGTGGCGACGCGCGGTGGCGAGCGCGTGGACGCGCTGGTGACGCGGCGCGGCGCCCGGATCCATTACGACTTCGCGGGCGACCTGCTCGAGGTCACGAGCCTGTCCCCGTACGCGCCCGCGCTGCGCGGGCCCGAGGAGTTGCGCCGCCGGGAACTACTCGAACGCGCTCGTGCGGCTCGGCGCGCGGAGCCCGCGAGTTGGTTGTCGGAAGAGGAGTGGCGGGAACTCTGTTCGTACAGCCCACGGCCGGATGTCGTAGTGCAGATCGCGCGCCTCTACGACACCGACCTCGCCGGCACAGTGAATCTCTTCCCGGCGCAGGGAGTGGCGTTCAACTCGCTCGTGCCCGGGCGCCACGCGGGCGAGAGCTTTCACGAGAAGGATGCCTTCGTCGGCTTCTGGGGCGGTGCGATGCGCCGCAGGTCGCCGCTCCTGACCGCCATGAACGGATCGCTCGCCCCGACGGTCTACGAACACCTCACGGGCGAGAAGATTCCGTTCGGCAAGGAGGGCTGGGGATTCCCCGCCATTCCGCTCGACGAGTGAACACCCGCGCCATCGCTGCGCCGAGTGCTGCGCCGGCCGCGCGCCCGGGTCAGAACGGCAGGGAGACGAACAGGGTGGTGGCGTGCTCCCCGAAGACACGGCCATGAGTTCCTGGACTTTCGTGGGGGTTTGAACCTGCCCTGCGGCGATGCCGGCCTTCGCCGCTGCGGAGAGTCCGGCGCCATTCAGGAACGCGCGCCGCGTCTCGCCGCTCGCGGCGGAGCGCTTGTCCTCCCGCTCGGAACCGGTCGTCATGAGAACTCCTCGCCGCGCCGTGCGCTCTGCGCGCCGCGCGAATCTCGCCACTGCCGCGCGTGGCGGCAAGCGTCCGGGCGCGGCCGCGCGTCCGTTCGCGCGGCGGTTGCAAAGCGCGACGCGTCGCGCAATCACGCGGAAACACGAGAGATTTCGCGCACAGGAATGTGGCACGGCGTTGGCTCCTGCCGCGGCGAGGAGGAGGGGATGGGGCTTTGCCTCCTTCGCCAACCGTTTGCGTCATTCGCATGCCTAGCACATGGGACGCCGCGCCTCCGCGCTCTGTCCCCGATTGGCATGCGCCGCAATCGCACCGGTTGCCGAGTTGATGAGGCGAGTACGACGTGGGATAAGCTCATGCAATGGAGTGTAGCGATGGCCGAGCGACGATCACTCGAGGATGATGGGCTCCGTCTCGAATCCGTCGCCGCTCACTCGGAGAGAAAGTACCGCTTGATCGGCGTATTGGCCTCGATGTTCGCGACCGGGATGAAGAAAAAGTGGAAGTGTCGCGTTTACGTCGATCTCTTCGCTGGGCCAGGCCGCGCGCGCCTCGAGGAGTCCGGAAGAATCGTCGCGGGATCTCCAATTCTGGCACTCGACATACGAGACGCCTTCGATCGTTACGTGTTCTGCGAGGAAGACCCCGCAAAGCTTGCCGCGCTGGCGCAGCGAGTCCGAAATCTCGGCATGCAGGATCGTTGCCACTTCATCGGTGGAGACTGCAACGACAGAGTCCAAGATGTGCTCAACGAGATACCTGCCGCTTCAAGCAACCATACGGTGTTATCGCTTTGCATCGTCGACCCGTACAAACTTGAAGATCTTCGTTTTGACACGATTGCAGCGTTATCCGTGCGCTACGTCGATTTCTTGTGCCTCATTCCTTCCTTCATGGATGCGAATCGGAATTGGGAGGTCTACGTGCAAGAAGGCAATTCGACCGTTGCGCGGTTTCTTGGCGATGAAACCTGGCGTGACCGCTGGAATCGGCCGGCGCGGGCACCAATCGCGTTCGGCGATTTCTTGTTGACCGAGTTCATCAACGCAATGGAGAAGCTCAAGTACATGCATGGCAGTCTGAACGAGCTGGAGCCCGTCAAGATTGCATTCAAGAACGTCTCCCTTTACCACCTCCCATACTTCTCGCGACACCAGAAGGGAATCGACTTCTGGCGCAAGGCGAAGAAGTACAGCAGCGATCAATTGGAACTATCCTGATGGCAGATCGATCCGCCATCGAGTGGACAGATGCGACCTGGAATCCGGTCGCTGGCTGCGCTCCGGTTTCTCCCGGTTGCCTGAACTGCTACGCAGCGCGCCTCGCGCTGCGGCTGTCGCGGATGGGACTGCAAAAGTACGCAAATACTGTGGTGAAGTCTCGCGATGGGAGACCAGTGTTCTCCGGGAACATTTTTCTCGATCACGAGTCCCTCGAGACGCCACTCCGCTGGCGCGAGCCACGGCGCGTGTTCGTCAATTCGATGAGCGACCTATTTCACGAGTACGTGCCGTTGTACTTTGTCGAGCGCGTGTTTGCGGTGATGGGAATGTGCAAGCAGCATGTCTTTCAGATTCTCACGAAGCGGCCGAATCAGGCGCTCGCCTTGAGTCCACAGCTGGATTGGGCGTCGAACGTCTGGCTAGGTGCGAGCATCGAGTCCAGGCGTTATTTGGAGCGCATCAGTGTCCTGCAGAGAATTCCCGCCAAAACGCGGTTTCTTTCCTGCGAACCATTGCTCGGTCCGTTGGGAAGACTGCCACTGAAGGGCATTCACTGGGTAATCGCGGGCGGCGAATCGGGTCCGAAAGCCCGTCCCATGAATCCGGAGTGGGTCAGAGCGATTCGAGATCAGTGTGTTGCGGGCGGTGTACCGTTCTTCTTCA
>JAKEFC010000256.1 GCA_022616235.1 Planctomycetota bacterium
CGCCGGCGCGCGATTCGCGGTGACAAAGATTGCCAATGGCCGCCTCTCGAATCTCATGGCAGTCTTCATTGTGCGCCGGGTTTTTCCGGCGCGAGCAGAGATTCCCGCGAGATCTTCGAGTTCAGGCAGCCGGAATCGTTTGCTTGTTTGGTGTGCTGGAAGAGGAAAAGGCCGGCTGCCTGTTTTTTCTAGTCGATCCGGAAGGGGGGTCTCGACGACCTCTGGGGACGCTGACTTCGTAGAAGAGCACCGGTCGTTTTGGGCCCCCTTCCTTTTCAATCCCTCCGCAAACTCAAAGAACCCGATCGCTGCAAAGCCACCGATCCGCTTCGCAGGCGGAGATCGCGCCGCGCGCGGTGCGCTAGCCCGCCAATCTCGAAACACGGCTACTTGCCTAGCTCCCATGCGAGCGGTCTAATCGATACGCGACGCTAGTCGACGCTAGACGCCGGGCGCCACTCTCGCCCTCACCGAGCGAGGCTGCCCGATCGCCGCTCGAGCGGACGCGGATTGGGTTTCCGGCATGATAGAACCGCCTCGCACTTTCGGCGTTGCCCGGCCGAGGCCGGCGCCGCCGAAGCTTTCGATCGCTCCATTCCGCGCAACATTCCTCCCGCTCGCCATCCTGTCGATCGCTTTCACGCTCCTTGTATGCGGCTGCAGCGGCCACGACTCCGACGTGAATGGCCCTCACTTCGTTGGCTTCGCGTACGAGGATGAGGACTTGGCGGGCGCGTGGAACGTGACCCTCACCGGCGAGGGACCTGCGCAGGGATTCATCGTCGTGCTCTCGATGGAGATCGATGAGACTGCGCACGTCACGGGCGGAATGGATAGCCGCGGCGTGGATTTGACGGGCGGCACTTTTACGTTCGTCGATCGCAACACGGGCACGCTCGTCTTCGATCTTGATTTCGAGGATGGCAGCGGCCTCGCCGGGGAGGGGATCCTCGAGCCCGGCGCGAAGAGAATCTCTGCTGGGTTCATCAGTAATTTTCTCTTGGGCGGCAGCCTCGCTGCGCGGCGCACTTCCGGACCGAGCACGTTCGCGGCGATGGATGCCGCTGGAGACTACGATGTCGTGCTCGTCGATTCCGAGAGCGGCGAATTGCGCGAAGGCGAGTTCAGCATCGACGCCGAGGGCGAGTTCTTGGATGCGTCGGTCGCCGGAATGACGGCGGATGATGGCGACTTTCTGCTGGTGAATGGCGAGACCGGGCTCGCGCAGTGGGACGTCTTTCTGCCGAACGGCGAGGTCGTCGTGTCGGTGGGATTCATCAGCCTTGCCACCGGCGTGATCGCGGGCAACTACTTTTCCGTGACGCCGCAAGGGAACGGCTTCTCGCTCCTCACTCCGATCGACATCGTCCCGCACTGATTGCCCCGCAGCTCCGATGCCGCGCGGCGCCGCGAGCGCTGCCGCGGCGAATTGCGACCGCTTCCCCGCTTGATTTGGTAGACTTCCCCCCTACGCCGCGGGAGGAGAGTGAGGGAGAGATCGCGTGATTGCGCCGCGCGCAGCACGGATCCTTGTCGCCGAAAGCGACGAGCCCCTGCGTCGATCCTGCACCGAAATTCTCGAACGCGCAGGCTACGAAGTCCGCGAGGCGAAGAGCGCGGACGCCGCGCTCGAGGCCATCCGCCACGAACCGTTCGCCATCGTGATCGCGGCAGGAGGCGCGGGCCCGGAGGGCCGCGCCGGGATGGCGGAACGGTTGCTCGAGGAGCGGCCGGGGCTCCCGCTCATCGCGCTCGTGGAGATGGCGACCCTCGAACGCGCGGGCCGCGCGCTCGGCCTCGGCGCGGCGGACTTCCTCTTGCAGCCGGTACAGGAGAAAGAGCTGATCGCACGCGTCGCGAACTCGATCGCACGGCGGGAACCCTCCGCTTCGCGCGCCCGCGCGCGCGCCGCGCCGCGCGGCGACTCCCCATTCGGCGCCATCGTCGGTGCGAGTCCCGCGATCGAGAAGATCTACCGGATCGTCGAGCGGGTCGCGGAGCTGCCGGCGGTCGTGCTCATCGAGGGAGAGCCGGGCACCGGCAAGGAGCTGGTCGCGCGGTCGATCCACGAGCGCGCGGCGGGGGCGGCCGGCGGCGGGGATGCCGCGGCGGCCGCGGACTACCCCTATGTCGCGGTGAATTGCGGCGCGCTGTCTCGAACCCTCCTCGAGAGCCAGCTCTTCGGCCACAAGAAGGGGACCTTCACCGGCGCGGTGGCGGACCAAGTCGGCGTCTTCGTCGCGGCGGGGAGGGGCACGCTGTTCCTGGACGAGATCACGGAGCTGGATCTCGACTTGCAAGTGAAGCTGCTCAGGGCGCTGCAAGAGCGCGAAGTGACGCCGCTCGGCGCCACCCAGCCGATCG
Source organism: Planctomycetota bacterium (assembly GCA_022616235.1). Lineage (GTDB taxonomy): Bacteria > Planctomycetota > UBA8108 > UBA1146 > JAKEFC01 > JAKEFC01. Next base: position 2,365 of record JAKEFC010000256.1, read on the forward strand.
CGGTCGATGCCCGCATCATTACCGCCACGAATCGCGACATCGGCGCGCTCGTCAAAGCCGGGACGTTCCGCGCCGATCTCTATTACCGCATCAACGTGATCAACATCCGCGTTCCTCCGCTCAGGGAGCGATCGGGGGACATCCCCCTGCTCGCGGGGTGGTTTTCGAAGGCGACCGCCGAGCGCTATGGGATCGCTCCGCGCGCCCTCTCCGAGAGCGCCCTCGCGGCGATGATGAGCTATCCGTGGCCCGGCAACGTGCGCGAGCTGCAGAACGTCGTCGAGCGGGCGTTCGCACTTGGGGAGCACGAACGCGTGATCTCCCTCGAGGATCTGCCGCCCGAGATCGCGGGCGGCGGGCTCGCGAAGCACTCCGGGGGCAACGCGGGGCTCGCCCCGTTCGGCACCAGCGCTTTCTTGAGCTACGATCAGGCGATTCGGCTGCACCTACTGCGCGCGCTGGAGGCGTCGCGCGGAGTTAGGACGCGCGCGGCGGACTTGCTCGGGATCGATCGGAATCGCCTCTATCGCCTTCTCCAAAAGTACCGCATCGGCGAATCGGAACAGGGCGCCGCCCGCGGCCCCCGCGCTGAGCGAGCGCCGTTCGCGGCGACGAATCCCGCGCCGCGCGGAAGAGAGTCCGCGCAATGATCGAGTCGGGCGGCCTGCCGTTCCGTAGCTACGCGAGCTACTTGCGCGAGCGTTTCGGCGAGACCGTCTACAAGGTCGGCCTCGATGCGCGCATGACCTGTCCGAACATCGACGGCACCGTCGCGAAGGGCGGCTGCACGTTTTGCACGAATCCTTCCTTTTCCTTCCAGCCTCTGGACGCTGCCTCGCGGTTGCGCGACGTGCGCGAGCAACTGCGGCGCGGCACGGAGTTCTACCGCCGGCGGCGGGGGGCGCGGCGCTTCATCGCGTACTTTCAAACCTATACGAACACCTACGCTCCCCCCGAGAGCCTGCGCGCACTCTACGGGAGCGTGCTCGACGAGGAAGGCGTCGCCGGGCTCGCGATCGCGACGCGCCCCGACTGCCTGCCCGAGCCTGTTGTCGACGTGCTCGAAGAATTTGCGAGCCGTACCAACCTCACGGTCGAGCTGGGGCTCCAAACCGCGAACGACGCTACGCTGCGCGCGATCAATCGCGGCCACACCCTCGCGGACTTTCGCGACGCGGCGGCGCGCCTCATCCGGCGCAGGCTCTCGGTCAAGGTGCACCTCCTCTTCGGGCTGCCGGGGGACGGCGACGAGGATGCGCTGCGAAGCGTGGCGGAAGTCAACGCCTGCGGGGCGGAGGGGGTCAAGTTGCACCACTTGCAGGTGCTGCGAAGCACCCGCTTGGGGCGAGACTATCTGGAGCGGCAGTTCCCGACCTATTCTCTGGCCGAGTACTCGTCCCTCCTGAACCGCGTAATGGCGGCGCTCGACCCTTCGCTGTTCGTGGATCGGCTCTTCGCTACTTGCCGGGAGGACCTCGTACTCGCCCCATCTTGGGGCCTGCCCCCGGCGGAGATCCGCCGCCGCTTGATCAACTCCATGCGGGATCAGGGGATCCGGCAGGGGTGCCGCTTCAGCGGGAGGCCGGGTGGGAGCCGCCTCTCCGCTTGTGTCCCCATCCCCGGAAGATAGAATGAACGGTTGCTCGCCTCGCGCGAAGTGCGTAGGGGTGGCGGCGATGCCGCGCTCCAACGCGTCCAGTCCGCTGCGGGCGAGTCTGTTTGGGCGTTGGTCGAGGCGATCCTCGACTTCCTGCGAATCGAAGCGAACGAGAAACTGCTCGCGAAGCATCGACATCCTCGCGCCAACTCGCGATTTCGCGACGCGCGCGGCGGTGCCGGCGTCGCGCTCCGTGCACGCTGCTCCCAGCATGCCGATCGGGCGCGACCGAAGGAGGAGAAATGCGTAGGGGTACCGAGGGACGATTCCCCGTGCGTTGCAGATTACTGGCCGGACTTCTGCTCGGCGCCGCCTTTGCGATCGCCAACCCCGCCATTCTCGATGCGCAAACCGTCTTGAGCCTAGGGACCGCTTCGGTACTTCCGGATAGCGCCGGCGTACCGATTCCACTCACCATGTCGAACGACGTGAACGTGAATGCGATAGACGTCGCCGGCGAATACGACAACTCGAAGATCACGCTCACGGAGGTCACGCTGGATGACGGCCTCCTCGCGAACGTGGACATCGAGCTATTCAGCGCCGACATCGAAGTCGCGCAAGGCGAGTTCACGATTCAGATCGTGCTGGATTCGGCGGCTCCGTTCCAGACGATTGTCGGGACCGGAATCGAACAGGTCGTGGCCACGTTGCTCTTCGATGTCGACAACTTCCTGTTTCCGGGCACCGCAGCCCCGATCGAGTTCGCCGATGGCTCCGGGAACCCGGCGCTCGACAACCAGGTGCTTTCGAGCGGCCTGCCGCAGACGCTCGTGCTCAACGACGGGATGATCTCGATCACGGACGAGCACGTCCTCACGGTCGCGGATGCTGCAGTGCCGGTCGGCACGGTCGGTCACTTGCACGCGATCAAGGCGTTCAATTCGGAAGACGTGCAAGGCTTTTCGATCGTGATCACCTACGACACCGACGTCCTCGAAGGCGTCGACTTCACGACGGAAGACACGATCACGGGGGCCACGGGCGCGGAATACGAGCACGCGACCATCAACAACGATGAGGGATATGGCATCTTCGCCGTGCTCCTCGACGCGCTCCCGCCATTCGCGGCGCAGGTGATCCCATCGTCCGGCACGGAGTTGGTCGTGGCCTATTTCGTGTGCAACGTGCTCGAGGACCTGGAGGGTGTGACCTCGACCGAGATCGTGCCGACCGATGGCCTCGGCACGCCTCCGATCAGCAACATCTTCGTGATCAACGCCGAGTCCGTGACGCCGATCACGTTGGGGGGGACACTGACGATCCTCGGCGCCGGCATCTTCGTCCGTGCGGACGCCAACCAGGACGGCAACTTGGACATCTCCGATCCGATCTTCAGCCTGAGCTTCGTCTTCGGCATGCAGGCGGAACCGACCTGCCTCTCCGCGCTCGACAGCGATGACAACGGCACGCTCGATCTCGCCGACGCGATCTACACTCTCAACTACGTGTTCCTGCACGGACCCGTCATCCCCGCGCCGTTCCCCGAGCCGGGGCTCGATCCGACGCCGGACTTGCTCCCCTGCGCGAATTGACAGTTTTTGTCGCGCGGCGTCGCATAGTCGGCGCCGCGCGATAAGACCTCGTTTTCTCGGCCCTTGTGCGCCGCGCACCGATTTGAAGGCGCGCGATTTGTGGGCTAGTCTTAATTGCTCGATACTCGTACGTAACCCTTCAACTATTCTGCGGAGATACCGCACCAAAGACATGTTGGAAAAATCCGTCGCCTATCTGCGCCTGCTGAACGGACCTCGCAAAGGTTGCGTGTTCGTGCTGAAGGAGCTCGCCGTATTCGACATCGGTCGCGGCGAGGATTCCCAGATCCGCATCGACGATGAGCGCGTCTGCAAGAGCCACGCACGCATCTACCGCAAGAACGAGAACTGGACCTTCTACGATCTCAACTCCGACACCGGCAGCAGCGTCAACGACATCAAGGTTGAGAAGCGTCTACTCGACGGCGGAGAGATCATTCGCCTCGGCGGCGTCGAGATGCAGTTCTCTTTCGAGGCGCCGCAAAAAAAAGGAGCGAAGCAAGGAGAGCCAGAGAAGCCGGCGGCGGAGCCCTCCGCTTCCGGCCGCGCGGAAGGGGCCGGACCCGAGCACGAGAGTCCGACTTCCCAACTCCGCGGTCTCGGCGTCGAGGCTCCTTCGGCGCCGACCGAGCCCGTGCGCGTGCAGTTCCTCCGTCTCACCGTCATCGACGGCGACAAGCGGGACATCGGCAAGGAGATCCTGCTCGATGCGGCGCGCGAGTGCTTGATCGGCCGCTCCGCGAACTGCGCCATAGTGCTCTCCGATGGCAAGGTCTCGCGCCTGCACTGCCGGATCGAGCACGCAAACGGCCAGACGGTGATCACCGACCTCAATTCCGCGAACGGCACGGTGTTGAACGGCGAGCGCGTGAGTCAGGCCGTGCTCAAGGCCGGCGACTACTTGCGCCTCGGCTTCACCGTGCTCTCCTACGAGAAGGTGCCGGAGCCCTCCCGCGTCCACGCGTAGTCCCAGTTTCCACGGCTCGACAGTCGCAAGCGACGTTGATCACGCCCGCGGATGGTACTTGCGGTGAGCGCCCTTCAGCCGGCTATGCTCCACGTGCGTGTAGATCTCGGTGGTCCGGATGTCGGCGTGGCCGAGCAGCTCCTGGACCTCGCGGAGTCCCGCTCCTCCCGCGAGCAGGTGGGTCGCGAAGCTGTGGCGGAGGGTGTGCGGCGTCACGCGCTTCTTGATCCCGGAGCGCTGCGTCGCGACTTCCAGCAACCGGCCGATCGTTTCGCGGCCGAGTCGGCGCCCGCGCAGGGACAAGAACACGTGCTCCGGACCCCCGCCGCGGAGCGCGAGAGGCGGCCGCTCCTTTTCGAGGTAGGAGCGAAGCGCGTGCCGCGCGACGCCGCCGATCGGAACCAAGCGTTCCTTCCCGCGCTTCCCGCGGCAGCGGAGGAACCCCTCGGCGACGTGCAGCGCGGCAAGGGTCAAGTCGCAAAGCTCGGTGACGCGGAGGCCGCAGGAATAGAGGACCTCCACGATCGCTCGGTCGCGCAGCGGAAACTGAGTGCCGGCCCCCGCGTGCTCCACGAGGCTACCTAGCTCCCGCGGCGACAACGTGTCCGGCAGCCTCTTCCACGTCTTCGGGAGGAGGAGATCGGTCGTGGGGTCCTCCCCGGCGCGCCCCTCCATGACGAGAAAGCGAAAAAAGGTTCGCAGGGTAGAGGCGCGGCGGCGGATCGTCACCGGGGAATCGCCCCGCCGCCTGCAATCGTCGAGGAAAGCGCGGATCCGGTCGCGGCCGATCTTTGCGTGGAATCGGGTGCCGGTCCGAGCGAGGAACGCGCGAAAGCGCTCCAGGTCGCTCCGGTAGGCGGCCACGGTGTTCTCGGCGAGTCCGCACTCGATCGACAGGTACCCCAGGAATTCGCGCTGGAAATCCTGGTCGCTGCCCGTGGGCGCGCTCGGAGCCTTCCCTTTGGTTCGTCCCATCTCCCCATTCCGCGCTCGGATGCCAGCGGCGCTCGGTGGCTTCCCAGGCGCAGGCCGCCCTCGCCACGCCTCCGCAATCCCGAGCCCCTTGGGTCGGTGCGGTGCTTCGTGGGGTGCGGCTGGTGCAGAGTATAGCCTCTGCAGAGACGCGTAAGGTCCTGCCGCGAGCAACATTAGGCTTCCGTCCTACCAGACCATTGACCGGCGGGTCGCGACCCCTAGAATGCTCCGTTCGCTCCCGGGCGAGCGACGTTGCCGGGCCGCGAAATGCGGCGTAGAGCGTGGATAGCAGTCGAGACGGCCGAGGAAAAAAGCCGCACCATAAGCCATAATCAAAAAAGCACTTACGAAAAAATGCCACAAGCAGTAATCGCAGCCACAAACGACGCCGTCGATCCAACCTCCCAAGCTACCTCCAGACCGCCTGCGACACCGGAATTCGAGAAGGATCGAGCGGAAATAGGGCAACCGCTCCAGGAGCGCACCGGTTCCGACGATAGACCGGGCGCTCCGTGCAGGTTTCCCCTGAGCGTGGCCCGAGAGAGGCGCCGGGGCGCGGCGCTGGGCTGAATCGAATCGGACCTAAGACTCCGAGGCAGTGCTCCGAGGCAACACACCTGGAAAGAACGATCGCGAACATGGCAGAAGGCATGACCAAGAAAGACATGACCGAATTTCGAGAGCTACTGCTCTCGAAGAGGCGGATGCTCGCAGGCACGATCGGCAACCTACGCGGCGACGCCGGCGCCAACGACGGGAATCGCGGCGCGGCGGCCGGCGACAGCGCGGACATGGGCGCCGAGACGTTCGAGCAGGACTTCGCGCTCAGCCTGCTCGAGAACGAGGGGGACGTGCTCAACAAGATCGACGTCGCCTTGGAGCGGATCGAGGATGGCACCTACGGAGTCTGCCTCGAATGCGAGAAGAAGATATTGAAGACTCGGCTCAAGGCGATTCCGTGGGCCTCGTATTGCATCGATTGCCAGCGAAAGGCGGAGAAGTACTGACACGAGTCGCGCGCGAAGCCAAGGTGCCGGAGCCGGCGGCCGTCGATCTTACGATCGCCGTTCCTGCGGCCGGCGGGCGCGGCAAAGCGCTTCACTTCGCGCACCCGATCCTTCCCGCTTCCGGCACCTTCGGGTATGGCGAGGAATTCGAGCCATTCTTGGCGCCGGGTACCTTCGCGGCGGTGCTTGGAAAGAGCATCTCGCTCGAGCCTCGAGCGGGGAACCCTCCTCCGCGTACCTTCGAGACTCCCGCCGGACTCCTGAACAGCATCGGCCTGCAGAACCCGGGGCTCGACCGCTTCCTGGAGAGCTATCTCCCGCGCCTCGCACGCTACGGCGTGCCGGTGATCGTGAACTTGGTCGGGCGCACCGTGGAGGACTACTGCGAGCTGGCGACGCGCCTCGGCGCCGAGCGCGCCGTGAGCGCCTTCGAGTTGAACATCTCCTGTCCGAACGTGTCGGAGGGACTGCGCTTCGGGCTCGATCCGGAAGCGACGCGCTCCCTCGTCCGCGCCGTGCGCGGGTGCACGGATCTGCCGATCCTCGCGAAGTTGACCCCGAACGTCACCGACATCGTGGAGCAGGCGCTCGCCGCCGAGGAGGGCGGCGCGGACATGGTGACCTTGATCAACACGCTGCGCGGCATGGCGATCGATTGGCGGACGCGCACCTCGCGCCTCGGCGCGGCGAGCGGCGGGCTGTCGGGGCCCGCGATTCGTCCGATCGCGCTTTGCATGGTGCATGAAGCCGCGAAAGCGCTGCGCATTCCCGTCTGCGGGATCGGCGGCATCACCGCGCCAGAGCACGTGCTCGAATTCATGGTGGCCGGCGCCTCGCTCGTGCAAGTGGGCACGCACCTTTACCGCGAGCCTGCGTGTGTGCTGGAATGGATCGAGCGCCTGCGGCAGCTTCTCGCCGAGGCGGGGATCCAGCGGATCCGCGACCTCGTCGGGACCTTCAAGCCGCCCGCCGCGGTGCGCGAGGCGATCGCGGAATAGAGCGGGGGAGCGGCGCCGCCGCGCGGCGCGCCGCGTCCGATTCGAAGAAAGGCACTGCGCTTCGAGATGGGATTCTGGGAGGGTTTCAACAAGACGCTGCTCCGGGTCTTCAAGTCGCGGAACGAGCGCGTGCTGCGCGCGATCGCGCCGATCGTCGTGGAAGTCGCATCGTTCGAGCCCCGCCTCCAGCAGCTCTCCGACTCCGAGTTGGCGGCCAAGACTCCCGAGCTGCGCAACAGGCTCGCGGATGGGGCAACGCTGGACGCGCTCCTCCCGGAGGCGTTCGCCTGCGTGCGGGAGTCGGCGCGCCGATTCCTGCGCACGGACCAAGGCGTGCCGATGCGCCACTTCGACGTGCAGATCATAGGCGGCGTCGTCCTGCACCGCGGCGGCATCGCCGAGATGGTGACCGGCGAGGGCAAGACGCTCGTGGCGACGCTCGCCGCCTACCTGAACGCGCTCCCGGAGCGCGGCGTCCACGTCGTCACGGTGAACGACTATCTCGCCCGGCGCGACGCGACCTGGATGCAGTCGGTCTACGCCGGCCTCGGCGTCACCGTCGGCGCGATCCAATCCTCGATGAGCTCCGAAAAGCGGCTCGAGCAATACGCCTGCGACATCACCTACGGGACGAACAGCGAATTCGGCTTCGACTACCTCCGCGACAACATGAAGGTGCGGCCCGAGGACCAGTGCCAGAAGCGACGCTGCTACGCGATCGTCGATGAAGTGGACTCGATCCTCATCGACGAGGCTCGCACGCCCCTCATCATCTCCGGGCGCGCGGAGGAGGCTTCCGACAAGTACGCCGTCGCGGATCGTGTGGCGCGCAAGCTCGAAAAGGGGCGCCACTTCGAGGTGAAGGAGAAGGAGCACTCGGTAGTCCTCACCGAAGAGGGGATCGAGCGCGCCGAAGCGCTCGTCGGCGTGGACTCCTTCTATTCGCCTGCGAACGTGCAGTGGCCGCACCACATCGAACAGGCGCTGCGCGCGCACCACCTGTACCAGAAGGACGTGGACTACGTCGTGCGCGACGGCGCCGTGATCATCGTCGACGAGTTCACGGGAAGGCTGATGGATGGTCGGCGCTGGTCCGATGGCCTGCACCAAGCGGTCGAGGTCAAAGAGGGGCTGAAGATCAAGGAAGAGAACCAGACGCTCGCGACGATCACCTACCAGAATTTCTTCCGCCTCTACGACAAGCTCGCGGGGATGACCGGAACGGCAATGACCGAGGCGGCGGAATTCCTGCAAATCTACAAGCTCGACGTCGTGGCGATCCCGACGAACCGCCCGCTCAGGCGAGCCAGCCTTCCCGACGTCGTGTACCGTACCAAGCGCGAGAAGTGGAAGGCCGTCGCCGAGAACATCGGCACGATCCACGCAACCGGACAGCCGATCCTGGTCGGCACCATCTCGATCGAGGCGTCGGAGCTGCTCAGCGACGTGCTCAAGCGGCGCGGCATTCACCACAGCGTGCTGAATGCGAAGTATCACGAGCGGGAAGCGGAGATCATCGCGCAAGCGGGGCAGCGCGACTGCGTGACGATCGCCACGAACATGGCGGGCCGCGGCACGGACATCGTGCTCGGACCGGGCGTGAAGGATCTGGGCGGACTCTTCGTCCTCGGCTCCGAGCGGCACGAGGCGCGGCGGATCGACAACCAGCTCCGCGGGCGCTGCGGGCGCCAGGGGGACCCTGGGACGTCGCAGTTCTACTTGTCGCTCGAGGATGACCTGATGCGGATCTTCGCCACCGAGCGGGTGTCGTCGATCCTCAAGCGCTTCGGCATGGATGAGGGCGTGGACATCACGCACCCGTGGGTCACGCGGGCCATCGAGCGCGCGCAGAAGAAGGTCGAGGCGCGCAACTTCGAGATTCGCAAGTCGCTCCTCGATTACGACGAAGTGATGGACCACCAGCGCAAGCTCATCTACGGCCTGCGGACTCGCATATTGCAGTCCAAGGATCTGCCGGAGCTGCTCATCGAGAACATGCGGGACGTCGCGCGCGAGCGCGCCGCGGCGTTCCTCCCGGAAGACCTGAAGGATGACTTCGAGCCCGCGGAGTTGAACGCATGGCTGCGAGAGCGCTACGGCTTCGAGCTGCCCTCGAACGGATACGCGCCGGAGTCGAAAGACGAAGTGATCGCGGCGATCGCCGCGCGCTACCAGAAGGTGCTCGAGGAGCGCCGCGGCGCCGCCGGCGCAGAGAACTTCGACAAGCTCCTCCACTTCATCATGCTGCAGACCATCGACGAGAAGTGGAAGGACCATCTGCACGAGATGGACCAGCTCCGCTCGGGGATCGGCATGCGGAGCTACGCGCAGGTGGACCCCAAGGTCGAGTACAAGCGCGAAGGCTATTTGATGTTCGCGCAGGTACTCCTCGCCTTCAAGGAACGCACCGCGGAGATCGTGCCGCGCGTGCGGGTGCAGATCGATGAGCGTGCGGAGGAGCAGCGCTTGGCATCCCGTTGGCAGGGCTCCGAGGTGACGCCGGGAGACGTGAGCGGCCAATTCCAAAAGCACTCCGAAAAGATGCAGCAGGGAATCTCCGGCTCTCAGGCGAAAGGGCCCGCACAGCCGATTCGTAACGCCGAGAACAAGGTGGGGCGCAACGACCCCTGTCCCTGCGGGAGCGGCAAGAAATACAAGAAGTGCCACGGGACGGGATGATCGAGATGACGGCGGCGAGCGCGCCCGAGGGCCCTGGCGCCGCGAGCGCGCGGCTCGGAGCCGCCCGTGGGGGCGAGAGCGCCGGTGTGCGGGGCGGCGCCGGCGCGCGCCTCGCGGGACTCGCCATCGACCTCGGCTACGTTTGCGGACTCATCGTGCTCATCCCGTGGATCGCCTATCTCCTGCTCGTGCGGCGGCGCGGACTCGGCTCCCTGCGCGAGCGCTTCGGGCTCGTGCCGCGCGCCGCGCCCGGAGTTCCGCGGGTGTGGGTGCACGCCGTGAGCGTGGGGGAGCTGGAGGCGGCGCTCCCGCTCCTCGGCGCGCTCGCGGAGCGGAGCCCGGCGCTCGACATCGCGCTGTCGACCACGACCGCGGCGGCGCAGGCGCTCGCGCGGCGCCGATTTCCTGCGCGCACGATCTTCTACTGCCCGCTCGACTTCAGCTTCGCCGTGCGCGCGGCGCTGAGGCGCGCCGCGCCGAGCGCGCTCGTGCTCATGGAGTTGGAGCTTTGGCCGAATCTCCTGCTCGCGGCAGGGGCGGCCGGCGTGCCGGTGATCGTCGCGAACGGCAGGATCTCCGCGCGCGGCTTCGCGCGCATGAAGCGGGCGCGCTTCCTTCTGCGCCCGTTGCTCGCGCGCATCGATCGGGTGCTCGCGCAAGACGCGACCGCGGGGGAGCGATTTCTTTCGCTCGGCGTCACCCCCGAGCGTGCCGCGGTCATCGGCAACTTGAAGTTCGATCGCCCGGTGCTCGCGGAGGGTGCCGCGGTACGAAGGGATTTCGAGACGGTCTGGGGCTACGCGCCCGGCAGCCCGCGCTGGATCGCGGGGTGTACGCACGCGGGGGAGGAAGCGGCGCTGCTCGATGCCCATGCGCTCCTGCGCGCGAGCTTCCCGGCGGCGACCATCATCATCGCGCCGCGCCACGTGGAGCGCACGGACGACGTGCTGCGTCTCGCGCGCGAGCGCGGACTTCGCGCCGAGCGGTACAGCGCCGGCGGCGCGGCGGCGCCGCCCGACGCGATCGTGCTCGATGTCACCGGCGAACTCGCGCGCCTCTACGCCGCCGCCGACGCGGCTTTCGTAGGCGGCTCGCTGATCCCGCACGGCGGGCACAATCCGCTCGAGCCGATCCTCGCCGGGATTCCCCTCGCGCACGGACCGCACATGGAGAACTTCGGCGAAGTCATGCGGCTCCTCGGGGACGCCGGCGGCGCGGTGCGCCGCGCGGCGGCGCCGGCAGAGATCGCCGGGCACCTCGAGCGCTGGCTACGCGACCCCGCGGAGCGCGCAGCGAGCGTGGCGCGAGCCATGGCGGCGGTCGCGCGCCACCGCGGCGCGGCGGAGCGGAGCGCGGACGCGATCCTGGCGGCGCTTGCGCGCGGCACACGCGGCGAGCCGTGAAGCGGATCCCCGCGCACGAGGGTGCCAAAGCGCCGAGGCTGTGCTAGGATCCCGGAGTTTTTCCCGCCATGCACGGCGCCGAGCGGCGGCGCAGATTACGAATAACCTTTGGAAGGAGCGCTGCCTTGGCGCCACAGCGGCATCTCTTCACGTCGGAATCGGTCTCGATGGGACACCCGGACAAGATCGCCGACCAAATCTCCGACGCGATCCTCGATGCGTATATCGCCGAGGACAAGGCGAGCCGCGTCGCCTGCGAAACGCTCGTGACCACCGGGCTGGCCGTGATCGCCGGGGAAGTGACATCGCGCGCGAACCCGCCGATCGCCGAGATCGTGCGGGAGACGGTGCGGGAGATCGGTTACACGGACGTGCGCCTGGGTTTCGACGGCAGCACGTGCGCGGTGCTCGTCGCACTCGGCCGCCAATCCGGGGATATCGCGCTCGGCGTCGACGAAAGCGCGAACAAGGAACAAGGCGCGGGGGACCAAGGGCTCATGTTCGGGTTCGCTTGCGACGAGACCCCCGAGCTGATGCCGATGCCGATCAGCCTCAGCCACAAGTTAATGGCCGAGCACGCGGCGCTGCGGAGAAGCCGCGAGATCCCGTTTCTGCGTCCGGACGCGAAGAGCCAGGTCACCGTGCTCTACGAAGACGAAGTTCCGGTGCACGTCGACACCGTCGTCTTGTCCACGCAGCACGATGAGGAGGCGAGCCAGGAACGCATTCGCACCGAGGTCATCGAGAAGCTCATCAAGAAAGTGATTCCGCCGTCGCTGCTCGACAAGGACACGAAGTACTTGATCAATCCGACCGGCCGCTTCGTGGTCGGGGGGCCCCAAGGTGATTGCGGTCTGACCGGGCGCAAGATCATCGTCGACACCTATGGAGGGCGAGGGCGTCACGGCGGCGGCGCGTTCAGCGGCAAAGACCCGAGCAAAGTGGATCGGTCGGCGTGCTACATGGCGCGCTACGTCGCGAAGAACATCGTGAAGGCGAAGCTCGCGCGCCGCTGCGAGGTGCAGATCTCGTACGCGATCGGCGTCGCCGAGCCGGTGTCCGTGTACGTCGACACGCAAGGCACGGGGACGATCCCGGAGCACGAGATCTCGGCGATCGTGCGCCGCGAGTTTTCGCTGAAGCCGAAGGCGATCATCGAAGAGCTGGACCTCTTGCGCCCGATCTACAAGGAGACGGCGCGCCACGGACATTTCGGGCGCGAGCTGCCGCAATTCACTTGGGAGAAGACGCACAAGGCGGCGCGCCTCATGCACAAGGCGGAATCCTCGCTGCGGCGGTGATCGTCATGTCTGCCCCAGCGGAGGTGCGGCGTCCGTGCGTCGAACGCTGCGGCCTTGCCGTGAGTGGCTCTTGGTGTCGAGGCGGGAGCCTCGACACCAGGAGATGCGGCAGAGCCGCGGAGGCTCGGTGTCGAGGCAGAGCCTCGACACCAGGGGCTTACAGCAGAGCCGCGCGAATAGCGGGGCAGGCCAGAGTCTCGACTCCAGGGGCTTACGACAGAGCCGCGCGAATAGCGGAGCAGGCCAGAGCATCGACACCAGGGGCACGAGGAGCCAACGCGGCTACTGATATTTCCAGTGCCGCGGCTTGCCCTCCTCGAGCCACTCGATCATGGTGGCGATCCTGCGCTCGCGCGTCTCCTCCTTCTTGGCTTCCTCGATCCACTCTACGTATTCCTTCTTGTGGCTGTAGCTGAAGCCGTCGAAGGCTTCCTTGGCCTTCCGGCTTCGCGCCAGCGCATCTCGCACGAACTTGGGGACCGCGAGGGTCTTCGGAGCCGATTTCTTTCTGGCGCCAGTTTTCTCCTTCGGCGCGCTCTTCTTCTCTTCGTTGTAGCGGGCGGCGATGCGTACCGTGTCGGCCAGCGCGGCATCCGCCGGCAGATCCTCCAATGACATCGTCTTGATCGCGCACATGCTCGCGGAATCGTTGCCGCTCAAGATTCCGTGCGGGTCGTCCAGGTGCTTTGCGTGCCAGAACCCGAAGCTCACGTGGCGCTTGAACGCCGCCATGCCGCCGACGATGCCGTGGTGCTCGAAGTGCGGCACGCGCCACTTGATCGTCTCTTGGATCTCCGGGCACCCCCTGTGGAATGCGCGGCGGATCCGCTCCAGGATCGGGCGCGCGAACGGCGGCGCCTTTTCGATGTAGGCATCGACTTCCGGACTCGCATTCAACTTGCTCATGAAGCGCCTCTATGGATTCACTTTCACGAGTTCGATGTCGAACACCAGCGTAGCATCGGGCGGTATGCCAGACCTGCCTCTCTTGCCATAGGCAAGGTTCGCGGGAACGACGAGATATGCCTTGCCACCGGGCTTCATGAGTTGCAGGCCCTCTGTCCAGCCCTTGACGACTTGAGTTAGAGCGAAGCTTGACGTCGTGCCGCGGTCACGCGAGGAATCGAACTGCTCGCCGTTCGGGAACGAGCCCGTGTAATGGACCTCGACGCGATCGGTCGCGAGCGGCGCCGTGCCGCTCCCTTCCGCGATGTGGAGCACCCAAAGGCCGCTCGCGGTCTTCTGTCCTTTCGCGATGTCTACGCCGCGGCTCTTCAACATTTCCATGGCGGTCGCGAATTGGCCTTCCGGGGTATTCGCTTTCCCTTTCGCGAGGGCCGCCTCCGCCGCCTGTGCGTTTGCTTTGCACCCCTTGCATGTCGCTTCCACGCTCTCCGCTCCCAAGCGCGCGATCTTTTCGATGACGACCGGCGAGATCGGCCGCACGGGAGTCTTGGGATCGATGCGCGCATCGATTTCCACCGGCGTCTTCCGAATCGCTTCGAGCGTGTCCGCACCGGCGATCACTTTGCCGAAGACGCAGTAACCCCAGTTTCTTTGTTGATCTTTGTGATCGAGCCGCGCGTTGTCGACAAAGTTGATGAAGAACTCGGATGACGCCGAGTGCGGGTCGGGGGTGCGCGCCATGGCCAGCGTGTGCGCGGTGTTCTTGAGCCCGTTGGTCGCTTCGTTCTTGATCGGCGCGCGTCTCCCCGGCTTCTCGTTGCCATCCGCCGTGCGGCCGCCTCCCTGCGCCATGAAATGGCCCATCACCCGATGAAACGTCGTGCTCTGGTAGAAGCCGCTGTCGACGTACTCGAGAAAGTTCTGCACGGTGGCGGGCGCCTTGTCCGCGTACAGCTCGAGCACCATGTCGCCGAGCGTGGTGACCATGTGCACGTAGACCTTGCCGCCTTCCGCCGCGGGCGGCTCCGCGCCGCGCGGCTGCGTCGTCGGCTCCTCGGCTGCAGCCTGGTAGCCGCCGGGAAGCGCCGGCAAGGCGCACGCCGCTCCCAAGAGAGTCATCGCAATGGGGAATCCCCGGAATCTGCGCAGTTGCATGGAAAGCTCCTTCGAGTGGTGTTCCGTTCCTAGGCTGGCTCTTCACTGCCCGATGGGATCGGGCGGGTAAAGAATAATGGCGCCGTCGCGCGCCCGCAAACTCTTCCTCGCCCCGGCGCGGCTCACGCCAGGCCGAGTCGATCGAGCCCTTCTTCGTCGTAGCCGAGATGGTGCCCCAACTCGTGAAAGAGCGTGGTGCGGATCTCGCCTACCAATTCCTCGCGCGTGCGGGCGATGCGCTCGAGATTGCGGCGAAAGAGGTGTATCTGCGGCGGCATCGAAGGGGGATCGAGCACCGACCGATCGAGCAGGTGGACTCCGGTATAGAGCCCCAGCGTGTCCGGCAGCACCTCGCCGCCGCTCTTTTGGACCAAGTCTCGGGAGGGCAGATCCTCGATCACCACCGAGATCTCCGCGAGCGCATCTCGGAGCGGCTGCGGAAGCTGCGCGGCGCAGAGCTTCACGATCTTCTCCATTTCATCGGCCGAGATCGAAAGCGGCTGCGGCGCGCCCATAGGATCGATGCGCGCCGCTTCTCGGAAGCACTCATCCGCACGTCGCGGCTTGCCGGTGTGGTCGTAGCAGAGTCCGCGCCACCAGAGCACGTTCGCGTGCTCGACGGAGTCGGCCGGCTCGAGCGTGTAGAAGATCTCGAGCGCGCGCTCCGCGTTCCCGGCATGGTACTCGCACTGCGCGAGGTGCCAGAGGCGCGCGTATTCGAGGTCCCCATCGAGTTCGCGATTCGCCAAGGCCTCCAGCATGGACTTCGCGACGGCGAAGTCCTCGACTTCCATGTGCGCGGCGGCCGTGGCGAGCGCCGCTTCATCATCCGGAGCGTCGTTGCCGGCCTGCGCCGCGATCTCGAGGCCGCGAAACGGATCGCCGGCATCGATCGCTTCCCAGATCTGCTCCGCGAGGGTGCGCCGTTCTTCATCCATGGAAGCCCTTTCGCTCGAGCCACCCGGCGACGTGGCGCACCGCTTCGGGAGGCAGGCGATGCCCCGCCTCGTGGAGGAAGATCTCGACGTCGGCGCCCGCGTCGATGAGGCGCTGCACGTGCTCCTTCGCGCGAGGCCACGCGATGCCCGCGTCGGATTCGGAGTGGAGGACGAGGGTCTTCGGCAGCTCGGCGCCGCGCAGCTCTTGCTCGAGAAACTCGCTCTTCAGTCGCGCGGACGCGAGGACCAAGCCGCCGAAGCGCCGGGGCTGCCGGAGCGCCGCGAAGCCGGCGAGATA
>JAKEFC010000257.1 GCA_022616235.1 Planctomycetota bacterium
ATTCGGCGCCTGGCACTAGTTGGCTTCGGTTGTACTGATGGTGCGGAGGCCATTCAGCTGTTCGAGACGGTCGTGGCCCTCTTGCACAATCGAGAGTTGGTGGACAATGGACAAGGGACGGGTGTCGTGCTCCGACGCGAGGAAGATCGCGAGTGGCTCTCTTTGTTAACACAACGGTCCTCTGTGTGGGAGTCGGTGACGCCCGTGATATTGGAGCGGCCAGAATTTCTGCGCAAAGACTGGGAACAACTCGGGCATGCACGCCGCCGTCAGCAAGCTCGCGCCGGCGATTCTCGTGCCGCACAAGAACTCGATCGAGTCATTTCAAAACGCCGCGACGAACTCGTTCGAGGAGCGATTGAACGCATCGGAGTTGGGAAGGTAGTCGACGTCGAATGGTCGCGCGCTCCATGGAGAGCGGGCATCTACGCAGCGACTCAGTACCGCACTGCTGCCTACTTGCGGGCGAGTCCACGGCTCCACATTCGCGTCAATTTCCAAGAGCCCGTTTCGGGACCGATCGTGGTTGGACGTGGCCGGTACGTCGGCTTTGGGTTGCTTCGACCAATCTCGTAGCTGTCACCAGAACAAACTTCCGTTACCGGTGCGCAACCCAAAACGCAACCGCATCCGCGAACACCGCATCGACCAGGAGATCGTTGTCGATGCCTACACCTCCGACGAGCGCGCGATGGGCTGGTACTACTACCTCCAGGGGAAGCTGCGCTTTCCCTTCAAGGCGAAGTGCGTCGCGGAGCGGGCGGTGTCGCCTTTCAGGAAAGGCGAGGAGGTCGAGGTGCTCGGCATGGCGCTGGAGGAGGATTGCATGGGCGGCATGATCGTCCTCGCACGGTTTGCGGGGCGCAAGGTCGGCGTGCCGCTCGAGCAGCTTGCCGCGGTCGGAATGGACGGCGATGCCCGCGAGGCGATCGAGGATTGGCGCTACTGGACGGCGATGGGATACCAGTTCTGACGCGGGTCCTGTCGCGCGGAATCTTGCGCTCGGGCGCAGGGCTTAGAATCATGCATATACATTAATCGGAGCCGCGCGATGGACGAAGCCGAGCTGCTGAAGCGCATTACCGTAAACCCGAAGATTTTCGGCGGCAAGCCGATCATCCGCGGCATGAGGATCGCTGTCGAGCACGTTCTCGGCATGCTTGCAGCCGGCGCGACGGCGGCGGAGATCGTGGAGCACTACCCCTACCTGGAGGAGGCCGATGTCCGCGCCTGTCTCGTCTATGCGCGACGCGTCGTCGGCCGTGAGCGCTACGAGCCGGCGTTCGTCGACTCTGCGGATTGAAGCTTCTGCTGGACAAATGCGTCTCGCTGCGCACCCGGGCTGCGCTGGCGGCGGCGGGGCGCGACGCGGTTTGGGCGGGGGATTGGAGCCCCGATCCAGGCGACGAGGCGATCCTGGAGGCCGCGCGGCGCGAATCGCGCGTCCTCATTACGCTCGACAAGGATTTCGGCGAGCTGGCGGCGGCATTCGGCCAGCCTCATTGCGGGATCGTTCGCCTGGTGGACATTCATCCAGGAGGAAGACTCTGCGTACCTTGATCAGCGTGCTGATAAGATATTCGCGATGAGCGCGATTCTGGAGTATCCGCAGCGCCACCCGGTCAGCGCCGAGGAGTACCTGCGCATGGGCGAGGCGGGTGTTTTTGCGCCGGAGGCGCGGCTCGAGCTGATCGAGGGGGAGATCATCGAGATGGCGCCGATCGGAAGCCCGCATGCGGGCAGGGTGAAGATGCTGACGCGGCTCTTCGTGCAGCGCGCGGGCGACCGGGCGGTGGTTTCGGTACAGGATCCCGTGATCGTGTCCGAACGCTCGGTGCCGCAACCCGATCTTGCGCTGCTCAAGCCGCGCGCCGACAGTTACACCGGCGCGCACCCCACCGCGGCGGAGATCCTGCTCGCGGTGGAGGTCGCCGATACGACGCTTGCCTTCGACCTCGGCACGAAGGTGCCGCTTTACGCGCGCTGCGGCGTCCCGGAAGTGTGGGTCGTCGATGTGAACGAGCGCGTCGTGCGGGTCTATCGCGAGCCGAGCGCAAGCGGCTACCAGACGAGCTTCACCGCGGCGGGCGACCAACGCATTGCCGCGATCGCCTTGCCTGAGGTGTGGCTCGAGCCGCGGGAGCTCTTTTCAAAGTAGCGACTCGCCGAGCATCTGCGCCCCGTCCCGCGCGGCGGCGCGATCCCTCGCGTAGAATCGCCTGCGCCGTAAAGAGCCGCCCCGGCCCCATGACGACGCCCCCTCCCGCGTACGCCGCCGAAGAGCTTTCGGGGCTCGCGGCTCCGCGATTGCTCGACCTTCTGAGGGGCGACGAAGACCGCGTGCCGCGCAACGTCATCGAAGAATGCGCGCGGCGCGGCGACGAGATGGTGCGGGCCTTCCAGGAGATCGCGCGCGACGAGCGCTTCTGGCGCGAAGGCGCGCCGCTCGGCGAGTGGTGGCTTCGGCTGCATGCCGTAATGATCCTCGGGCTTGTTCCCTCGGAGGATGCGGGACTGCTCCTCGTCTCGCTCATGCGCCGCATGGAGCGCGCCGAGGACGAGAACCTCCAGGACTGGCTGAGCGGCTACTGGCCCGCGCTCTTTCGAGACAAGCCCGCGGCCGTGCTTGCGGCGCTGCGCGAGCTTGCGAGGGACCGCCGCATCGACTGGTACATGCGCATCCAGGCGATCGAGGCCGTCGTCGCGGCCGGCGAGCGCGACGGCGCCGGAGCGCTCGACGCGGCGCTCGACTGGGGAGCCGCGATGGCCGCGGATGGATCGGACGACAGCACGCTGCGCTTCGCGGCGGGCGGCAAGCTTCTCGACTTCCCGCGAGAGCGCCATCGGCCGCTGCTCGAGCGCCTGGCCGAGGAGCAAAAGGGTCCTTTCGCGCACTTCGGCGCAGGCGATGTGAAGAGGGCTTACGCCCGCGCAGGCGATGCGCGGCGTCGCGAGCGCTTCGACGATCCCTGGCGGTTCTATTCCCCGGCGAGCATCGCCGAGCGGCAAGAGCGCTGGGCGAAGGACGATGCGGACGAGCCGGAGGAGGCGGACGATGCCTTTCCTTTCGACGACGCCGCCGCGCCTGACGAGCTTTTTTCACTCGACGATGTGCCCGGACCGTATATGAGAGACGCGCCCAAGGTCGGCCGCAACGACCCTTGCCCCTGCGGCAGCGGCAGGAAATACAAGCGCTGCTGCCTGAACAAAGCCGAAGCCGAGCCGCTCGAAAGCCTCGCCTGGCGGCGCCTTCGCCGCCTGCTCGACGAGCACCAGCGCGACATGCTGCGCTTTGCCACGAATACCTACGGCCCGGGGGCAATCGAAGAAGCCTGGCGCTCTTTCGTGTCGGATAGCGAAGCGGCCTTCGATCCGCAAACCCGGCATCTCCAGCTCTTCATGGCCTGGTTCTACCATCGCTGGTCGCCGCCCGCGGAGACGACAAGCGTGCGGGACCAAGCGCTCTGCGGCGTCACGCCGACCGCGGAATACCTGCGCCGGAAGAAACGGCTCGATCCGCTGCTGCGCGAGTATCTGGAATCGTGCCTCGCTTCGCCCTTCAGCGCTTTCGAGATCCTGGGCGTCGATCCGGGACGCGGCATGCGGGTGAAGGACCTCTTTACGGGCGCGGAGCACGACGTGAGCGAGCGCTCGGCCTCGGCAACCATGCGCACAGCCGATCTCCTTATCGGCCAGTTGGCTGGAGCGGGCGGCGTTACGCTGCTCGAGGCGGCACCGGGATTCGCCATCCCGCCGATCTGGAAGATCAAGGCGATCGAGTTCCGGCACGAGCGCTTCGGCGGCGCAATCAACGCCGCGCCCGAGCGGCTGCGCAAAGCCGAGGACGCGCTCATCGCCCTGTACCACGACATCTCCGAGGAAGTCTTCGCGCGAAAACTGCCCGCGATGCAGAACACCGACGGAGAGGCGCTTTCGCCGCGCCGCGTCGTGTTCGACGTGCCCTCGGCGCAGCAAGCGTTCGACGCGCTCAAGCACCTCGCCCTCTCCGATTCCGAGCCGGAGCTGCTGCGCGACGCAGGGCGCGATGCCGCCGGCTCGCTTTCGCGCGTGAAGCTCAACTGGCTCGAGCAAGGCAACGCCCAGATGCCCGCGTGGGAGAACACCGTGCTCGGCTCGATCGAGATCGACGGCACGCGCCTCATCGCGGAAGTGAACTCCGAGGAGCGCGAGCGGCGTTTCCGCGAGATCGTCGCCGCCGCGCTCGGCGGCCGCGCCCGCCATCGAGCGACCGAGATCCAGTCGCTCGAGCGCATGCTCGCGCAAGCGCCCGCGGGCAGCGATTCGAAGGACCCGGAAAGGCTCGCGGAGCTTCCGGAAGTAAAGGCCAAGATCGCCGAGATGATGGCGAAACATTACGAGCGCTGGGTTGACGAGAAGATCCCCGCGCTCGGCGGGCGCACGCCGCTCGAGGCGGTGCGCGACAGCGCAGGACGCGAAGCGGTCCAGGCGCTCGTCGCGCAGATCGAGCGCGACGGCGGCCGCATGAAGCCGCCGCTCGACCCGGAAATTCCCCGCCGCCTGCGCGAGCGTCTCGGCCTTGGAAGCTCAAAGCCTTAGCGAGCGCAATCCCTCCCGGGCGTAAGATAGGCAAACCATGTCCCTGCCCGTCGCAGCGATCGAAGCCCCTTTGGCGCCGGATGAGCTCGCGCGGCGCTGGCGGGCGCTGTGCGAAGACCCGACCTTCGAAGACGTCCCCGGCAAGATCGAGCTCACCGAGTGGGGAGAGATACTGATGAGTCCGGTGGGTAAGAGCCACGGCATTGCCGCCACGCGCATCGCCAAGGCGCTGGGAAAGGCGCTCGGTGGGCAGACGATGGTGGAAGTCGGTGTCACTACGCCGCTCGGCGTCCGCGCGCCCGACGTGGCGTGGTGCTCGGATGGTTTCCTCACTGCGCATCCCGAGGAAATGCCGCTTTCGAGCGCGCCGGAGCTGTGCGTGGAGATCGTGTCCGCCACGAACGCGCTGCCCAAGCTGCGCGAGAAGGCGATGGCTTATGTCAACGCCGGCGCGGTGGAAGCGTGGATCGTGCATCCCCAGTCGCGAGAGATCGAGATCTACGGCCGCCAAGGACGGAAGGCGGCGACATCCTTCGCCGTGGACAGCGAAACGCTGTTCGCCTGATTCAAATCGGACGGCTGGATTAAAGACGGCCTGGCGGCAGGCGACAAGAAATCGCCGGTAGGCCGCGAGCGCAGCGGCGACTGGCGTATCCTCTGCGGGGAGTGACCTTGGAGGAGGTCGCATGCCAGAAGAAACGGTCCAGCAGCAGCCGGAGCTTCCCCTACCCTTCCCCGAGCTCGCGGGCGACATGCCGCTGCTTCCCGCGCGCATGCTCAACGAATACCAG
>JAKEFC010000258.1 GCA_022616235.1 Planctomycetota bacterium
CGCCCGCTGCCTCGATGCACTGCTCGAGGCGAATCACTTCGTGGCCGGCGTCGCCGGCCACTTCGAGGAGGCGGCGCCGGCGAGCGCGAACCCGCTGCGCGCGGCGGCGGCGAGACACGGGCTCGCCTGTTTCGCGCCGCGCGACGCGAATGCTCCGGAGTTCGCCGCGGAGGTCGAGCGGAGAACCCCCGACCTGATCGTGCTCGCAGGTTACGCCCGCATCCTCCGGCGGCCGCTTTGGAGCATTCCGCCGCGCGGCACCATCAATCTCCACGGCGGACTCTTGCCGCACTACCGCGGCGCGTCTCCGATCAATTGGCAGATCATCAACGGCGAGCCGGTCGGAGGGTGCGCGATCCTCTACGTCGACGACGGGATCGACACCGGGGCCGTGCTCTGCCGGCGCACCTACCAGATCGGCGGCGACATGACCGCGGGCGACGCCCAAGCGGTGACGTTGAAGCTATTCCCGGAGATGCTGGTCGAAGTGCTGGCCCGTCTGGAGCGCGGCGATGCTCCCGCGGAGCCGCAAGACCTCGCGGCGGGCTGTCACTACTCGAAGCGCTATCCGTGGGATGGCGCGATCGATTGGGAGCGGCACACGGACCGGCAGGTCCACGATCTCGTGCGAGGATTGCACGGTCCGGGACTGCCCGGCGCATTTACCTACCTCGGAGGTCGGAAGATCGGAATCCACCGCACTCGGCTCCTCGAAGACGAGATTCGCGGCGCGAGCGGACGCATCGCTCTTCGCCGCGACGGAGGAGTCGTCGTCATCTGCGCGAATCGCGGCCTGCTCGTCACCGAGTTGAACGCGGGCGGCGATGTACACGCCGCGCACGACATTCTGAAGATCCGCGGCGACTCGTTCGCGTCGGATCCGATGAGAACCTCGTGACGAGGCTCCGCCCCATTCCCGAGTCTGCCCCATCGCGCGCCTCGCACTTCATCTAGCCCTCGTGACGAGGCTCCGCCTCGTCACGGGCGCTCCCGAGGCTCTGCCTCCGATGACGCGACGATGCGGTATGTGCCGGCCGGTGTTACGGAGCAGCGGCAGAGCCGCGGGGGCTCGGTGTCGAGGCGGAGCCTCGACACCAGGGGGCACATGCCAGAGCCTCATCGATCGCGGTGCAGGCGAGAGCCTCGACACCAGGGCTAACGGGAGAGCCGCATCGATCGCGGAGCATGCGAGAGCCTCGACACCAGGGGGGCTTGCGCCAGAGCCGCGACCACCGCGGTGCATGCCGGAGCTTCTTGACTCGTGTTTACTACGCGAGGCCTCGCGCGATCGCCTCTACCGCGGCGCCGATGCGCTCGAGGTCCACTCTGCGGAGGCGCGTGTGCATCGGCAGGAGCACGGTCTCCCGCGCGGCAAGCTCCGCGTTCGCGAGCGGCCCGAGTACATCATGACCACCGCCCGCGAAGTGGCGCGTGCTGGGGATCGTATAGGGATAGTACTCCCCCGCCTCGATCCCGCGCCGCGCGAGCGCACAGACCACCTCCCGCTTGGGCCGGCCCTCGATGCGAATCGGGTAGCGGCCGAAGGCGTGTTCGAATCCGGCGGATTCGACGGGAAGAGCGATCCCCGGGACCAGCGCGAGCTTCGCACCCAAGAAACGAGCGTGCGAGCGCCGAGTGGCAATGATCGAAGCGATTCTCTCGATGGAAGGGAGCGCGAAAGCCGCCTGCGCGCCGCTCATCCTGCGCCCGTCGCACCGCGGCATCGCGGCCGGGCTCGCGCCGCTCGCGGCCTCGCTCGGATCCTGGCTCAGGATGCCGCGGAGGAGCGCCGCACCCCACGGCTTGAGCGATGCGCGCCTGAGCGGATAGAGCGAAGCGCCGTAGAGCGCGGGATGCGCGAGCGTGCTCCGCAGCCGCGTGATCGCCACGTTCACGCCGGCGCGCACGGCGCTCGTCGCCTGCATCGCGGAACGCCTCTCGCGCAAGAACGATGCGAGCTTTGCGTCGTTCGTGGTCACTACCGCGCCGCGCCAGCCGGAGACGATCTTGGAGCTTTGCAAGCTGAAGACTCCGGCGTCTCCGAGCGATCCCGCCATCCTGCCCGCGATGCGCGCGCCGAGCGCGATCGCCGCATCCTCCACGACGTAGATGCCCCGGCGGCGTGCCCACGCGATGAACGGCTGGGGATCGTCGACGAGCCCGTAGAGGTAGCTCAGGCAGACCGCGCGGATGCCCCGTGCGGTTTCGAGGCGATCGTCGAAGCGCAGGTTGTAGCTCGTGGGATCGATGTCGATGAAGAGCGGTCGCGCCCCGCTCCAGCGAATCGCATCGATCGCGGGCACGCAGACGTACGGAGATGCGACGACGCTCCCGCCGTCGCAGCCCGCGAAGCGGTAGATGAGCGCGAGCGCGCCTCGCCCCGACGGGACCGCCACCGCGTCCTGCGTCCCGATGTGCGCAGCGAAGCGCGCTTCGAGGGCCTCGACGAGCGCGGCCTGCCTCTTGCCGCCGGCGAAGCAAGCCGCGATCGCTTGGGGAAAGGCCCCCGCGTCAACTTGCGGTACTGCAAATGGGATCATCGACAACGGTCGCTTGCGCCGCGGGCGCGGCGTCCTCTCGGACAGGCGGCTTCTTCGCCACGACGAGCACGCGCAGCGCCAGCGCGTCGAGGAAGCGGCAGCGTGCCGACCACTCGTTCGCCCGCTCGAACAGCCGCGGCAGCCACGCGAGCGGCCGCGCGCCGAAGTACTTGCGCGCGTTCGCACTGTCCGCGAGCAGTTGGATGGGGAGCCACTCGTCGACCACGAGGCCGAGCCGCGCGCACAACGCCCCGATCGCGCGGCGAGTGTGCGCGCGCAAGTAAATGAAGCGCCGCGACACCGACGCCGTCGACCTGAGCGCGCCGAGCGGATTCCATGCGTTCACGAAGTCGAAGAGCAACGCGCCGCCGGGCGCGGCGACGCGCGCCATCTCGGCGATCGCGCCCTCCATGTCCGGAACGTGCTGCAGGCTCCGAAAGCTATAGACGACGTCGTACGCACCGCTCGCGAAAGGCAGGCGCCGCGCATCGCCCACGACGAAATCGACGTCGGAAAAACGCTCCTTGGCGATGCGGATCATCGCGGCCGAGAAGTCGAGGCCCACAACGGGGCCTTTGACTCGGCGCGCGGCCCACGCGGCGAAGTTGCCCGGGCCGCAAGCGACGTCGAGAGCGCTCGCGCCCGTGAGCCGCGCGCCGAGCGCCGCGAGATAGCGGTCTCTGATCTCGCGGGCGCCGCCCGCCTCGCCGGAGTGCGTCTCGAAATAATCCCCCGCGTTGGTTTCGAAGTGGTCGCGGACGCGACGCTCCTGTGCCGCGAGCGGGTGCGTGAGCGCGGGGCACGCGGTTCGCCCCATGTTCCAGGCGTCGCTCGCTGCCAAAGTGCGGCTGCCTTTCCATATTATTGGGGCCCCGTGGTGGCGGCGGAAGCCGCGGCAGCCAGGGGTGCGCAGTGCCCCTCGCTCATCGTCCGCTTCGCGTCGCAACTTTAGAGGAATTCTCGCTTTAGCTCGATTTCGCGGCGCTCGGAGAGGAGTGGGAGCTGGGCGCTCAGGCTGGTCCAGCGCTCGAGCCGGCTTGGCTCGAAAACTTCGCCGATCGCGGTGTACTTCGTCGCGATGTCGCTCCCCAGGGAGAGGTCCGCCAGCTCGACCCCATCGCCGAGCGCGATCCGGTCGTGAACGCGAAGCCCCGCCTCGAAGGAGAAGGTGCGCTCGAAGCGTACCGGGGCGCGCACCTTGCGGAGGACGAGCGCGCGCTGGAGGAGCGCCTTCACGCCGCGCGACGCGAGGGCGGAAAAACCCGTGGCCAGGAGCAGCAGCCGAAACAAGATGAGCTTGAACGGCGAAGCGTATCGAAATCGCGCTTCGTGGAAGTGGCCGCTGATCCGCGCCTGATTCCCGTCGACGTGGACCGAGCGATCGTCGTCGACGAGATTCGACACGATCGTACCCCCGCCGCGAACCTTGGCGATATAGCCGGCCTCCGTGCGCACGCACTGCTCCCCCTTGAAGAGCCGAAATGCACCGCCTCGCTTCAGCGACATGACGAGGTAGTGCTCTCCCTTTCTTTGCGCGAGGAGGCCCGCCTGCGGGAAGTAACGCTGAAAGCTCTCCCCCGGTCCCGCGCTGAGCGAGGCTCCCACGGAGTAGGCATGAAAGGCGAGCAGGTACTGCTCGAGGTGATGCTGAAAGACGCGGTCGTCATCGAATCGCGCGTGGCGGCCGCCCGCAAGGGACTTCAGAAACGCGTTCGCGACCCACGCCGCATCCGACATGCGTGGGGCGAGCAGCTCGAAGCCGACCGGGGAGAAATTGAAGCTGTCCCGGCTCGCGTAGACCCCGCCGATGCTCCCATCGGGATGCAGGAAGTACTGGGTGAACGCGACGGCGCTCCGCAGCGCGGGCCAGACCGATTCATCGTTCGACTTGAGGTAGTACCGTGCAAGGAAGTCGATCGTCCACGTGTTGTAGCCGGGATCGCAGCCGTCGTACTCGACGAACCAACCCTCCGGCGTGAGACTGGCGAGAAGCGCTTGGATCCTGCTTCGGCAACGCTCGCGATACTTGTCATCGCGCGTGATGGCGAACACGTTGTAGAGGCAGAGCGCCGCGAGCGCCTGGTGATTCGAGATTCCCCCCGGTTCGCTGTGCGACCAGATCCAATCGGCGCGGCGGCGGAAGAAGCGCAGGAGCCCATCGTCGGCGAAGCCGAGCCGCTGGTACGCTTCGGTCATGGCGAGGAGTGAAAAAGCCGTCGCGCCGAGGGCGCGCTCGAAAGGATAGTAGTCGTCTCCGGAACCGTCGCCGTGCGAGCTGCGGCGCGCGAACGCCATTGCGGCGAGAACCCACTCGCGCACGCGAGGACTCTGATAGAGCGGGTTACGCGGATGCGGTGTTTGATAGAAGAGCGCGAGCGGCAGCACGCTCGCTTGGTGCATCGCAGATGGAAAATCCGCCGTTCGGTAGTGCCAGTATTCGCGGTCGAAGCAGCCATAGGTCGGTCGATACGGATTCGTATCGAGCAACGTCACGAGCTTCGGCACGTAGCGAACAGCCTCCTCGAGATAGAGTTCGCGTCCGTACGGTCGAACCAAATCTTCCTCCCCACGAAAGCGGCAGGGCGCCGCCAGCGGCGCTCGCGCGGCGCGCATGATAGTCGAAGTCGGCGCGGCGCCGAAGCGCGCGCGGTCCTGGCGGCGGCAAGTTTCGCCCGTGCCCGCGCGGCGGATTCGCCTTGGAAAAGCGCTCTACCTTCTATAGCTTGCCGGCTGGCGATCCTCGCGCCGGCGTCGCGCGAGCTTGCGCTCCTCCCCAGCGCCGCACGCCATTCGGCGCGACTTCGAGAACGGAAGCAACTCCGTGGATTCGCTCGCCGGCAAGCACGCGCTCGTCTGCGGAAGCACGCAAGGCATCGGACTCGCATGCGCCGAGGAGCTGGCGCGCCGCGGCGCCGCCCTCACGTTGCTCGCGCGCGATGCCGCCGCCCTCGAGCGCGAAACCGGGCGCATCGGTGCCGCGAGCGGTGCCAAGCCCTCCTTCCTGAGCGCGGACTTCCGCGAGCCGGAGGCGCTGCGCGCCAAGGTCGCGGCGCACATCGCGAACGCCGGTCCCTGCCACATCCTCGTGAACAACACCGGCGGACCCACTCCCGGCGCCGTGCTCGACGCCGCGCCGGACGCGTTTCTCGAGGCGCTACGCATGCACTTGCTCTGCAATCAGCTCCTCGTGCAGACGCTGGTCCCGGGGATGAAACGCGACGGCTATGGGCGCATCATCAACGTAATCTCCACCTCCGTGCGCGAGCCGATTCCGAACCTCGGCGTTTCCAACACGACGCGCGGGGCCGTCGCGAGCTGGGCCAAGACGCTGGCGGGCGAGCTAGCGCCCTTCGGCATCACGGTGAACAACATCCTCCCCGGTTATACGGACACCGGCCGCCTCCGCTCGTTGATCCGGGCCGGCGCCGAGCGCCGCAAGATCTCCGTGGCCGAACTGACGCGGGAGTACGTGAGCCGGATCCCGCTCGGGCGCTTCGCGCGCGCAGAGGAGATCGCCGCCGCCGCGGGCTTCCTCGCCTCGCCGGCGGCCTCGTACATCACCGGCGTAAGCCTGCCCGTAGACGGCGGCAGGATTGCGAGCATCTGAGCCGTGCAGAAGATCTCGAACTACATCGATGGCGAGTTCCGCGCGCCGCGCTCGGGCGAATATCTCGAGAATCTCGAGCCGGCGACGGGTGCCGCGTACTCGCTGGTGCCGGCCAGCGATGAGCTCGACATCGACGACGCCGTGGACGCCGCGAAGCGCGCGTTCCCCGGGTGGGCGCGCACGCCGGCCGCGGAGCGCTCGCGCATCTTGCTCGACATCGCGGCGCGCATCGACGCGCGGCACGAGGAGTTGGCGCGCGCCGAGAGCATCGACACGGGGAAGCCGATTTCGCTCGCGCGCAGCCTCGACATCCCGCGCGCGGCGAGCAACTTTCGCTTCTTCGCGACGGCGATCCTTCACGCTTCCTCCGAGACGCAGGCGACGGACGACGTCGCACTCAATTTCACGCTGCGCCAACCGCGCGGCGTCGCCGCGCTGATCTCTCCCTGGAATCTGCCGCTCTATCTCTTTTCGTGGAAAGTCGCGCCTGCGCTCGCCACGGGGAACTCCGCGGTCGGCAAGCCTTCCGAATTGACGCCCATGACCGCGCACCTCCTCGCGGAGATCTGCCGCGACGCCGGCCTGCCGGCCGGAGTGCTCAACATCGTCCACGGCACCGGCGCGCGCGCGGGCGCCGCCCTCGCTGCGCATCCCAGGGTGCCGATGATCTCCTTCACGGGCGGCACGGCAACCGGCGCCCAGATCGCACGCAGCGCCGCTCCCCTCTTCAAGAAGCTCTCCCTCGAACTCGGAGGGAAGAACCCGAACATCGTGTTCGCGGATGCCGACTTCGAGGAAGCGGTGGCGAGCGCCGCGCGCGCCGCATTCCTGAACCAGGGAGAGATTTGCTTGTGCGGCTCCCGCATCCTCGTAGAACGGCCGCTCCACGATCGCTTCGTGGAGCGGCTCGTCGCCGCGGCGAAGCGCTTGACGATCGGCGATCCGCTCGAAGAGAAGACCGATCAGGGCGCGCTGATCTCGAAATCGCACTTCGACAAGGTGAGCGGGTTCGTCGCGCTCGCGCGCACCGAAGGTGGCGCCATCCGGTGCGGCGGAGCGGCGCCGCCGCCGGTCTCCAAGCGCTGCCGCGGCGGCTACTTCTTCGAGCCGACGGTGATCACCGGGCTCGGGCCGGAGTGCCGCGTGAATCAAGAGGAGATCTTCGGCCCCGTCGTGAGCGTGATTCCCTTCGACGGCGAGGAAGAAGCGATCGCCATCGCCAACGGAACCCGCTACGGCCTCGCGGCGACGCTCTGGACCACAGATCTCGCGCGCGCGCACCGCGTAGCGAGCCGCATCGACGCCGGGACGGTCTGGATCAATTGCTGGATGCTGCGCGATCTGCGCGCGCCGTTCGGCGGTATGAAGGAGAGCGGCATCGGCCGCGAAGGTGGAGATGAGGCGTTGCGCTTTTTTACCGAGCCGAAAAACGTCTGCATCCGCATTTCCCAGGGCGCCGGCGGCGGTCCGCCCCGCGGGAAGGAGCGGCAATGAGCGGCGGCGCGTTCATGAGCGAGCGAGCGCCCGAGCCGGTCGGACCTTATCCGCACGCACGTCGCGCAGGCAACCTGCTCTTTCTCTCCGGGGTCGGGCCGCGCGCGAAAGGGAAGCGCGAGATTCCCGGCGTCGTCCTCGACGACCGCGGCGAGATCGCGTCCTACGACTTCGATGTGCAATGCCGCGCCGTGCTCCAAAACGTCCGCCACGTGCTCGAGGATGCCGGCAGCGACTGGGAGCGAATCGTGGACGTGACGGCGTTCCTCACCGACATGAAGCGCGACTTCGCGGCCTTCAATCGGATCTACCAGGAGCACTTTCAGAACAATCGCCCGGCGCGGACGACGGTCGAAGTGACTGCGCTGCCGACGCCGATCGCGATCGAGCTGAAGGTCATCGCGACGATCGATTGAACGGCGGCTCTCCATGGACCCGGAGCGATTCGCGGCATATCTCGGGGAACAACGTGCCAGCGCAATTCTCCGCACGAGCATCGAGAGCGCCGTGCTCCCTGCGCTGGAGGCCGCTATCGCGGGCGGCTTCCGCATCGTCGAGGTGACCCTCACCACGCCGCGCGCGCTCGATGCGATCGCGGAGCTGGCGCGGCGCCCGGGGATCACCTGTGGCGCCGGAACCGTGCTCGACGTGGAGGCCGCCCGCGCGGCCGTGGCGCGCGGCGCGCGTTTCCTCGTCTCGCCGGTCGCCGATGAAGCGGTCATTGCCGCGGCACGCTCCCTCGGCGTCGCGTTAGTGGCGGGCGCCTACACGGCCGCGGAGTTCCTCCACGCGCACCGCGCGGGGGCGCCGCTCCAGAAATTGTTTCCCGCTCCGGCGGATGGCCCCGACTACTTGCGCGCGCTCCTAGGACCGTTTCCTTTCTTGCGCGTGGTTCCCACGAGCGGCGTTACCGCCGAAAACGCCCGCGCGTATCTCGCCGCCGGCGCCCATGCGCTCGGATTCGTGAATCACCTCTTCGATCCCGCGGATCTCGCCGCGGCGCGCTTCTTTGAGATCGAAGCACGCGCCCGCCGGCTCCTCGCAATCGTCGCCGGATAGCGGCGGCTACTTGCCGCCGAACATCTCCAGCGCGTTCATGGCTTGCGTCACGGTTTGGACGAGGTCCGCCGGAACGTTATTCGCGCGCGCGCGATCGAGAAATGCGCGGTACCGCGCGATCGCCTTCGTCAACGTCTGCTTGTTCGAGTACGAGCCGGGATCGGAAGAGACGGCGAGCGCCGCCCAGCGCTGGAGCGCGTAGACGCCGGGATGCGGGTCCTGCTTCGGGTCGTTGGCGATGGCCGCATCGTAATGAGCGAGCGCTTGCTTCGGGTCGTCCTTCGCTTCGTAGTAGGTACCGAGCACGAAGTGGATCTCCCAATTCTTCGCGTTGCGCGCGCTCATCTTCTCGAGGCGCAGGATCGCCTTGTCCGTCGCTCCCGCCGCGTGCTCGAGGCGCGCCTCCGCGAATTGGTGACGAAGTTGGAGCGCCGCGTTCTTCTTGATTCCATCCTGCGCCTTCTTGAGCGCTTTCGCAGCCTCCTTGAGATCCTTCTTCTCGACCAGGATCTCGGCGCGGCGAATGGCCACCTGCGGCCGCCCCGCGATGAGCTTCTCCGCGGCGTCGAGACGGGACAGCGCCGCGGCGTGGTCCTTCTTTGCCATGGCGATCACGGCGAGCACGTAGGTCGCGTTGAAGCGATCCTTCGCCGACTGAGACTGATCGTCGGCGACTTTCGCGAATTGTTCCTCCGCCGCCTTGCCCGATCGGTAGGCTTCCCACGCCGCCTCGAATTCCGCGGACCCCTTCACTCCCGTTTCGGCGGCCAGTGTCAGTGCGCCGGCCGCGAGCGCTACCGCCGCCACGCACGCAGTCCACCACTTGCACGTATTCCCTCGCACCATGTTCGCACCTTTCGCCTTTCTTATTCGAGGAGTCGAGTCAAGGCGGGAGAGGCACGACGCGCCTCTCCCGTTACGATCACTGCTCCAACTCGGCGGCGTCCACGGACGCTACGGCGAGCTGCGAAACGACCTGGTACCCCGCCTGCGTCGAGGCCTGGGCCAGGGGACACATGTGCTGGTTGCACTTCGAATTGCTTCCCGCGCCGGCGCTGAGCGCGCCGACGGCGAAGATTCCAGCGACCAGCAACACGGCCAACAGGATTCGCACGTTTCCCTCCTTTCCGGGTTAGGGACCGAGCAACGGGGATCAATCCATGGTGAAGGAGCGGACTTGGCGCGCGGAGCCTCAAAAAAACTCGCGCTGCCGAGTCCTGCCCGTGGGCGCGTACAAAGCGCGATCCGCGAGTACAGGCGGCGTTCTGGAAGACGCTCCGAGGCGCTATGATCGGTCCTCCCTCGCTGGCAGCCGGCGACCCGAAAGAAGATTGAGGTTTGGAACGCGAACCCGACTCGATGTCGATACGGGGTCAGTCCGCGTCGAGAGGTGGGATGTCAGCGAGAGATGCCGACTTGGCGCGTTTGCTGCTTCGAATCGCCGATGGCGACCACGGGGCTATGGAGGCGCTCTTCGCGCAAGAGAGTCTGGCACTGTTCGGCTTCTTCGCGCGGCTTTGCCGCTGCGAGCACCGGGCCGAGGATCTCGTGCAGAGCACTTTCCTGAGCCTGTGGCGCTACCGGCGGAGCTTCGCGGCCACGGAGCGCCCTGCGGCGTATCTCTACAGCGTCGCGCTGAACCAATGGCGGCGGACCTCCGGGCGCGAAGCGCAAGATCGCGGCGTTGTGCTGCGCGCGATCGACGGCGCGGCGCGCGGGGCCGCCGAGCCCGTGGACGGCGTCGAACGCGAGGAGGCGCGCGACCGGGTACGGCGAGCGATCGATGCGTTGCCGGCGGCGCAGAAGGAAGTGTTCGTGTTGCACAGATTCGAAGGGCTGAACTGTCGGGAGATCGCCGCTGCGTGCGGCGAGCCCTTGAAGACCATCGAATCGCGCCTGCGCCTCGCGCTTCTCAAGCTGACGGAGAAGCTGCGATTGCAGGAGGATCCGCGATGAGCTGCGAAGAGTTCGAAACGAAGCTGGCGGACTTCGTCACGGATCGCCTGCCGGACGCGGAGCGGGATACGGTAGCGGAGCACGTGCGCGGCTGCGCGCGGTGCCGGGAATTCGGCGAGCGGATCCGCACACTCTATCGGCTCGAGGAATCGATCCCCGAGCCTGCGAAGGGCGCGGGCGCGGCGATCGCAGTCCCGGCCTCTTTCGACGACGGCGATCGTGCGCGCGGCGCAAGCTCCGGCGACGCACAGGATGCGATGACGCAAGATGCGCCGCCGTCCCGCTGGATGCGCGCGCTCTCGCGGATCGCCGCGCTGTTCCTGCTCGCATTCTTCGCCTACTACCTGTTTCACCTCACGTATACGCGCTATCGATTGCAGATACCGCGGGATCCGGAGTCTGCCGTCGCGTGGGAACCCCTTCCCCTGCGGCCGATGGGACTCGCATTGCCGGCGCTCCCCGTCGCGTACGCCGAGGGCGCTTTCGTGGAGTCGCGAAAAGAGGCCGAACTGTTCGCCAGCTACGTCGGGAAGCCCGTGCTCGAGCAATACGTCCATCCGTATTGTACGCGCTGCATTGCGGTGAAGGACGCCTTGGAAACGGTCGCGGAACGCGATGAGCTGCGCGCATTCGTCTGGCACAGGGAGTCTTATGCGTCGATGCCGGAAGAGTGGGCGGCGAAGTGGCCGCAAAAGGAGATGGTCCCTTTCAGCCTCCCATCGATTCGCATCCGCTCTGCCAAGTGCGAGACGGAGCCGATCTGGCAGGTCAGCGGGCCAGACGAGATCGCGGCGCTCATCGAGAAGTGGCGCGAGCGCTGCCCCGAGGATGCGGAGCCTGCCGGGACGCCGCTCGACCGCGCGACCTTCGAGCGCTCGCTCCGAGCGATGAATTCCCTGCCCGAGCTGCTCGCCGCCGTGCGGATCGCGGAAGCGGTGCGTGCGCTCGATGAACTGGTGGCGCTGGAGGACGATCATCGAACCGAGTTCAGCGTGCAGGCTCGCAAGCTGCGCGACGAGATCTTCGTGCAACTCGAATGTGAACTGACCCGGATCGCCGCCCTCGCTTCCGGCGGCGAGCGGGATCGCTGCCAGGGGCGCGACCTCGCCCAGCGCCTGCGCGCGGCAGTGCGTGGCCTCCCCATCGAGGAACGTTTCGCCTCTTATTGCGAGTGATCGGCCGCGCCGCTTCGTGCGGTGTTCGAAGTGGAAAAGTAGGCGGCAATTCTTGCCGATCATCTCCCTATGCAGATTCGACGGATCATCGACGCACTCCGCCGCGAGCCGGGCCCATGACCGCCATCGCAGTCGCCGAGCAAACGATCTCCACGGAAGCGGCAGCAGCCCACTTCGGCGCCGACTACTACGGGCGACCCCGGTTTGCGAAGTACCTCCCCTACTTCACGGAGCCCGGCACGATCCTCGACTTCGGGTGCAACGACGGCGTGTTCTTACACTTCCTGCGCGTGCACGGCCGCGAAGGGCTCGGGATCGACTCGAACGCCGCCGCGGTCGCGACGTGCAGGCGCTTCGGATTGAACGCCATCCACGCGGATATCTTCGAATTCGCGGAGGCGGCGGAGCATCGCGGCAAATTTGCCGGCATCATGCTCGCCGACTTCGTGGAGCACTTCGATCCGTTCATCCTCCAGCGCTTCCTCAAGCTCTGCGTCGCGCTCCTCGTCCCGGGCGGCACGCTCGCCATCATCACTCCCAACTCGCGCTGTCTCCGGATGATCATGGGCGGTTTCCACGAGAACGAGATCGAACACCATAATCTCTACGCCGTGAACGCGCTCGAGCGCTTCCTCGCGATCGACGGCATGGAGCCGGTCGCGACGGGGGTCGACGAGGATTCGAAGATCCCGATTTGGAGCCGCCGGCCGTTCAGCCTCGCGCGCAATCTCGCGCTCTGGGTCCTCGGGCGAGTGCTCTGCGGCCGGGAGTGCTTCCACGAGCACAGCTACCTGGTGATGAAGAAGAGTAGTTCCAAGCGCATGAATTGACGCCCCGGGGCGCAGTTCGCCTCCCGGCGCTCATCCCCCCAAGGTTCGCAGCACCGCGCGCACGGGACTCCCATCGAAACCTATCAGCCGGAGCGGCAGCGCGATCAGCTCGTACAGTCCTACCGGCACCGACGCAAGCGTGATCCCTTCGAGGATCGCCATGTCGTGGCGCAAAAAGGCGTGGTGCGCCGGCAGCTCCTTGGAGTGGAACGGATCGACGCTCGGCGTGTCGATCCCGATGAGGCGCACGCCGCGCTCGCGCAGCCAGTCCACGAGCGACGGAGAGAGCGCCGCGAAGTCCTCGTTGAAAGTCGTCGGATCGGGGAAGGTGCCGGTGCGGATGAGTACGCGCGTCGCCTCGATCCCCGCCTCGATGTGGCGGGGATTGACCAGCTCCGAACGGCCCACGGGCACGTGGATGACCTGGCAGCGGCCGATGTAGTAGTGGAGCGCCCGTTCCCCGATCCCCGGCGCGTCTACACCGTAGTGGTTGGGGCCGTCTGCGTGGGCGCCCAAGTGTACGGTGCTGTGGAGCGACGACAGCGTGACGCTCGCCCCCTTGCGGAGATCGCAGAGTACCTCGCGCCGCGGCGGAGTATCGCCGGGCCAAACACAGAGCCGCTCGGTAATTTCCGGTGAAATGTCGTAGATCAACGCGCAGCCTACTCCAGCTCGTGCCGGATCTCCCACAGATCGTGGAACGATGGAATGAAGAGGGATTGCTTCAAGAACGGCACTCCCAGCGAGCCCCCCGTGCCGTGCTTCTTGCCGATCGTGCGCTCCACCAGCTTCACGTGCCGGTAGCGCCACTCCTGCAAGCCTTCGTCGAAATCGGTCATTAGCTCGAAGAGGATCGCGAGGTCGCCGCGGCTCTTGTAGAGGCCGAGTAGTCCGCGCTGCACGTCTCGATTCGCGGCGTTCGGCTCGGAGAGATCGCGATTCTTGAGCGCCGCGGGAATCGCCACCCCTTGGTGCTCCAGAAAATCGTAGAAGTGATCGACCACCGAGCGCTCCCCGAGCCTCCGTATGAGTATTTCCTCCGCGCCGGTCTCCTTGTCAACGTACTTCAACATCTCCCGGCGGCGATAGCCGAGCACGAACTCCAGCTCGCGAAACTGCACGGACTGGAATCCCGATGCCGTGTCGAGCCGGTCGCGAAAGCTCGTGAATGACATCGGCGTCATCGTCTCGAGCACGTCCACCTGCCCGACGAGGGTCTTCATGATCGTCCGCACGCGCTTGAAGGTGTGGATCGCGTCGTACAAGCGGTTCTCCGAGAACGCGCGCTTGACCGCCTCCATCTCGTGAAGGATCTGCTTGAACCACAACTCGTAGGTCTGATGGATGACAATGAACAGCATCTCGTCGTGCTCGGCCGGCTTCGAGCGCGGCTCTTGCAACTGCAAGAGCGCGCCGAGCTTCAAGTAGGTCGCGTAGGTCAATGCCATATCGCCTCCGCTACGAAGACGACGATCGCGATCAAGATCAGCGCCACTCCCCACATGCCGGCTTTCACGATCCGCTCCTGCCGCCGCGCGCGCGCGCACGCTTCCGCGTACGGCGTGCGCGAAAACGTCACGAGTGAATAGAGCGGAATGTACCAGCGCGGGAATACCTTGTGCAGGGTCTTCTCTACCTTCTTCTTCAGCAGAAATCCGCGCGATGCGACGTGGTCCCGCATCTCCACGAAGTTCTCCAGCGCGAGGTCGGCGAGCGCATCCGCGTGCGGCTTGCGCGCGTTCTCGTATGCGCCGAATGCCTTCCGCCAATCCCCGGCGGAGCGCTGCAAGCAGTCGTTGAGGACGCTGCAATCCTCGAAGGCGGCGTTCATCCCCTGGCCGTAGAAGGGCACGACCGCGTGCGCGGCGTCGCCGATGAGCACGACCTTGTCTTCGACGCTCCACGGAAAGCAGCGGATGGTCACGAGGGTGCTCGGCGGTGCCGCGAGGTAATCTGCCGCGAGCGCCGGCATGTGCGGCACCGCATCGGGGAACCACCGCTCGAAGTAGCGGAGGACTTCCGCCTCGGTACCCAGCCTCGCGAAGCTATTCTCGCCGTCGAGCGGCCAGAAGAGCGTGCAAGTGAAGGAGCCGTTCGCGTTCGGCAGCGCGATCATCATGAAGCGCCTGCGCGGCCAGATGTGAAGCGCGTTCTTTTCGAGGCGAAACTCGCCTCCCACATCTTGGGGTATCGTCAGCTCCTTGTACCCGTGCCCTTCGTACTTCTGCGAATAGTCGAAACGATCGAGTCGCTGCATGATCGCGCGGACGACGGAGAAGGCGCCATCGGCGCCGACGACCACGTCCGCGTCGACGCTCCGCCTCTTGCCAGTCGCCGCATTCTCGAAGTGCGCCGTGGCGCTCTTCAGGTCGATGTCGACGCAGCGCTCGTTGAAGTGCAGCTCGACGCCGTCGCACCGGCCCGCCGTATCGAGAAGCGTCCGATTGAGTCCGGCGCGCGAGACGGAATTGATGACTTCCGAGTCATCCTTGCCGTAGGGCTGAAAGGCGAGGCGGCCCCGGACGGAGTGGATCATGCGCCCTCGCATCGGCACCGCGCCGCGCAGCACGTCGGCGGCGAGCCCGACCTCCACGAGGGCGTGGATCCCGCGCGTGGATAGAGCGAGGTTTATCGAGCGGCCTTTCACCAGCTCCGCGCTTCGAATGTCGGGTCGCCGCTCGAATACGTTCACGCGATGGCCCGCGCGCGCGAGATAGATCGTCATGAGGGCGCCGGCGAGCCCTCCGCCGACGAGGGTGACCGTTTTCTTCGATTCCGTCATGACGCCGCCCCTCCGCTCCATCGCTCAGCAACCCTGGTGCGACCGTCCAGACGTCGTGGAATCCGTTGTAGAGCGGAACGGGCGCGACGCGGAGCACGTCGGGTGGGCGGAAATCGCAAACGATCCCCGCCGCCTCGAGGCGGCGCTGCAAAGCCGCCGCCCCTTCTCGCACGCGGATCGAGAGCTGGCACCCGCGCTCGCGCGCGGCGCGCGGCGTGATCACCGCGAAACGCGAACCCGCCGCATCGTCGAGCAGCGCGGCGAGGTAGCCGGTGAGGCGCTCCGACTTCGCGCGCAGCGCCGGCATCCCGACCTCATCGAAGATCTCGAGCGAAGCCCGGAGCGGTGCGAGCGACAGGATCGCGGGATTCGACAACTGCCAGCCGTCCGCGCCGGAGCGAGGCTCGAACACGTCGTTCGCGTGCATCGCGAATCGCGTCGCCGGATCGTTCCCCCACCAGCCGGAGAAGCGCGGTAGGGCGGCGTTCTTTCCGTGCTTCTCGTGGACGAAGCAACCAGCGACCGCGCCTGGGCTTCCGTTCAAGTACTTGTAGCTGCACCAGACGGCGAAGTCGACTTGCCAATCGTGGAGCTTCAAGACGAGATTGCCCGCCGCGTGCGCGAGGTCCCAGCCGGCGACCACGCCCTGGCGGTGCGCCGCGCTCGTGATCCGCGCGATGTCGAAGGCTTGCCCCGTGAAGTAGTTCACGCCGCCGAAGAGCACGAGCGCCAGCTCTTCGCCGTGCTCTTCGATCAGCGCCTCCACGTCCTCGGTGCGCAGCGACTGCTCGCCTGGGCGCGGGCGCGCCACGATGACTCCCTCGCGCGGGTCGAAGCCGCGATGGATGAGCTGCGACTGCACGGCGTAATTGTCCGAAGGAAACGCCGCGTCTTCGATCAGGATCTTGAACCGCTCCCGCGTCGGCCGGTAGAAGCTCACCATCATCAAGTGGAGGTTCGTCGTGAGAGTGTTCATCATCACGACCTCTCCGGGCACCGCGCCGACCAAGCGCGCGCCGCTCTCGCGGAACTGCTCGTGGTACGAGTACCAGGGATGCTGCCCCGAGAAATGGCCACCTACCGCGAGCCGCTCCCAATCGTCGATCTCTTCCTCGACGCACGCGCGCGCGCGCTTCGGCGCGAGACCCAGAGAGTTGCCGCAGAAATAGCGGACGGGCGCTCCGCCCGCGCCGCGCGGTATGCAGAAGCGTTCGCGGAGGCCGGCGAGCGGGTCCTCCGCGTCGAGACGGCGAGCGGCGCTCTCGCCGCCGCCGGCAGTGCCCGCCTCGAGCGCCGCTGCGCTCATTCGGCGCGCCGCTTCCGCGCGGCGCCGGCGCCGGCGTCGGCGCGCATCCCGAGGAACTCCAGCGCCGTGCCGGACAGCATGCGCTCCTTCGCGCCAGGCGCCAGCTCCTGCAACGCTTCGATGACGCTCCCCGGCAGCGCTTCGCCGAGCGGAAAGGGATAGTCGCTGCCCAGCGCGATGCGTTCCGCGCCCATGACCGAGATCAAGTACCGCAAGGCGCCGGGGTCGTGCACGAGCGAGTCCACGTAGAACGACCCGACGTACGAGCGCGGATTCCGGCAGCCGTTCACGGCGCAGAGATCCGGCCGCGTGCGGAAGCCGTGCTCGATCCGCGGCAGCGTGTACGGAAAGGCGCCGCCGCCGTGCGCGAAGCAGATGCGAAGGCCCGCGAGCCGGTCCAGGACGCCGCCGAAGATCAAGGAGCAGATCGCGAGCGTTGTCTCCCCCGGCATGCCGACGAGCCAGGGCAAAAAGTACTTCGGCATGCGATCCTTGCCTGCCATCTCCCACGGGTGCACGAAGATCGGCACGTTCAAGTCGCGCGCACGTTGAAAGAACGGAAACAGCGCCGGCTCATCCAGGTTCCATCCGTTTACGTGGCTCCCGATCTGGAGGCCGGAGAGGCCCAGCTCGCGTACGCAGCGCTCCATCTCGCGGCAGGCGAGATCGGGATCTTGAAGCGGAACGGTCCCGAGGCCGCGGAATCGCGCCGGGTAGCGTTCCACGACGCCGGCGATGTGGTCGTTGAGCAGGCGGGAAAGATCGAGGCCATCCGCGGGCTTCGTCCAGTAGCAGAACATCACGGGGACCGTGGACAGCACTTGAATCGCGACGCCGGACGAGTCGCAGTAGCCGAGGCGGCGCTCTGGATCCCAGCAGTTGTCTTCGATCTCCCGAAAGACGCGATCGCCGATCATCATCCGGGCGCGGCACGGCGAGTAGTGGTCGAGCCGCACGAAGCCATGGTCGTAGCCGTAGCGGCTCGCGAGATCGGGCCAGCGCTCCGGCAAGATGTGGGTGTGCAGATCGACTTTCAGGGATCAACCTCCGTCGCGACCCCGGCGCGCCGCGGCGACCGAGTACCGTGCCGGGGCCCGTGCCGGAGGAATCGCATGGCTGGTGCGTACGTCAGCGAGCGATCACTTTGCTTGCACGGGCTGCAGCACGTTCTTGCACTTCTTGCACGTGCGCAGCTCCTCGTTCGCCCAGAACTGCTCGATGACGGGCTTCAATTGCTTCGTGAGATCGACGAGATAGAAGGAAGCGTCGTGCAGCAAGTTGCCGCAGCGGTCGCAATAGAACCTCATGTGGTCATCGTTGCCTTCCGGGCGCTTGTACTCGATGACCATTCCAATCGTGTTCGCGGGGCGCTGCGGCGAATGCGGCACCATCGGCGGCAACAAGAACACGTCGCCTTGACGGATCGGAATGTCGCGCACTTTGCCGTCTTCCATGATCTTGAGGACGATGTCTCCCTCGATCTGGTGATAGAACTCCTCGGTCGGATTCACGTGGAAGTCCTTTCTTTGATTCGGACCCCCAACGATCATCACCATGAGGCCGCGGTCCTTCCAAACGAGCTGATTCCCGACTGGCGGCTTCAACAGATGACGGTGCTCATCGATCCACGTCTTCAACGAGAAGGAGCCGAGGGCGGACATGGTCACCACCTTGCAGGAAATGGGGAACGGATCCACCGCAGCTTTCGCAGGGGATGCGGACTTCCGCGAGCGCAGCGAAGCTGCTTGACGTCCGAACGCTCCAAGGTACCGTCGGAGGCACGATCCCGTAAAGAGCAAGCCGGCAGGCGCGAGGGGGCATCGCGCCTCTGGCGCCGAGAAAGTCACGAGGGAACGAACTTGCCACAGCGGCGGAGCATTCCGAGCGGAGCGGAGATTCGTTTCCTGCCGACCGACTTCGCGCGGTTCCAGCCGGAGCTGCAGGCGAACCCGGAATACAACGCGGCGCGCCTCGAAGTGCGGCGCAAGCTCGAGGCGCTCGGGAAGCATCTCGCCGCGACGCTCGCGGCGGATGACCTCGCGTTCGCGGCGCGCGCGAGCTTGCACCATCCGTACAAGTTCAATCGTTTCCGGGTCGATTCCCAATGGGTCTATCTGTCGCGCGCGGACAAGGAGCGCCGGCGGCTGAAGTCGCTGCTCGGCGTCGACCTGGGGAAGGACCTGGACCAAAACTACGTGCACGCGATCCTCGTATTCGAGATCCACCAGCACGGACTCGAATTCGCGCTCCGCGTACACAAGGATGCTTGGTGGGACGGCGAGAATCTGAAACGAAAATGCGCGGTCGCCGCGGAACGCGAAAGCCTCGCCGCTTGCCTACGGCCGCTCGCCGGCTACGGCATGCAGATCCACGACTACCGGAGGATCCACGCCTGCGAGACGATCACGCCGGAGGAGCTGGTCGAGACCCTGCGTTACTACGTCCCCGGCGAGCATTGGCTCCACATCTCGCGCGCCGTTCCGTCATCCGACCCGCTCGTCGCCGCGGAGGATTTCGTGTCCCGCACTACTGAAGAGTTCCGCGCGCTGCTCCCCGCGTACCGGTTCATTCGCTGGACGCCGGAGAACAACTGGCTCTTCGAAGAGAACGGCGCGGGCGACGCGCCTTAGACGCCGCGCACCGGTCCAATTCTAGCCACGAAAAAACCCGCGGCGCGGAAACCGATCTTTAGTAGGCAACCGAAACTGCGCAGCCCCCAGTTAGGGAATATCCGGTCCTGTCTCGGAGGTCCCCCACGCGCTTCTCAACACGTTCTCGAAGACTTGTGCCTGCTCCGCGAAACGATCGAGTTGGCCTGCCTCGAGGTACAGTCGAGAACGCGCCGACCAAATCCAAGGGGCGTGGTGGCAAAGTTCGACGACCATTTCAATGTGCCCTAGGCCATCCGAACTCGCTTCGAGCCCTAGTTGTTGCTCCATCGAATGCCACGCAATTCGGCTTCGCCATCCACGCCACTCCTCTGCAAGCTCTCGCCAAAAATCCGCGAAACCGTCCCCACCGCTGTGGTACACCTGTTCGCTGGCCGTCAGATGCCCATGGAGCAGTTTCGCATCGTACAAATGAGCGGTCGGCTGGCGTAATGTTAGGATCGCCTCACTCCCTACGGAGCGAACAACGAATTCTGATTCTTTGGTTACGCCCAAACTCGATCCTCGCAATTCCGCTGCCGCCTTCGCCGCTTGACGATCGAATGCTTTGGTGACGTGGGGTAGCTGCGCACTTCGAACGCTCACCTCTCTTCTGGCATTGTAATAGCAACAGGCCTGCGCTTTTCTGCTGGTACTTGCTCCCCACGTCGGCGACTCGCCGAGCAATCCTCGAAACAACCCTCCTGGCCGCAGACTTCTCGGGAATTGACTTCCTAGTCAGCGCGCGGAGGGCTTCGAGGATGCAAGCCGCTAAGACTGCGCGCCAGGATTTCGGCCGATGAGGCTTGCTCGATGAGACTCGCCAGTAGCTACTCTCCGCGGGCGGGATGGATCACTTCGGGCATGTCCGTTATGCCTAGGTGCCTTCCGATGTAACGAAGAATCGTAAACTCCTCTACGGTTGTTGGAGCAACTGGCTCTAGGTTTGGGAAGTTGCCGAAGCCACATGGACCCATGCCGAATCGTGTTCCGTTTACGACCTTCGGGTCGATCGCTTCGACCGTGACTCGAGTCGTGCCGGCATCCAGCGACTCGATGTGCAGGTGAAAGCGCGCAAGAAACTTCAGCGGCTTCCCGTTGGAGAAGTACACGGTAGATTGGCACAACGCACCAAGCTCCGGATCCAAGATGAAGCACTGTGAATGTTTCGCCTCGTCGAGGCGCAGGGGCAGAAGGAGCAAGTCTTCCGGTCGCCGCAGCGTTGGGTGATTGTACGAAAGGTATGAGACGCCGACGGGAAACTTCGTCGGTACCGGCGGAAACAGGGGAACCTTCCATTGGTTCTCCAGCCGAAACACTTCTTCGATGGCGACCTGGAGCTCCGGGACTGTCGCCGAAAACGCATAGCTCGTTGGATTCTTGGCGCGTACGGTTGCCTTGCGTACCGGCGTACGGAGACAAGTACCGAGAAGTACAACCGCAGTTACCGCGACGGTGCCGAGCAGTATTGCCACGATGCCCGCCCCTGAACGAAAAGGACTACCACGTCGTTGTGTGCCGCGAGCGTACGCCATGGTCCTCCGCCGTTCTCGTTCCACGGAGTTCGACGCGCCATCATGGTCCGAGACGCCCGCAAATTCCAGCACATGACAGGTTTCTAGGGCTGCGAAGGGCAGTCGCCGCGGGCGACGCGTCGTAGGTCCCGCGAATCGATTTCAGCGCGCAAACCTGTCGCCGGTGCGCGCCTCCGCGTGGCATTGGCGGCAGCGCGCGCGCTCCGGGTGCGAGCAGCGGATCTCCTCGCGCGCCGCGGGGCCGGTGTGGCAGGCGGCGCAGTTCTCGCGCTGGAACACCGCGTGCGGAATGACCGGCGGAGCGCCCGGGTAGAGGCGATCGCCGCCGCGTATCTCCTGCCTGACCCCCTCGAATCGATTCGAGGCGAATTCCTCCGCCGTCGTCTTGTGAACGTGGCATTGCGCGCAGCGCGTGTGCGCGCCGGCCGCCGCGGTGCCGTGGTGCGGGTTCGCGGGGGCGAAGCCGAGCGCGGAGACCTCCATGCCTCGCTCGTCGTGGCAGGCCGTACACGCGACGCCGATACGATCGTGAGGTATCACCGGCGGGGCGCCGTCGTAGGCTCTGCGCTCCGCGCGGTCGCGCGCCGTCGCCTTGAGTGTGGCAACGGGGAAGCGCGGCTCGCACCCGGCGATGACGGCGGCGAAGAGCACGGAGAGCGCCGCCGCGACTCGAGCGCGCCGGACCGCCGCGTGCATTAGGCCCGCACGATGCGCGCCGCGCACTTCTTATAGTCCGGCTGCTTGCTGATCGCATCCATGGCATCGAGAGTAAGCAAGTTGACCAGGACCTTCTCGTCGAAGAAGGGGATGAAGAGCGTGCCGCGCGGCGGTTTGCCGCGGCCGTCGATCTCAGCGGGCAATTCGACGAAGCCGCGCCGCGTCTCGACTCGCACCCTGTCCCCCTTCTTGATGCCGCGTTCCGCCGCGTCGGCGCGATTCACCTCGACGTAGGCGGCCGGCACCGCTTGATGCAGTTGCTTTACGCGCCGCGTGAGCGACCCCGTGTGCCAATGCTCGAGCACGCGCCCCGTCGTGAGCCAGAAGGGAAACTCCGCATCCGGAGATTCCGCCGGCGGGTGATAGGGGCGAAGCCACACGGCCGCGCGCTCCCCGTATCCCTTCGCTTTGTAGAAGTGAACTCCCTTAGCCTTCTTCACGTAGGGATCGTGTCCCGCGGCGTAGCGGTAGCGCGTCTCCTTGCCGCCGACCACAGGCCAGAGCATGCCGCGCGTCGCGCGTAGCTCGTCGTAGCTCGCGAGGTCCTTGCCGGTGCCGATCGTGAAGCTGCGGTACTCCTCGAACATGGCGCGGTGCCAATCTCCCTCCGGCCAAGGGAATAGGCGCTCCATCCCCATCTTCTTCGCCACCTGGATGACCTGCCACGCATCTTCCCGCGCTTCCCCTGGCGGCTCGACCATCTTGTCCCAGTGCTGCGTCCGGCGCTCCGAATTGCCATAGGCGCCTTCGCGCTCGACCCAGAGCGCAGACGGCAGCACGAGATCCGCCGCATCGGTCGTCGGCGTCGGGTAGACGTCGCTCACTACGATGAAGCGGTCGTCGCGCGGCATACTCGCGAGTCGCTGGAGGTTCGGGATCGTGACCCACGGATTTGTGGTCTGGATCCAGATCGCCTTGATCTCCCCGCGCATCAACGCGCGGAACATGTCG
Source organism: Planctomycetota bacterium (assembly GCA_022616235.1). Lineage (GTDB taxonomy): Bacteria > Planctomycetota > UBA8108 > UBA1146 > JAKEFC01 > JAKEFC01. Next base: position 22,601 of record JAKEFC010000258.1, read on the forward strand.
ATCGTGTGCAGCCCCGGCTTGTCGAGGATCGTCCCTTCCGGTAACCCCCAGATCCGTTCCGCTTTGGCCCGATGCTCCGGATTCGTCACCACCATGTCGGCGGGCAACCGGTTCGCCAGCGTGCCGACCTCGCGCACCGTGCCGCAGGCTGAAGACTGCCCCGTGAGGCTGAGCGGGTTCGAGCCGGGCCGGCAGATCTTGCCGGTGACCAGGTGTATGTCGTTGATCAGGTTGTTCATCCACGTGCCGCGCACGTGCTGATTCACCCCCATGCACCAGAGGCTCACCGTGCCGCGCGATGGATCCCCGTAGAGATCGGCGAGCGCGCGAATCTGCCCCTCCGGCACTCCCGTCGATTCGCTGACCCTGGCGGGAGAGTAATCGGCGAGGAACTGCTGCATTTCGGTGAGCGTGGAATCGCGCGGCGAATCTTCGAAAGCGTAACGCTCCGCTTCCGCGCCGAACGCGCCGTAGCCGACTTCGGCGATCGATTCCTTGCCGCGCTTGAACACGACGTTTTCTTCGATGAAGTCGCGGTCGATCTGGCCACGCTCGAACAGCAAGTGCAGGATCCCGTTCGCGAGCGCGAGGTCCGTGCCGGGGCGGAATTCGACGTAGAGATCCGCGTAGTCCGTCGTCGGAGTACGGCGAGTGCCGAGATCGATGATGCGGGCGCTCGGCATGGCGCGCTTCCGCTCGAGGATGCGCGAGAAGAGCACCGGATGCATCTCCGCCATGTTGTTGCCCCAGAGCACGAAGTCATCGCCCGCATCGAGGTCCTCGTAGCATCCCATCGGCTCGTCGCTCTGGAACTGGGTCAGGAATCCGCCCACGGCGCTCGACATGCACAGCCGCGCGTTCCCCTCGAGATTGTTGCCGCGCATGCCGCCCTTCACCCACTTGAGGGCGGCGTAGCCGTCGAAGATCGTCCATTGCCCCGAGCCGTAAATCGCGACGGCGCCGGGTCCGTGCTTGGCGAGCGCGTCTTGGAAGCGGCTCGCGATGAGTCCGATCGCTTCGTCCCAGGAGACGCGGGAGAAGCCGCGGCCCGAAGCGTTCCGCCGCATGGGATGGAGCAGTCGGTCTTCCCCGTAGAGGAGCGCGGGGAGATGGTAGCCCTTCACGCACAAGAGTCCGCGATTCACGGGGCTCGCGACATCGCCTCGGACGGCCGCGACCCTGCCCTCCGCTACGCCGACTTCGACCCCGCAGCCGACGCCGCAGTAGCGGCACGGCGCTTTCGCCCACCTGAGCGCGGCGGAGCCCGCCGCGGACGGCCCAGCGCCAATTGCGGCTTCATCCGGCTCCCGGCGGCAGGACCACAGCGACGAACCCGCCGCTCCCGCGAGCGCCGCGGCTCCGAATGCCTTCAAGAACTCTCGGCGTTCCATGTCGGATCTCACTTTGCGCTCCACTTGTGCTCGGGCCGGGCCAAGATCGAGTCGATTACTCCGGCGACGACGCCGGCTTCCTTTTCCTTTCCCGCCGCCGCCGCCCGCTCGGCGATCTCGCGCGCCTGCGGTATCAAACCCTGATAGAAACGCTCCGCAACCTCGTACATGCCGTGCCAGTGCGCGTAGTCGGGCGCCATCATCGAGGCGCCGTGGCGCGCGCGGCGACCTTCGTGGTGCCACAGGTAGAACCACGTCCACTCGATCGCGTCATCGAACTGCGCTTTCGAGATCAGCCCCTCCTGCTCGAGCGCGGCCATGATCTTCTGCCCCGCCTTCCCGAACTTCTCGTTGTAGAGGATCACGAAGTCGTCGTATTGCTTGTAGAAGTTGGCGACGTAGTCCGACGTATGGCAGGTGGAGCACACCTGCTTCATGCGCGTGCGTTTCGCCTCCCACGAATCCGCGATCTGGCTCGCGCGCTTTGCGGGATCGGTCTCGGTCACGACCCGATGGTGGATGTCCGTATCCATGAGGAGGCTGATCGGCGGCCGATTGGTCCAGGAGATCCGCTCGCCCGGGTCGTGCGTGATCTTGCCGCCGTTCCGGAGATTGCCTGACATGTGACAAGTGGCGCACGTCGGCGCCTGCGAATAGTCCTTCCCCAAGACCCAGTCCTCGGCATCGAGATTCATCGAATCCTTGAGATCGCGGTACGCAACGCCATGCTTCGATTCCTCGAAGATCTCCTTTTGCGGGTGGTCCGGCCCGAGGTGGCACTTGCCGCAGTTCTCCGGTTGGCGCGCGCGGCGCGGCGAGAAATCGTGGCGGCTGTGGCACGCGGAGCACGAACCGAGCGATCCGTCGAGGTTGATCCTGCCGATCCCGGTGTTCGGCCACGTCGCGGCGTGAAAGAGCGGTTTCCCGTTCTGATCCTTGACGATCTTCCCGAGCGCCGCCAAGTTCGTCGGCTTGCCTTCCGCATCGGGCTTCAAGTCATCGACCGTGATCACGCCGCCATCCGCGCCCTGCAATCCGACTTTGCTGCCGTGACACTGCTTGCACCCGGTGTCGGCGCTCGCCATGCCGTTCACGCTCGTCACGCTCTTCCCGGGAGTCGGAGAGTGCGGGTCGAACGGCGCGCGGGCGCCCTCGATCGTCTCCGCGAGCAAGTTGTCGAGCGAGGCGAGGATGTTGCCCCCCTTCGCGTGGTGGCTGGCGGCGAACTCGGCCGCCTCCGCGAGGTGGCAGCGCGAGCAATCGCGCGGCGTCACGACCGCGGCGATCGTCGCTCCGTAATGATCGAAAGCGTCCGCATCGGCCGTCTCCGCGCGATGGCATTCCACGCACCCGATCCCGCTCCGCGCGTGCCTGCTCCCCTTCCAGTGATCGATGATGCCCGGATTCACTTGGCGGTGGCAGTCGACGCAGGCGCGCGACTCCGCCGGCACCTCGATGTGCGCGGGCACGAGGCCCGCCTCCTCCCGGCGCCGCGCCACTTCGAGCCACTGCACGAAGAGGAGCGACACGAGGAACACCGCGCTCAGGATTCCGATCACGATGCGCTTGCCGTCGACACTCATCTCCGTCGCAGACCTTTCCATTCCCTAGTGCGTGCTTGCAATCTCAATGCGCGACCACGGCCTCCCAAACGGTGAGTCCGACGATCGCCATGACCGCACAGATCCCGACCCACACGCTCGCCTCGCTGAAGCGCGTCCGCCTGCGGATCCACGCATCGATGAAGGGCCACGCGAACATGACGAAGACGATGAATCCCATGCTCAAGACCGCGGTGGTGACCGAGAACAACTTGAGCCAGCGGAACGTCACGTAGAAGAACCACTCGGGTTTTATCACCTCCGGCGTGGTGAGCGGATCCGCTTTTGCCCCAAGGATCGCCGGAAAGAGCGTCGCCAGCGCGCTCAGGAGGATCATCAAGACGAGCCCGATCGTAAGCTCCGTGAAGAAGTGATCGGGATAAAAGCGAAAGTGCGGAGGAGACGCCGATTCGTCGCCGCGAAAGCGCAGCTCGGTCACGCCTTGGATCCGGATGATCGCGATGTGGATCCCGATAAGGAGAATCATGAGCGTGGGCAAGACCGCCGCGTGCAGGACGTAGAAGCGAGAGAGCGTGCGCTCGTTGTAGGCGTCGCCGCCCAGGATCAGGCTCTTCACGACGCCGCCGATCCAAGGGACGCTCTCCGCGATGTTCGCTCCGACGGTCGCCCCCCAGTAGCTCAGTTGCTCGTACACGAGGCTGTAGCCCGTGAATCCCATGACGAGCGTACAACCGAGCAGGCACATTCCGATCAGCCAGTTGATCTCGCGCGGCTTGCGGTAGGCCCCCGTGAAGAACACGCGGATCTGGTGCAGGACTACTGCCGCGACCATCAGCGTCGCGGCCCACTTGTGCACGCTCCGCAGGTACCAGCCGTAGGCGGCCTCGTTCGTGATGTAGCTCACGGATTCGTAGGCGGTGGCGGGGCTCGGTTGATAGTAGAAGGCGAGCAGGATCCCAGTGAAGATCTGGACTATGAAAAGATATGCGGGCGTCCCCCCCAGAGCGAACCACCAGCGCCGCATGTGATTCGGCACCGGCTCGTTGGTGAGATGGCTGAGAGTGGCGCTGGAGATCGGCACCCTCTCGTGCAGCCACGCCCCCAATCCGCTCATGCCGGCAGCTCTCCAGGGCCGTTGTCGCCGGTGAGACACGGATCATGGCCGGGGCCGGCGCCGCGGGGCGGCGCGACTCTCGCGGATTGCCCGACCGCCGGCGCCGATGCCGGTGCTTCGACGAAGAGCAGGCCGCGCTCGATCTTCAACTTGAATTCCTTCAGCGACTGGCCTGCGCGTGCGGGGGGTCCTCCGGTGGCCTTCCCCGAAACGTCGAACGTGCCATTGTGGCAAGGACAAAAGAAACGATTGTTCGCTGCCTCCCAATGGACCTGGCAACCGAGGTGTGGGCAGGTGCTCGAGAGCGCCACGAAGTCCGCGACTCCACCGGTGTCGCCCCGGCGCGCAATGGCGGCGCGGATGCCTGAGGGCATCCGAAAGAGGAGCGACTCGCCCACGCGGATGCGCCGGGGATCGCCGACGTAGAGCCAGACCTTCTTGCCTTCGCCGGCGGGATAGAGAAAGCGCGCCGCGGCGGCGGCGAACGCGCCGTAGCCTAGGGCGAGGCCACCGGCCATCGCCACGGAGGAGACACGGGCAAGGAAGCTCCTCCGGTCGACGGCCGATGCGATGCCGGCTGCGTTGGAATGCTTGGAGTTCTCCGTCACGTGAGTCCCCGACTCCTGCTGCGGCGGCTTCAAACTTGCCCCGATTTGGTCCGCACGTCAATCGCTGATCGCTGCCGGCCAGGGATCAGGTGAACCAGGACATCGGTGGAAGATTCCCTCGCCGCCGAGGCATCGCCGCGGCGGCGAGGTCGGACCAAGGTTGCGAAGAGGCCAAAGTCACTCCGACTTGATCTTCACCTTGGCGCTCGGCGTCACTTGCGTCTTCGGCACGTTGATCGTGAGGACGCCTTTCCTGTAGATCGCTTCGATCCCATCGGAGCGGACGGCGCTCGGAAGCGTCACCGTCCGGGAGAACGCACCGTATTGCGCCTCGATGCGGTGAAACTCCTTGCCCTTCTTCTCTTCTTCGAACTTCTTTTCTCCCGAGATCGTGAGCTGATTGCCCATGAGTTGAACGTTGATGTCCTTCTCATCCAGGCCCGGCAGCTCGACGCTCACCGAAAAGCGATTCTCATCCTCCGCGACGTTGAGCGGCGGCAGATTCGTCTCGCGAAAAGCCTCCGGCAGCCTGTTGCCGAAGGGCCCTTGGAAGAACTGGTCGAACCACTTCTCCACCGCGTCGCCGTTCGACAGCGCCGGCGCCCGCCAAAGACTCGGTAGAAGCTTCATCGCAAACGCTCCTCTCATTCGCCCCGTGAGGTCAACGTGCGGAGCGGCTCCCGGCTCGCTTCGCATCGCCGCTCTCAACTTCGCAACCCTGCCGCCCCAGTGCGGCAGAGGCCAATTCTCCGGTATGCGGTGTCTCCCGCTCGTCGCGCGCGGTTGCGCGCACGGTAAGCAGCGGGCAAGAAATACTGCGCAAGACTTTCTCCGTCACACTGCCGATCGCGGCGCGGGTGATGCCGGACCGCCCGTGCGTTCCCATCACGACGAGGTCGTACTCCCCTTTGGCGCAGAGTTTTGCGATCTCTCGCGGAGGGTTTCCGCGCCGAACCACGTAGGTGATCCATTTGGCATCGGCTGCGTGCTTTTCGACGCTCGCGCGCATGCTTGTCTTCGCGCGCTCCTCGGATTGCCGGAAGAACTCGTCGTAAGATAGGAACGGCAGGTACTCCCATTCGACGGCGGGATAGGTCGCCGGATCATCGATCACGGTCAAGACGTCGAGCTTGCACCGGAATCGCTCCGCCATGGCGATCGCTTGCGGGAGCGCGGCGGTCGAGGTCGCGGAGAGGTCCGTCGCGTACAGGATCCTGTTCAACTTCAGCTCATCCGCGAACAGATCCTTGATCAGAAATCTTCGCGCGTCGGCCGGCGTCTCCTCGTCGCTTGCGCGAACGGCGAGTACTGGGCACGCCGCGATCCGCACGATCCGCTCCGCGACGCTGCCGATCAGCATGCGTGCGAAGCCCGTGCGCCCGTGGGTTGCCAAGACGATCATCTCGAAGCAGCCGCTCTTGGCGAGATCCGCGATCTCCTGGGCTGGCACTCCCCCGCGGACGACGAAGTCGCACTCGATCCCGCGAAGCGCTGGGCTCTCGCCTATGGTCGAAGCGAGCCGCTCCTTGGCGCCCTCTACCATGCGGTGGTGGTAGGTGCAGAATGTCACCCCATCCGGCGCGTAGTCCGTAATGAAACACGACGGCACGTCGACGACGTGAACGATCGTGATCGGCAGCCTCATGACGCGAGCGAGTCCCGCCGCATAACGAATCGCAAGCGCGGAGCCGCGAGAAAAATCCATGGGCACGAGGAGTCTCTTGGTGGTCATGGGCTGCCTTGCTGGTCGATTCCAGGATTCCGCGCTGCTTGCACGCAGTGCGCGCTCGCCAATGCTCTTGTCCGGCAAGCGCAAAGCTCGTGCCGCGCCGAGGCACCGTACAGAAATCCGTGCCGCCGCGCGCCTTACGCCGCGCCGAAGCAGCGCACGCGTGTCGCGCCGCGGGGGAAAGTAGGAATTCGACGCCGCGCGATTCGCACGGCGGGAAAAAACGCGAATCACCGACGCCACGCTCGGCTTGGATTGCGGCGCTAAGACGGGCGCTTCCATGGGCACATCTCTTGCGCGCACGGACTGCCGGCCAAGAATGCAACGAACCCGCGGTCCGCGCGGCTAGGCCTCGCGCAGCGAGACCGCGCGCTGCTTTCCCATGGACGAGAAACTAGGAAGCCCAGCTTGGCAGATTCGAGAAAGGCGGAGCTTGCGGCGAACGACCCGGAGCGGGCCGCCGCATTGCTAGAAGAACTCCGCGAATATATCCAGCTCTCCGAGGAGGATCTTGAGCTGCTGCACGGACTCGCGCCCGTACTCGATCCTCATCTCGGGCTCATGAGCGAGCGGTTCTACCAGTTCATCCTCCTGAATCCGCGGGTGCGCCACATCATCGTCGACGGGAACCACGACGTCGCCCGCTTGCGACGGTCGCTCGAAGATTGGGCGCGCAAGCTCTTCAGCGGACGCGCGGATGCCCGCTACGCGGATTACTTGATCGGGATCGGCAGGCTCCACGTCATAGTGGGTGTCGACCAGCGCTACACCGCGGCGGCATTCAACATCGTGCGGTCGTTCTTCGAGGGCATCGTCATCGACCACTGCCGCTCCGAGTCGAAGCCGCTCGTTCCTCGATTGCGCGCGCTGCACCGGATACTCGATCTCAATCTTTGCCTAATCGGCGAGGCCTATCACTCCGCGCGCCACAAGGCGATCGTCGAAGTCAAGGATGAAGAGCAGCGCGCGATCCAGGAGCGCCTCGCGGGAATCATGAATTCCGCGGACAATTTGATCTTGTCCGTGCGCGCCGACGGCACGATCGCGTCCTTCAACCGCATTTGCGAGCAAGTAACCGGTTGGCGCCCGGCGGAGGTCGTCGGGCGTTCGTTCGCGGAGACGCTGCTCCCCGCGGGAGAGCGCGAGTACTTCGCCGATTACTTTGCGCGCGGATTCCGCGATCATCGCTCCTCGCAGCCGCCGCCGATGGAGCCGCGGAAGCTGCTCACCCGCTCCGGGCAGCAGCGCGTCATCGCCTGGTATCCGAGCGCGGTGCACGATGCGAGCGGCGGCGTCGCCGAGATCACGCTCCTCGGCCACGACGTTACAGAGCACCAGAAGATGCAAGAGCAAATGGTGCAGCAGGAAAAGCTTGCGGCCGCGGGGCTGCTCGCGGCGGGGGTCGCGCACGAGATCGGGAATCCGCTCGCGTCGATCTCTTCCGTCGCCCAGACGTTGAAGCGAAAGGTCACCGACAGCTACGTGACCGAAAAGATCGACTTGATCGGAATGCACATCGACCGGATCAGCAGCATCGTGCGACAAATGGCGGATTTCTCGCGGCCGCCGCGCGTCGAATGGCGTCCGTGCAACGTCAACGTCCTCGTGCAGGACGCGTTGAACATCCTGCGTTTCGATCATCGCGCCAAGCGCGTGCGCCTCGACCTTCGGCTCGCCGACGATCCGCCGACCCTGCACGCGGTCGAGGACCAGATCTCGCAGGTGTTCATCAACATCGTGTTGAATGCGCTCGATGCGCTGGAGCAGGTACCCGCGGACCGCACACCGACCCTCATCGTCGCGACGCGACTCGGCCAATCCGACCTCGGGCTCACGCTCGAGGTCGTGATCGAGGACAATGGACCTGGCATTCCCGATGCTCTGGTGCCGCGAATCTTCGAGCCGTTCTTCACGACCAAGGACGTCGGGCGCGGCACGGGACTCGGACTGGCAGTGAGCTACCGGATCGTGCGCGAGCACGGCGGCAGAATCCGCGTGGAGGGACGCCCAGGCATGGGCGCGCGCTTTACCGTCGAATTGCCGTTTGAAAGAGAAACGGCGGAGGCCCAATGAAAGCCAGGGTGTTGGTGGTGGACGACGAAACGACCGTGCGCGAGGAGCTTTGCGACGCGCTGCGCGACGCCGGCTACGACACGACGGGAGCGGAAAACGGTCTCGAAGCAGCGCAGTGGGCGCAAAAACAATCGTACGACGTTTGCATCAGCGACATTCGCATGCCGGCTCTGGATGGCCTCGGGCTCTTGCAGCGATTGAGCGAGATCAGTCCCGAGACGATGGTCATCATGACGACGGCCTACGGGGACATGAAGACCGCCATCGAAGCGCTGCGCGGCGGCGCCGTCGACTATCTCCAGAAGCCGGTCGTCTTCGAGGACCTAGTCCACAAGGTCAACCGATTGGTCGAGCAGCGGCGGCTCCTTCTCGAAGTGCGCAATCTACGCGTGATCTCGGAGCACGCGGGGCGCAGAGACGCGAAAGTGATGGTCGGCGAGAGCGCGGCCATCGTCGAATTGCGGAATCTGATCGCGAAAGTCGGTCCGACGCGCTCCAACGTCCTGATCATCGGCGAGAGCGGCACCGGAAAGGAGCTGATCGCAAGGTCGCTGCACGATTCCAGCGCCCGCACGCGGGCGCCGTTCGTGCCGATCAACTGCGCGGCGATTCCGGAGCCGCTGCTCGAGAGCGAGCTGTTCGGTCACGTCAAAGGAGCGTTTACGGGTGCGATCGCGCACAAGGAAGGACTGCTCAAGACCGCCGCGGACGGTACCATTTTCCTCGACGAGATCGGCGACATGCCGCTTTCGATCCAGGGCAAGCTCTTGCGCGCGATCGAGAGCCGCGAAATACAGCCGGTCGGCTCCGTGCGGCAGGTCCCGATCGAAGCGCGCATCGTGGCAGCCACGAACAAGGACCTCGAGCGTCTCGTCGCCGAGGGGAAATTTCGCGAGGACCTCTACTACCGCCTCGCGGTGGTCGTGATCCGGGTGCCGCCGCTCAGAGATCGGCGCGAAGACATTCCGCTGCTCGTGAATCACTTCCTCCAAAAACTGAGCCGCGAGCTGGGCAGGCAATGCCTCGGGGTCGAGAGCCAGGCGCTGCGCTGTCTCGCCGGCTACGACTGGCGAGGCAACATCCGCGAATTGGAAAATGCTCTCGAGCGCGCATTGATCCTCACCGACGCGGCGATGATCGGAATCGCCGATCTGCCGGAGTCGATCCGGCGCGCGACGCCGGTGGAGCCCGAGACGTGCCTCGAACTCGAGCGCGCGACGGCAAGCTTCGAGAGGCAGCACATTCACCGAGTGATCTCGGCGTGCGAAGGAGACAAGAAGAGAGCGGCGAAGATGCTCGGCGTGAGCCTCTCCTCGCTCTATCGGAAGCTCGATCTCCAAGGGAGCCGCTCAGAGTCCGAGGAATAGTCGAGCGGAATCGAGAGCCTGCGGTGGATGGCAGCGCGGCTGCGCCAACGCCCGGCAAGGATTTTGCTCGCTGCGCCTGCCGGTACGCACGGGGCCGGCAATCGGACCGGCTCGCACGGTAGTCCCCAGGAGAATGGAGGCGATCCTATGCGCATATCGGAGATCATGACGAAGAAGGTCGAGTCGATCACGGAAGATTGCTCCGCGGCTGAGGCCTGGCATTTCATGCGGGCGCACCGCTTTCACCACCTCGTTGTGAAGCGCGGCGCAGCGGTAGTCGGCGTGATCTCGGAGCGCGATCTGGGCGGGCGGAACGGAAGGGCCGTCCGCGAAGGGAAGTCGATCGGCGATCTCATGACGCCCTTCGCCCTCACCGCCGACCCCCGCACGCCGGTAGTGAGCGCGGCGCGCCTGCTGCGCGGCCGCTCGCTCGGTTGCTTGCCGGTCATGCGGCGCGACAAACTGCTGGGGATCGTCACGTTGACGGACTTGCTCGACCTTGTGGGAAAGCGGGCAAGCGCTGGAACGAAGCCGAAGGCGCCGCCGCGCCGAACGAAACGGAGCAAGGCGCGGAGGCGCTGAAGCGGTCACAAGCCGCGGCGACGCGCGCCGGCGACGGCCTTGCCCGAATTATTCATGATCTTTCTACTGCAAGCGCCGATGCGGCTGCCTTGCTGCGTCGAAACCGCGACTTCGATCCTCAACGACCTGACCAGGTCGCCTCCGGTCGAAGTCGCAGTTTCTCCTTGCCATCCAGCCACCTCGGCGCTTTCGTGACGAAGTTCATGAATAATCCGGGCTAGCGGGCAAGCGTCAGGGGCGGGGACGCCGCATGTCCTTCGTGGAGGGTTGCCGCACCCAGCGCTCCTCCTCCGCATCGAACGAGCCGCCGCGGCGAATCGAGCACTCCCAGCACAAGACTTCCCCGTCGCCGAAGGCGAATGCCCGCTCCGAGCCAGGCGGGACCAACGCGCCGCATTCCGCGCAAGGGCTGAGTTCGTCTTCTTCTTCGCGTTCCATCGCTTCCTCCGTTATTACTCGCGATTTCGGGCTAGTGCGCTTCTTCAGTTGGCACCGAGCTGCCGCCAGGCGCGGAGCGCCGGCGTCGTTCCGCGCGCGCAAGAGATAGCGCGCTCCATCGGCGACAGAGTATGCGGCAACCACGGCTCCGCCGCTACCGCGATGCCGCGCGATTCGTATCCCCGCGAACGCCGGCTGCTTGTTTCTTGTCCATGCGAAGCGCTTGCCGCCGCATGCAAGCACTAGACCGGCACGTGAATTGCTCCCCTTCTCGGTCTACCCCACCAGCCGAAGGGAGCGCGAATGCGTCTCGAGGAGATCATGACACGCGTCGTCGACACAATCGGAGCGAGCCGCCCCGCCAGCGAAGCGTGGAGCCGCATGCAATCCAGCCGGATTCATCACCTCGTGGTGATGGAGCGCGGCGTCGTGGAGGGAATCATCTCGGCACGCGATCTGGGCGGCCGCAGCGGGGCTGCGTTGCGCGATGGCAAGCGAGTCGCGGATCTCATGACTCCGGACATTCTCGCGGGCGATCCTCGGATGACGGTGCGGCGCGCCGCAAACCTGCTGCGCGGCCGCTCCATCGGATGCCTGCCCGTATTGAACGATCGCAGGCGGCTCGTCGGGATCGTGACGTTGACGGACCTGCTGACGCTCCTCGGACGAGGTATCGCGCATCCCACGAGCGACTCGAAACGAAGCCGTCGCCAACGCATTCGCGGCCCGCGAGATTTCGTGCGCGCTCGCAAGGCCGGCCGCACGCGCTGAGGAGCGCCTCGGCGCCGAGACCGACCCGTTCCCCGCGGATACCGTGCAAGGCCTCCGGGCGTGCGGGACGCTCGCGTGCCCGGGTTTGCGCGTCGCCGCGCATCGCCCTATGCTTGCTCGTTCGAAATCGCCGACCGCGCGAGGCACGATCGAGAACGGGGCAGCGGCATGCAAGGGGAAGTCATCTATCTCTATGCCTTCGACGTGGCGAACGAGATCGCCACGGAGGCGTTGCGCGGCGAGCTTTCTGGGCCTGCCTTTCCGTTCGAGATACGGACGGACCATACCTACCCGAAAGACGTGCCGATCTATCGGCCCCTGGCGTTCGAGCCACATTGCACGGCGCGCCTATTCGGCCGGCCGATCCGCATCGTGATTCGCATCTTCGACGTCGGCGTAATCAATGTCGCCATGCGGGTGCCCTTCGAAGTCTCCACGCTGCGCGAACTGTATCCGTACCATGGCGCGCGCGCCGACGACGGCCCGCCGCTCGACGAAATGGCGCGGACGCTCTGCGCCGATCTCTGCGAAACCATCAAGAGGCACATGGTCCGCAGTTCGCCTTCCGCGATGCCGGAAGCCTACACGGTCTTCTACCTGTCCGACCTCGATGCGGAAATCGACGCGAACGCATGGTTTCGCCGCGAGCGCCGCGCGGTCGCCGGTCTGCTCACGGAAACTGACCCGGCGCTCCTCAGTCCGGACCAAGTGGATGAGGCGCTTCGGATCAACCGTTCGTTCCAGATTCGCGATCTGGTCGTCATCGATTGGGATGCATCCGTCGTCGTGGACCTCGACGGCTACGCGGACGACGTGCTCTACGTGCTCGAGCTTGCCAATCTCCAACTCGAAGAATTCCGCGTGATGGACCGGCGCCTCGACGTACACGTCGATCGCGCGTATCGCGACCTCGCCGTTCCACACAAAGTGTTCGGGCCGCCTGCGCAAATGCTCCATTGGCTGCGCAGCTTTCGCGTCGATCTCACGAAGCTCGCGGACGAGGTATCTCATATCACGAAATTCCTCGGAGACTGGCACCTCGCGCGCGTATACCTCGGCGCGCAAGAGCGGTTCCACCTGCAGCAGTGGAGCGACAGCGTCGAGAAGCGGTTGTTGCACCTCGACCAGGCCTATCAAGTCCTACAAGCGGAAACCTACGAGCGGCGGATGCTGTGGCTCGAGATCGCCGTCGTCATCTGCTTCCTCGTCGACTTGCTCGCGATCTTCCTTTGGAAGCGGTGAGCGCGGGGCGAGATCAGTGGGCGCTTCGCCGCGCCAAGAACAGCCGGAACAACGCCGCACCCGCGACGAAGCCTCCGATGTGGGCCCACCAGGCGACGCCGCCGACCGCGCTCGACGTTAGCCCAGCGAGCGTGCCCGCGAAGAGCTGCATCACGAACCAAATGAGAAGGTAAGTGACCGCGGGCAGCTCGACGAACATCGGCATGAGAAACACCGGGATGATCGTGATCACGCGCGAATGCGGGAAGAGCACGAAGTACGCGCCCAACACACCCGCGACCGCTCCGGAAGCCCCGACCGTCGGCACGGGCGAGCCGGCCGCCGCGAAGCAGTGCGTGATGGCCGCCGCGAGTCCCATGAGCAGATAGAAGACCAGGAAGCGGGAGCGTCCCATACGGTCCTCGACGTTGTCGCCGAAGATCCACAGCGTCCACATGTTTCCGATCACGTGCGCCCAGCCGCCGTGCAGGAACATGCTCGAGAGGAGCGGCCAGTAATAACCGGGCGAGTAGTCGAACAGATTCGACCATTCCCAGCCGTCAAAGCGCGCCGGCACGACGCCATGACGCAGGAAGAACCCCTCGATCGCGTACGGTTCGATGGACAGCTCGTAGATGAATACGGCGACGTTCGCGGCGACCAAAGCGATCGTGACCAGGGGCACGCGGCGGCTCGGAATCGTGTCGCGGATCGGGATCATGCCGCATGGTCCGCGCGCAAGTAGTTCCGCCTACGCTTCGATTTGCCGCCGGGCGCCGGATTCATGCGACGGCGTGCTCCTACGTGGATTTCTTGGGGACGCGTCGTATGGCTCTCGCGAGCAATTGCGCCAAGATCTTCAGGTCGATGTCTTCGAGCCGCTTGATGTAGAGGCAGGACTCTCCGGTTTTGAACTTGCCGAGCTTGGCGAGCAGCGGCTCCCAAGCCGCGAATCGCGTCAGGGCATAGATCGTGAGGTTCTGCTTCCGAGGCGAGAACCCCATGAGGAACCAGTCGCCGCTCCTGCCGCTTTGATACTCGTAGTGATAGTCGCCGAAGCCGACGATGCTCGCGCCCCACATGCGCGGCGTCTTGCCGCTCACGGACTTCATCAACTTGATGAGCTGCCGGCATTCATCTCTGCGCTGGCTGTCGCGGATCTTGGCGACAAACCCGGCGACGCTCGCGTTCGTCTTTTTCGTCTTCAGCTCCGCCATGATCGCCTCCATGCACGATCTTGGCGTTCGCGGCGCGCGAAAGCAACGTTGCCGCGCTACTCTCCGAAGCTGCCGATCGGCCCATCCCAGACGGGCGGAGATCTGCCCTCGACGTAGGCGCGAAGAGCGCCGTCGAAGAGAAAGCGCCAGCCCTTCTCTTTGTCCTTCATCCCCTCGTCGCTCACCGGACCGATCGTCGCTTCGGTGAATCGCACCAGGGTCTCCTTCCCCGCGGCCTCGATTTCCCAAGTTCCGGTCCAGAGGGCGGGGCCGCCCCAAAGCGGAAACGCGACTCCCCAGACGTCGAGGCGGCTCTCTTTCACGACCGTGTTTACGGTCGCCCAGAGCAGGCCGTCGGTGTCGCTCCACACCTCGCACATCCGCCCGCCTGGATGTGCATCGAGCAGGTAGCGACGTTCGCCTTCGCGTCCGCCCGTGTAGAACTCCTGCGGCCACCACCGCGTAATCTCATCCGTCAGCGCGCGCCAGACGCGCGCCCGCGGCGCCGCGATCCGGGTCTCCACGATCGCTTTCCCGATGCTCGCCATCTCCATCGCCACAATGTTTCCTTTCCCGTGAGCTTGCCTTGCCGCGAATCCGAGACCGCCAGGCCTAG
>JAKEFC010000259.1 GCA_022616235.1 Planctomycetota bacterium
CGCTCTGAAATCGGCGGAGCAGCTCGGTGCGCGGGATCTCCCCCTGGACGAGCACGGGAAACCCTTCGCCCGCGAGAGTCGCGCGTGTGCGCCCGGCGATGTCGCGCAACAGCTCGTGGGACGTGAAGAGGACGAACGTGCGCCCGCGCGCGACGCGCGCCGCATCGAGCACGATGCGCTCGAGCCCGGTGCGCCAGTGGGTGGTGTCGGGCTCGGCGACGTCGGTCGGGAGCGCGAGGAGTGCCTGGCGCGGAAAGTCGAAGGGTGACGGGAAGTCGCGCCCTTGGAAGCGGCCTTCGGGCAGGAGCGTCCAGCCGAGACGATCGCCGAGAAAGTCCCACTTCCCCTGGACCGCGAGCGTCGCCGAAGTCATGAGCACGTGATCGACCGCGCCGTACAGGTCACCGGCGAGGACCTCACCGACGCGCACGGGCGCAACCCTGAGGAGCAGGTTCGGGCGCTTGCCGGCACGCAGCTCCACCCACGCGAGCATCCCCGCGAGCGGGGCGCGAAAGAGGGAGAGCGCGCCGAGCATGCCTTCGAGCGCACGGAACGCCGCTCGATACTCGCCGATGGACGCCTGCCAGCGCTCTTCCGGCTCGAAGGGCGCGTCCATGAGGCGATTGCGCCCTCGCCGCACGAGATCGAGCAGCTCCTCGAGCCGCGCGCGCAACTGGTCGACCGGCTCCGCGAGGGTCGCGGGGCTCAAGTCTCCGGGCGCGTCGCCGATGCGCGCCATCGACGCGGCGCGTTCGCCGTCGCCCGCGCTCGTCACGGCGCCGGCAATCGATCTCCGCATCTCGGCGAAGAGTGCGGCCGCCGCGCTGCGCGCCGTGGCCACGCGGGGGATCAACTCGAGATTCAGGAACTCGACCTGTGCCATCTGCCCGAGAGGCGCAAGGATCGATGCGAGGTAGGGGAAGCGCCCGCGGCGCGTGTCGCTCCCGTCGGAGCGCCGCGCCGTGCCCGCGAAGCGAGCGAGGGACTGGAGTACGCCGACTTGGGAGACCTGCGCGCCGAGGTGCTGCGCGGCGACCTCCTCCAAGCGGTGTGCTTCGTCGAACACGACGCGCCGGTACCCGGGAATCACCAGCTCGGCGCTGAAGTTGCCGCTCGTGCGCCGGAGCGCGAGATCGGAGAAGAAGAGATGGTGGTTCACCACCACGATGTGCGCGCGCGCGGCGTGGCGTCGGGCCTCGTAGTAGAAGCACTCCCGGTAGTGCTTGCAGCGCGTCTTCAGGGATTGCTCGGTCGTGGACTCGAACGCATCCCACACGGCGGCGGGCGGCACGCGCGGCAGCTCCGACAAGGAGCCACCGCCCCCCCCTTCGAGGTGCTGGAGGATCTCTGCGATCCAGTGCTCGTGGCCGGGCTCCTCGGCGAGGAGCGCGGGCTCCCGAGCCACATCGCCGGTCTTGCGCAGACACGCGTAGTTGCTGCGCCCCTTCATCAAGTGGAACGTGAACGGCTCGGGCAGAATGCGCGCGAGGGTGGGGAGGTCCTTGCGCATGAGCTGCTCGCCGAGAGCAATCGTCTGCGTGGAAACGACGACGCGACTCTTGTTCCGCACCGCCCACAGGATCGCCGGCACGAGGTACGCGTAGGACTTGCCGATGCCGGTGCCGCCTTCGAACGCGACGACCTGCTTGCCGTTCATGGCGCGCGCGACGGATACCGCGAGATCGCGCTGGCCCGGGCGCTCCTCGAAACCTGGAAGGGCGACGGCGAGGAGCCCGCGCGACGCGAAGATCTCGGCGATCTCGTCCTCGTCGAGGAGCACTTCCTCGAACTTCGGGAACGGCTCGACGGCGCGATACATTCGCGTCGCGTCGTTCGAGATGATGAAGAACCCGAGCCCGCGGATCCCCGCTTCGCTCGCGATGGTGAGATCGGCCGGGGAAGGCGTGAGGTCGCCGCTCGGATGGTTGTGGATGAGTACGTGGTGGCTGCCCGCGCGCTCGAGGAACACCGGAACCTCGCCGGCGTTCCCGCGCGCGTGCACCTCGACGGCGACGAGCATGCCGTCGCCGTCGAGGGTGCCGAAGAAGAAGACTTCGTTGCCACCGGCCGCGGCGATCTCGCTCCGGAGCTCAAGCTGCGCGGCGGGGCTGATGTCGCCTACGCTACCCCCCATCACTTGCCGCGTGTCGTCGATGCGGCGCGCGGCCGCGGGCTAGTTCGCGCTGCCGGCTTCGGCCGCCGGCTTCTTTTCCGGGCAGCAAGCCTTCTTCTCGGGGCAGCAGGCTTTCTTCTCTGCGCACTGCGCGGCCGGCTCCGTGGATACCTTCTCGCACACGGGCGCGCCGGGAATCGATTCCGCCGGAGCCGCGACGATCGCCGGTGTGGCGGCAACGCCGATGGCCGAGTCACCGGTGATGGCAACCGCCTCGCTGGGAGAGTTGCAACACGAGCCACAGTCGCCGATGTAATACGCCGCACCCGCGCCAGTGACGGCGAGGACGGCGAGCAGAATTCCGAGCTTCGCCAAGGGACTCCTCCGATCGTTCGCCTTCGGGTCGCGCGCGGCCGCCGGCCCTGCGCCGGTGCCGCGCCCCAGGGTCTCGTATTGTTACCACGCGACTTCCGGCGCGCAACTACCGTGCTGCGAGCTTTCCAAGGCGAAGCAGGATCCCGGCATGGAGCGCAACGGTGACCATCGAGCCCAGGACGATGAAGGACCGAGCTTCGTTCACCGCTGTGACATCGATGACGGCCACCATGACCCAGACGGTCGCAATCGCCAGTACGGTGGCTCCCCAGCGGATCCAAAGGGAATAGAATGTCACCCAATGGAGGAAGCAAGCGAAGCCCACCATCATCGCCACAAACCACTCGAATTCGCTGCGCGACCCGTAGCGATATAGGTCTCGAGACAGATAGCCAAAGACCCCGAACCCGACGAGAATCAAGGGCGCCACCGCGACCCACAGCCCGCCGAGCAGTTTGGCCCACGCGATGGCGAAGCGCCGGCGCGGGAGCATCATCAATAGCGGCAGCGTTCCTTCGCGATCCTCCGCCTGCAAGAACCGCCCTGCGAGGATCGTCAGTTCGAGGACGCCGAACGCGCATGCGAAGCCGAGTGCACTTTCCTGCCATTCGCGGAGACTCACAACGCCAGGCGC
>JAKEFC010000037.1 GCA_022616235.1 Planctomycetota bacterium
AAGCGGACCGATCTACCTCAGGTAGCTGATTACTCTCTCGCTCCGCGCGAGGGCCACGACGCATCGTGTCCAGTCGGCGTCGGCATGTACCAATTCCGTGCGAAATTGTCACTCCTGGCCCCCTTGCGACCGGACTACGAGAGCAGATGCCCAACAAATCGAAGCCCCGTCACACTCCCGGATCGAAGGCGCCTCGCGCAGGGGATGCCCCAGCGCACGACCCTCGGGCGGGAGGTTGCTCTGGCGGCATGGTCACCCTGGCGGTGAAGTAACGGGCCGAGTCCGCTATCATTGTCGCGCGAGCAGCATTACCCGCTCGCGCGTGGGCATGCGGTACAAAGTCGCGATGACCACAAGCCACGCGAATCGCGAGAGGATGGGAGAATCAAGGATGGACTGGCGCACTCGAATCGTGATCGACCCCGCAGTGCTGGTCGGCAAACCGATCATCAAGGGTACGAGAATCAGTGTTGAACTGGTGGTCGACCTCCTTGGCCGCGGCTACACGATGCAGCAAGTCATCCAGCAATACCCGCACATCACCGCAGAGGACATTCAGGCATGCCTTGCATACGCGAGTCACATTCTAAGATCGGAGCGGGTCTATTCCCTACCTGCGTGAAATCGGCTCTCGATGAAGTTCCTTGCGAACGAGAACTTCCCACTCGCCGTCGTGAACATGTTGCGCGATCGGGGTGAAGACGTCGTCTGGGTCGGTGACGACATGCGTGCCGCGACCGACACTCAGGTGCTGGCACGTGCCCAGCAGGATGCGCGGATCGTACTCACCTTCGACAAGGACTTCGGAGAGCTAGCCTTCAGGAGCGAGCTTTCCGCCACGTGCGGCGTAGTGCTGTTCAGGCTCACGGGTGCCAGTCCCGATGAGGACAACGCGCGCGCGATCGCGGTGTTCTCGAGCGGTGAGATCGTGGCTGGACGATTCGTGGTCGTCGAGAGCGATCGAATTCGAGTTCGCCCGCTGCCGTCCGCCCCTTCGAGTGCGGGGTAAACCCTTCCGGATAACGGAGCGCTCGAGGCGGAATACCTAGCCCCAAAACAAGCGAGGTTCTCGCATGTATTTGGGGGTGCTTTCATCCAGGGGGGGTTCGCAAAGCCCCCTCGCCGTCGCGGCCCGCTGGCTCTGTTTCCTAGCGCGACGCCTTCACCCCAAGACGCTCGCCTCCGGCTCGTCCAGCCCGAGAACCAGTGCGGAATTCTCGTGACCACGCTCATTCTCGGCCTAACGCGACTCACAGCCTGCGCCTAGTCCAGAACACTCATGAACTTCGTCGCGAAAGCGCTGTGGAGGCTGGATGGCAAGGAGAGACTGCGACTTCGACAAGAGGCGATCTGGTGAGGTCGTTGAGGATCGAAGTCGCGGATTCGACTTTGAATGCAGGCGATATCGGCGCTTGCAGTAGACGGATCGTGAAAAATTGGGTCTAGGGCCGCTTCGGGGATCCGCCGCACGGTCGACTGGTACCTTGCGAATGCGCAATGGCGGCGCCAGATCGAAGACGGCACGCTCTCCGGCGCGCGCCTCGGCCTGCGCACACCGTCCGTTCGCCATCCGTAACGTCACGCTTTGTCCGCTTCGCGCCCCTCGTACCAGTAGCCCTGCACGAAGCGGTCGAAGCCGCGGCGCGAGACGATGAACCAGAACGTGCCGCGCAAGACGAGCGGCAAGAAGTGCCAATCGCCGTAGCGATCGAACTTGCGGCAGGAGACGATCGCGAACGCGCGCGGCACTCCGAGGCGGCGCGCGGTGAAGCGCGTGGCGAGGCGCTGCAGCGGACGCCGCCGCCTGCCGAGCCGCTTGAGCGCGAGCAGGAAGCGCACGTCCTCGCTCGCGCGGATCGACTCGTCGTACCCCCCCGCCGCGTGGAAGTCCGCGCGCCGGCAGAACCAGACGCCGCCATCGACGCCGAGCATCCAGAGCGGCGGCAACACGGCGCACCAAGTGAAGCGGATGCCGAGCGACCAGCGCTCCATCGTCGCGCCCGTGCCGCCGCCCGCGTAGTCCGGGCGCGCGAGCACCGCTTCGATGAAGTTGAAGGTCTCCGGGTGGATCCGATAGTCCGCATCGACGAACGCGATGATCTCGCCTCGCGCCACCGCGGCGCCGCCGTTTCGCGCCGCGGCGATGGCGCGGCGCGCGACGTGCGTTACCCGGCACCCCGCCGCGCGCGCGATCGCCGCGGTGTCATCCGTGGAGCCGTTGTCCGCAACGATTACCTCGATCGATTCCGCGCCGCCGCGAAAGCGCGCGCGCGCCGCGGCGACCGTCGCGAGCAGGCGGGGCAGGTACGCGGCTTCGTTCCAGGCGGGGATGACGAGCGAGATCTTCGGAATCGGGGCGTCGGTCATGGGCCTCTTTCGCGGGCAGAGATTACGGCACGCTCTGCGCCGCGCGAAGGGCACGCCGCGCGAAGGGCGCCTTGCTTCGCCGCGCCATCCACGCCCGGAGATTCGCGGTGCGCTGCTTGCTCCACGATCATCCGGCGGCTAGAGTCGCGACTTGCGACCCGGTGCGATCGCAGCGATCGCCGCTCTGGAAAGCCGAATATGGCACTATCGGAAGGGTCTTGGCCGCCCGAACGGCTGAGCGATCGCGACGTGGCATCCATCGAGCGGCTCCGCGACGTCTACGCGCGCCTGCGCGCGGAGCTGGCGCGCGTGATCGTCGGCCAAGAGGATACGATCGAGCGGCTCGCGATCTGCCTCTTCGCGCGCGGTCACGGCCTGCTCATGGGAGTGCCGGGCCTCGCGAAGACGCTCCTCGTCAGCAAGCTCGCCGAGACCCTCTCCCTCCGCTTCAGCCGCATCCAATTCACTCCCGACCTCATGCCGATGGACATCACGGGCACCGACATCCTGCAAGACGACGCCGACCGGCGGCGACACTTCCAGTTCGTACACGGGCCCGTGTTCGCGAACATCGTCCTCGCCGACGAGATCAATCGCGCGCCGCCGAAGACGCAAGCCGCGATGCTGGAGGCGATGCAGGAGTACAAGGTCACGGTGGCGGGGCGCACGTTTCCGCTCGATGCGCCTTTCCTCGTCTTCGCGACGCAGAATCCCGTGGAGCAGGAGGGCACCTATCCACTCCCGGAGGCGCAACTCGACCGCTTCATGTTCCTGATCGAACTCGACTACCCATCGCACGCCGAAGAGGTCCAGATCGCGCGCGCGACGACCGGCGACGCCTTGCCGGCGCTCGCGGCGCTCCTCACCGCGCCGGAGATCATCGCGCTCCAACATCTCGTGCGCCGCGTGCCGGTACCGGAGCACATCTACGAGCACGCCGTCACGCTCGTGCGGAAGACGCGCCCGCACACGGGCGCCGCGCCCGCGTGGCTGAAGCCGCTCATCACCTGGGGCGCCGGACCGCGCGCCGTGCAGTACCTCGTGCTCGGCGCGAAGGCACGCGCCGCGCTCCACGGCAGCTACATGGTGCGCATCGAGGACGTACACGCGGTCGCGATTCAGGTGCTCACGCACCGGCTGATCACGAGCTTCGCCGCGCAAGCGGAAGCGATCACGGCGAAGCAGATCGTGCGGCGCGTGATCGAGGAGACGAGCCCGGATTCTTGATCGCGTACGCGGAGCGCAGGAGACGCCGCCGATGTTTCCGGATCGCAGATCTCGCGACTTTCTCGAGCCCGACGTGATCGCGCGGCTCGCGCACATTCCGCTCCACGCGCGCCGGCCGATGCTGGGCAGCATCGCCGGCCGCCACGCGAGCCCGCACCGCGGCGCGAGCGTAGAGTTCGCTGAGTATCGCAAATACGTGCCGGGGGATGATCTCCGGCGCCTCGATTGGCGCGCGTACGGGCGTTCCGACCGCTTCTACGTGAAGGAGTTCGAGGCGGACACGAATCTGCGCTGCTGCCTCGTCATCGACGCGAGCGGCTCGATGAACTTCGGCGCTCCGCCCGCGGCCAAGATCGACTACGCGCGGAAGATCGCGGCCACCATCGCCTACCTCGCCGTGCAGCAAGGCGATGCGGTAGGACTGTCGCAGATCGCGCAAGACGGCGTGCGGACGATCCCGCCGCGCCGGAATCCCGCGCACCTCATGCTCCTCTTCGACACCCTCGAGGCCTTGCGTCCGGCGGGCGAGGCACAGCTCATCGCCGCGCTCCACGAGATCGCCGAGACCGTGCGGCAGCGCGCGCTCATCATCGTGATCTCGGACTTCTTCGCCGACCCGAACGCGCTCCGGGGCTGCTTCGAGCACTTTCGCTTCCGCCGCCACGACGTCGCCCTATTCCATCTTCTCGATCCCCTCGAGCTACGCTTCGATCTCGCGCGCCCGTTTCGCTTCCTCGACCTCGAAGGAGGCCCGTCCGTCTTCGCCGAACCCGCCGAGATCGCGGAGCGTTATCGCGCGGCGCTGGACTCGTACTTGGCGGGGCTGCGGAAGGCGGTGCTCGAGACCGCGATCGACTACCAGCGCGTGCTCATGAGCGAGCCCTACGACCAAGTGCTCCTTCGCTTCCTCATCGGCAGGGCGCGCGGGCACGCGAATCGATGACCTTCCTCGAGCCGCTCTTCTTGGCCGGACTCCCCCTCGTCCTCCTCCCCATCGCCATCCATTTTTTCAATCAGCGCCGTTATCGCACGATCTACTGGGGAGCGATGATGTTCCTCGCCGCCGCGAGCCGCATGTCGCGCGGTTACGCGCGGCTCCGCCAATGGCTCATCCTCGCGGCGCGCATGCTCGTCATCGGCGCGCTCATCTTCGCGATCAGCCGCCCCTTGGCGGGCGGCTGGCTCGGATCCGCCTTGGGGGTGCGCGCGGATTCCGTGATCGTCCTCCTCGATCGTTCGCCGAGCATGTGCGAGCTGGGAGCGGACGAGGGAGTCTCCAAGTTCGAGGCGGGGAAGCGCCAATTCGCACAGATGTTGGACACGTTTGGC
>JAKEFC010000260.1 GCA_022616235.1 Planctomycetota bacterium
CCAGGCTCGCAAGGGGACAATCTGCTCGCAAGGGGACAATCGGGGGATTGCATAATATCCTTAGGAGGGAGCGAGCTTCTTCGGAAAGGTTCGTCGTCGTGGCAAAGGCGGAAGAGCTTGGACCGCTTCCGGGCGTCCTACCGGGATCGCCGGTGCCGCTCTTTCCGCTGCCCAATCTCTTCCTGATCCCCGGCGCGCTCCTTCCTCTCCACATCTTCGAAACCCGCTACCGCGCGATGATGCGAGACCTGCTCGATCGCGATGGCCGTCTCGCGCTCGGAACGATTCTCGACTATCCCGGACACGCCGTGACCGATCCGCCGCGCGTCGAGAAGCTCGGCGGTCTCGGCGAGATCGAGAACTATCAAAAACTCGACGACGGGCGCTTCGTGATCCTCGTGCGCGGCCTCGCCCGCACGGTGGTCGAAGAGTTGCCGAGCACCAAGCCGTATCGCATCGCGCGCCTGCGCGCGGCGACGGAAGCGCCGGTGCGCGTCGAGGAAGGTGCCGCGCTCGCGGGCGAATTGAGCGCCGCCATTCGGCATCGCGCGGGATCGGAGCTGGAGCTGCCCGATGGCCTTGCCGTCAGTCAATTGGCGGACGTGCTGCTCATGCATCTCGAGCTTCCGCCGAAACGAATGAGTGAGCTGTACTCCTGCCTCGATGTACGGAAGCGCGCGCACGCGGCCTTGGCCGAGCACAAGAAGAAGCCCGCGGATACCGCCTAGGATCCTCGTCATGGAAGACACTGGGCCGCTTCCCAAAGCGGGCGGGCTTGCGCCGCGATTCTCGTTTTGCCGCCCAAACTCCTGATGATATGCTAGCCTCCCTTCCAACCAAACGCGCCCGCGCAGTCGCGCGATCGAACGCGCGCGAGCGTCTGCTAGATTCGGCCGCGATCTCCGTGATCGCTCGGAAGGCAAGATCCATGCGCCCTTTGCTGCAACGGTTCGCGTTCGCGGTTGGGGTCCTGCTGCCGGCATTGTGCGGCGCGCAGGATCAGAGCCGCGATGCCTTGGAGCAGAAGTACCAGCGGAAGCTCGCGCAACCGTTCGTCGCGGCGACTCCGTGGGAGCGCGAGCTTGCGAAAGCGATGGCGAAGGCGGCCGAATCGGAACGCGTCATCGCCGGCTATTTCACTCGCAGCTACAGCCCCTGACCGAATTGCACGATCGTCGAGGGCGGGCCCCTCGTCTCCGAGTGGTGGGCGGGAATCTCCAAGGAGGTGGTGCCGTATCTGAACATCGAGACCCAATTGGCGGAACCGCCGGATCAGAATCTGCTCTCGAAGCTCGGTATGGGTACCGGAAATCCGGCGCTCGTGTTCATCGATCACAAGGGTTTGGCGCTCACGACGGGCGATCTAACGAAGCAGGATGAGTTCCAGCGCAGCCTGGAGGACGCGCGCTGGGCCTTCGCGATCTATCTTGCCGCGGAGAAAAAGAAGCAAGACTCCGTCGCGCAGGCGAACGCGAAGCTGCTCGACCTCTATCTTGCGCGCCCCGCGCTCCCGCTCGCCGAGCTCGAAACCGCCGCCGCGACGCGCGGCGCCGACGCGAAGCTAGTCGCGCACTTTCGCGGCTACGTCGTCCGCATTCCGGTACTCGAAGCGTTGCGCGATTTCGAGGAAGTGTCCTCGGAAGCGAATCGAAAGGCGAGCGCGAAGAAGATGTACGCGGTCTACCGCGACGGCAAGTCGATCGACGACCCGGCGGACAAGCTCTTCGTGCGGTATTGGACCATGGCGTTCGACGGGGCGATCCTGGAAAAGGACAAGGCGGGCGCCCGCAAGGTGTTGGATTCGTTCTCGAAAATCGTCGAGTCGGGCGGAAAGTCGATGCACAGGTTCTTGCGCGACCGCATGAAGAAGGATCTCGAGAACCTTCGTTGAAGGCACGGTGCGGCCGAGCGGCAGCGCGACGCGGACACTGAAAAGGCGCTATGGCCAAGAAGAGCGGCAAGTCGCAGGAGAAGCAGGCCGTCGCCGCGCCGGGCAGCGGCCGGCGCGTCGACGTGCTCGGCGTGCCGCTCGATCATGGAGCCGGACGCCGCGGCGTGAGCATGGGGCCGAGCGCGCTTCGGATCGCCCGCCTCCACGATGCCTTGAAGCGAATCGGTTACGTCGTCAACGACCTCGGCGACGTGGACGTCACCATCCCGGAGACCGTTGCCCCGGGCGACCCGCAAGCGAAATACCTTTCGATCGTCGCTCCCGCGTGCGCCGAAGTCGCCCGTTGCGTCGATCGATCCCTCTGCGAGGGTGCCTTTCCTCTCGTCATCGGCGGAGACCATTCGATCGCGATCGGCACCATTTCCGGCGTCGCGATCCATCTCCGGCGAAGCGCGCAGAACGCCGGACCGCCGCCGCTCGGAGTGATTTGGTTCGATGCGCACGGCGACATCAACACTCCCGAGACGACGCCGAGCGGCAACATCCACGGCATGCCCGTGGCGTGCCTGCTCGGGGAGGGGCCGGAGTCTCTCACGGGGATCGGATTCCCGGGAGCAAAGGTAAGTCCCGGCTGTTTCGTGCAGGTCGGTCTTCGCGACATCGATGAGGTGGAGAAGGCCCGCCTCCACAAGTCCGGCATCCACACGTATACGATGGAAGACATCGATCGGCGCCGCTTGCCGGAGGTCGTCGAGGAGGCGATCCGCATCGCGACCACCGGCTGCGCGCATCTGCACGTGAGCTTCGACATCGACGTGCTGGATCCGAGCGTCGCGCCGGGCACCGGCACCGCGAAGATCGGAGGATTCACGTACCGCGAAGCGCACATGGCGCTCGAGATGGTGGCGCGCTCCGGCATGCTGCGCAGTTTCGAGCTGGTCGAGGTGAATCCCGTGCTCGACGAGCGCAATCGTACCGCGGAAGTCGGCGTCGGCCTGATCGCTTCCGCGCTCGGCAAGCGCATCCTGTAACCAGCGGCACCGCGCTCCGCGCGGTGGGGACTGTCGGAACGCGCCTCGAGCGCGTCGCATGGAGTGCTGCGGCTCGACGCAGCCTTGCCACATTCGTGCAGGACGCCTTGGCGCCACGTTCGCGCAAGCAGCGCATCCTCTACCTACGCATCCCGTCATCGCCTACGCCCTTGGGCTCGCTCGCCGCGCGGGGCAAGGCGGCGTCGAGCCGCCGCACTCCACGACCGCGCTTCGCGCGGTGGAGGAACGCCGGAACGCGCGCATCACTGGGGCGCCGCGCGGCTAGGCGCTGCGCCCGCGCACCTTCGCGAGCCTTGCGATCGCCTCTTCCAGCGTCGCTCGCGTCTTGCAGAAGGCGAAGCGCAGGAGCTTGCTCCCCGCCGCCGGATCCGCTTGATAGAAGACGCTGGGAGGGATCGCGGCGACTCCATGCAGCGTCGCCAGCTCGCGCGCGAACTCGCGGTCGCCGCGCGCGGAGAGCGTGGAGAAGTCGGCGAGGATGAAGTAGGTGCCGCGCGGAGCCACCGGGCGAAAGCCGGCTGCCTCGAGTCCCGCGAGGAGCAAGTCGCGCCGCTCGCGATAGTCCGCACGGAGCCCGTCGTAGTAGGAGCGATCGAGCCCGCGGAGCGCCGCGGCCACCGCCACCTGGAGCGGCGTCGCCGCGCAGAACGTGAGGAACTGGTGCGCCGCCTGCACGCCCGCGATGAGCGCCGCGGGCCCCGTCGCCCAGCCGACCTTCCAACCCGTGAGCGAGAAGGTCTTGCCCGCGCTCGACAAGGTCACCGTGCGTTCCTTCATCCCATCCAGCGCCGCCATGGGTATGTGCGCGGCGCCATCGAAAGTGATGTGTTCGTACACCTCATCGGAGAGCACGATCACGCCATGCCGGCGGCAAAGCTCCGCGAGGAATTCCAGCTCGTCGCGACGAAACACCTTGCCGGACGGGTTGTGTGGGGTGTTCAGGACGAGGATCTTTGTTCGCGGTCCGAACAGTTTCGCGATCTCATCGCGCGGCAAGTCGAAGCTCGGATAGCGCAGCGTGGCGAAGCGGGCGACCGCTCCGGCGCGAGCGACGAGTGCGGGGTAGCTGTCGTAGAACGGCTCGATGAGGATCGCTTCATCGCCGGGATCGAGGAGGCCGAGCAGCGCCGCGGCGATCCCTTCCGTCGCGCCGCAGGTAACCGCGACTTCGGTTTCTGCGTCGTACGCGAGCCCATATTGCTGCTCGTGGAACGCGGCGATCGCTGCTACCAACGCGGGGTGCCCAAGGGAGCGCGAGTACTGATTCTCCCCGGCATCCATGGCGGCACGAGCGGCGCGATAAAGCTCGGGCGGCCCCTGGAAATTCGGGAATCCCTGCGCGAGATTGATCGCGCCGTGCTCGTTCGCGAGGCGCGTCATCTCGCTGAAGATCGTCGTTCCGAATGGGAGGAGCGCGCCGGCGATCATTGCGCGCCGCGGCCGCCTGCGCGCGCCCGCGCGCTGTCCAGCGCCACGAGAACGCACGGGCCGCCGTGGATCGCCGCGAGCCCAAGCTC
>JAKEFC010000261.1 GCA_022616235.1 Planctomycetota bacterium
CTCGCCCTTGGAGCGTTTCGCCGCGCTCGCGAATGGCAGAGCGATGGCTCGCGACGCCGTGCCGGAGCTGCCGCTCGCGGAGTTCCAGCAGGCAATCTTGGATGGCGTCGAGCGCGGGCTTCGAGTCGTGGCGCTGTTCGGAGCGGCCGGCGCGGCGCCAGAGGCAGTGCCGCAGTACGCCGTCCTCGCGGATGATAGCCGCGGGCGCCTCCGACTCGGCCGCACTCTCCTCGACGGCGAGCGCTATCCGTCCCTCACCCCGCGCTGCCCGCAAGTCCATCTCTTCGAGCGCGAGATCGGCGAGCAATTCGGCGTCCGCGCGGAGAGCCACCCCTGGTTCAAGCCGGTGCGCTTCCACCGCTCGCTGCGCGCCGGCCGCGACGCCTGGGGGCGCGGCGATCGAGATCCCCCGATGATCGGCGCCACGGATTTCTACCGTGTCGAAGGCGCCGAGGTGCACGAGGTGGCGGTAGGGCCGGTGCACGCGGGCGTCATCGAGCCGGGCCACTTCCGTTTCCAATGCCACGGCGAGGAAGTGTTTCACCTGGAGATCTCCCTCGGCTACCAGCACCGAGGCGTGGAGAACGCGCTTCGCGGCGGACCGAATACGCGGTCGATCCACTACGCGGAAACGCTCGCCGGCGACACGACGGTCGGGCACGCGACGACCTACTGCCAAGTGATCGAGGCGCTCGCGCGCTGCCAGAAGCCTCCCCGTGCGCAGTCCCTGCGCGGAATCGCGCTCGAGTTGGAGCGGCTGGCAAATCACGCCGGCGACCTTGGGGCGCTCGCGAACGACATCGGGTTTCTGCCGACTGCCTCGTATTGCGGGCGCCTGCGCGGCGATTTCCTCAACATGACCGCGGTCCTTTGCGGCAGCCGCTTCGGCCGCGGCATGATCCGCCCCGGCGGCGTCGGCTTCGACATCGATGAGCCGGCGGTGACGGAATTGCTCATGCGCCTCGACGATGCGGAAAGGGATTGCACCAGCGCCATCGAGCTGCTGTGGGAAACGCCGTCCGTCATGGCGCGCTTCGAGGAAACCGGTCTCGTCCATGCGGAAGTCGCGCGCGAGCTGGGGCTCGTCGGCATCGCCGCGCGCGCTTCGGGACTCGTGCGCGACGCGCGCCAGGACCAGCCTTCGGGAATATTCCGCTTCGCGCACATACCCGTCTCGACCGCCGACGAAGGGGACGTATTCTGCCGCGCCTACGTGCGGTGGCTCGAGATGCAGAGATCGATGGACTTCATTCGGGAACAGCTTCGGGCGCTGCCGCCGGGAGCGGTGCGAAGCCCGGTCAACGCGCTCTCGAGTCGGCAAGTCGCCGTCGCGCTGACCGAAGGGTGGCGCGGCGAGATCTGCCACGTCGCGCTGACCGATGAGAGCGGCCGCTTCGAGCGCTACAAAGTCGTCGATCCATCTTTTCACAACTGGAGCGGACTCGCCTACGCGCTCCGCGGCCAGCAGATCTCCGACTTTCCGCTCTGCAACAAGAGCTTCAATCTCTCCTACTGCGGCCACGACCTGTGATGGAAATGTGATGGAAACCGAAACGTAGAAAGCGCGCCATGCTGAAGATCCTGCTCGCACGACTGAAGCAAGGCCACCGCACGATGGAGTATCCGAGCGGCCCCGCGCCGCCGCTCCCCGTGCGCTTTCGCGGGCGGCCGGCGATCGACGCGACGAAGTGTCCGGATGGATGCCGGCGCTGCGCCGAAGCCTGCCCGACCCAAGCGATCGAGATCGCAGGCGCGACGCCGGAGATCGATCTCGGGCGTTGCCTCTTCTGCACGGATTGCATCGACGCCTGCCCGGAAGGCGCGATCGAGTACACGCGCGAATACCGCCTCGCGGTGCGCGAGCGCGAGGACTTGCGGTTGCGCCCCGACCGCGAGTATCGCCTCGCCGCGGAGCTGGATGCGCGCCTGAAGCGGCTCTTCGGGCGCTCGCTGAAGCTTCGCCAAGTGAGCGCCGGCGGCTGCAACGGCTGCGAAATGGACGTGAACGTCTTGAACACGATCGGCTGGGACTTGAGCCGTTTCGGCATTCAATTCGTCGCCTCGCCGCGCCACGCGGACGGGCTCCTCATCACGGGAGCCGTTTCCGAAAACATGCGCATCGCGCTGGAGAAGACTTGGGCCGCGGTGCCGGAGCCCAAGCTCGTCATCGCCGTCGGCGCCTGCGCGATCTCCGGCGGCCCTTACGTCGGCCATCCCGAAGTCCACGACGGCGCGGGCTCGCTGGTCCCCATCGACCTCCATATCCCCGGCTGCCCGCCGCATCCGCTCACGATTCTCGACGGACTCCTTCGCCTGATCGGTAGACTGGAGGACGAAAACAGAAGGGTCTCCCCATGAGTCGAACGCTGTGGCTAGGGCTCGTGGTCGTTGCGGCCGGTATCTCTGGCGTTTCCGGCTATCGCCTCGGCTACAGGCACGCCGAGGATGGATCGCGAGCCTCGCCGCCCGCTGGCACGGCGCACGAGAACGCGCGCGCCGGCGCAAACACGCCGAGTCTGGAGCCCGCCGCTGGAGAAGAGCCGCGTCCCACGCAGCAACAAACGTCAGCGCCGGCGGCGCCCGAGATGACATTGGCCGAGGGTCGAGCCCTGCTCTCCCAAGGCGTCGGAATATCGCACAATCCGGACGGCTCGAAGACCGTTACTCCATTCGTCCCCTTTGCCGTGCTGCGTGCCATCTATGCGCGGATGTTGTCCGGAGAGGAGAATGACGACGAGGTATTGCACAAGCTCGCATGGCATCTGAGCGCGGTCGACACTCCGGAGTCCATCGAATTACTCACGCGCATGTTGGAAGACATGAAGCTAGACACGGAAGACTTCGCTCATCCGTTCGCAATGGGACTCGCGAACCATGTAGACGATCGCGTTTTTCGCGCCGCGCTTGCCCGCGTAGAATCCCTGAGAGAACAAGAACAACTCGCATCGCACGATTGCACTTCATATATGGACCTTGTAGCGCGTCGTAAGAGCGCAGAATCGGCACAATTGGTGTTCGCATACATGAAAGATGCAATCGCCACTTCGTCGGCACACGGTGCAATGCGACTTGCCGAGCATCTCGAGGGGCGGGTTGCGGCCCAAGACGTCTTGGAGATCTTGAAGCAAGATCCTCATGCTCGCGCGTCGGAGAAGCGGGGTATTCCTGGTCACGAGCTGCCGGCATGGGAATCGCCCGCGGCAAGAGAGACCTATGCGGCGCTCGCGAGCTGGCAGGATTCAGAAGTCGATGGACTGCTGGCGCAAGCCGCCTTCGAGACGGGGCACGGCGGCGCGTACGCCGCGCTGGCGAAGTACGTCGAACCGGCGAACCTCGCGGCGTTCCTTGCCCCCTACTATTCGCGGGATCCGCAACGTGAACGCATAGTCGTGGCGGCGATCGGCTCCTTGAGCCAGAACCGTGCCCTCGAGGCCGAAGAGCGCGCCAAGCTCGCGGGACCGATCCTCCGGGAAGTAATCGCCGACTTGTCGCTTCCGTCGTGGTCGGATGCCGAAAGCACGCTGCGCAACGACCCCGCGTTCCACTCCGAGGACTTTGCCGCGATCTTGTGCGATCTCATGAAGAACAACGCCGAAGTGCTTTCCGACCGGAGCCGCTCGATCCGGCGCACCCTCCACGAGATCGCGAAGACGCTCGCCAAGGAACAGCGATGACCGCCGCACCGCGCGTTCTGCCGGAACGGCTGCGCCGCTACTTCTGGGAGCACGATTGGAAGCAGGTTTCCTGGGAGAAGCATCGCGACTTCATCGTCGAACGAATCATTGCGCGCGGCGACTGGGAATCGATTCGTTGGATCCGGTCCCACGCCGGCGACGAAGTGGTGCGCGAGGTAATTCTCCGCACGCACGGCAGGTCTCTTACGCGCCCGCAACTGCGGTTCTGGGAATTGATACTCGGCCTGCCGGGGACGCAAGTCTCGACTTGGCTCGATGCGAAATCCCGGCGCATTTGGGATCGAAGACGCCCGTGACGCGTGCCGCCGCATTCCATCCCGAGGTCCTGCCGCCCGAGCAACTGGCAGCGCTCCGCAGTCTTGCGCCGATCTTGCGGCGCGACGAATTCTATCTTGGTGGAGGGACCGCAGTAGCGCTGCAGCTTGGACACCGGCGATCGATCGACTTGGATTGGTTTACCGACCGCGATCTCGATCCCGATGCGCTTGCGACTACGCTGCGCCGCTCAGGAGTCGCGATCGCGATCCGCGAAGTTGCACGGCAAACTCTTCACGCCGAGATCGGCGGAGTTCCGGCGAGTTTCTTTTCGTATTCCTACGCGCAGATGCAGAAGCCAATAAACTGGCAGGAAGTCCAGTGCGATGTCGCGTCGATTCCGGACCTCGCGGCGATGAAGCTTGCGGCCCTGGCGCAGCGTGGCGCGCGAAAGGATTTTGCCGACGTCTATGCGATCGCAAGAGCTGTCATGCCTTTGCGCGAAATGATGGTCCAATATTCCACCAAGTATCAAACCCGCGACCTCGGGCACGTCCTCGTGGCGCTCAGCTATTTCGATGATGCGGAGCGCGAACCCCCACTCGAGATGATTTGGCCCGACCGTTGGGAATACATGAAAACGGCGATTCAAAGCTGGACCAAGGATCTAGCGCGGTGACGCTCGTAATCGTCCGCAAGCAATGCGGCTCATGCGATTTCCAAGATCAGAAGCACCGCGAGCGCGGCGCCGATCGCGGCGGTGGCGATGCGGAGGAGCCTGTCGCCCGCAGCGAGCGCGACGCGCGCGCCGATGACGCCGCCTAGCACGTTGCCGGCAATGAGCGGTGCCGCCGTGCGCCAATCCACGAGCCCACTAGAGAGAAACACTGCGGCCGCGGAGACGGACATCGCCAGCACCATGAGGATCTTCACGGGCAGCATCTCGAGCGGCGTCATGCCGGCGAGCGGCGTGAGGAAGATCATGATCAACGCTCCCACGCCGGCGCCGAGAAACCCGCCGTAGACGCCGCAGAGAAGCGCGCCGCCGAGTGCGAGCAGGAAGCGCCCGTAGGTCGCGAATCCCGTCGCGCCCGGTCGTCCGCCCGCGCCGCGCACGAATAGGAGCGGGATCCCGCCCAGCAGGATCCAACCCATCACGCTTTGAAATCGCTCCTCGTCGATCGCCTTGGCGAAGAGCGAGCCCACGATGCCTCCCGCGAGCGCGGCGGCCGCGAGCGGCAGCGCCGCGCGCCAGCGGAGCGCGCCGGCGGAGCGGAGACTCGCGAGCGCCGCCAGCGACTGGCACGCGACCGCCAAGCGGTTCGTGCCGTTGGCGACGAGCGGCGGAACGCCGCAGAAGACGAGGAGCGGCAGCACGATCGTCGTACCGCCTCCGACCAGCGAGTTGATCACTCCGGCGCCGGTCGAAACCGCGAGGATCAAGAGGATCTCCAGTAATTCTCGCACGCGCCGCGTTATAGCGGATCGCCTCCGCGCAATCCTCCACCAGCCGGACGAGGCGCTTCAAAGGGTTGAATCCCCGCGTCCCTTCTCTTAGCCTGTTTCCCCTTTGGAGACTGCCTTCCGGGAAGGGGACTGGAGTCGCATCTGTTCGCCGCCGGGGCTAGTCGTCCCTGACCTCGCGGCGGCCGCGCGCACGCCTGGAAGGCACCATGTCGAAGTCCGTCGTCAACGATTTCACGCTGAACATTGCCACGCCGAACGGCACCGGCAGCCAGACTTCCAATACCATCATCTTCCGCGCCCTCTACCACATGGGGATCGCGGCCGCCGCCAAGAACCTGTTCCCATCGAACATCCAGGGGCTGCCGACGTGGTTCTCGATCCGCGTGAGCGCCGGCGGCTGGCAGGCGCGTGCCGAGCAGTGCGAGATCCTGCTCACGCTCAACCCGGCCACTTGGAACCAAGACATCGCGAATCACCCGCGCGGCGGCGTGATCGTCGACAACACCGACTACAAGATTCCGGAGTCGCGCTTCGAAGGCTACGTGCGCTACTCGGTGCCCTTCGAGTCGCTCGCGCTCAAGCATCTCCGCGACGCGAAGCTGCGTCCCAAGCTGAAGAACCTGATCTACGTCGGCGTCGTCGCCCAGCTTTTCGGGATCGAGGAAGAGTCCGTCCAGGCCACGATCCGCGCCATGTTCGCGAACAAGCAGGAGCTGTTCGACGTGAATTGGGAGGCGTGCAAGATCGGCATCGACTACGCCAAGGAGAACCTGAAGAAACAGGATCCCTATCGCTTCGCGCGCGCGAACCAGACGGCGGGCAAGATCCTGATCGACGGCAACGATGCCTGCGGCCTCGGCGCCGTCTACGGCGGTTGCACCGCGTTCACGTGGTACCCGATCACGCCGGCGTCGAGCCTCGGCGAAGCGGTGATCGAGTTCTTCCGCAAGTACCGCACGGAAAAGGACGGCACGCGCAATTACGCGGTGGTGCAGGCCGAAGACGAGCTGGCCGCCATCGGCATGGTGCTCGGCGCGGGGTGGGCCGGCGCGCGCGCGGCGACATCCACATCCGGCCCCGGCATCTCGCTCATGGGTGAGAACTTCGGTTACGGCTACTACGCGGAGATCCCGGCGGTGGTCTTCGACGTGCAGCGCGTCGGGCCTTCCACCGGGCTGCCGACGCGCACCCAGCAGTCGGACCTGCTCCTCGTCGCGTTCCATTCGCACGGAGACACGTCTTTTCCGATGCTGATTCCGGCCAATGCCGCGGAATGCTTCGAGTTTGCCTGGCGTGCCTTCGACGTCGCGGATCGCTACCAGACGCCGGTCGTCGTGATGAGCGACCTCGACTTGGGGATGAACACTTGGGTGAGCGAGCCTCTCGTCTACCCCGATCGCCCCTTCGACCGCGGCAAGATCCTTACCCCCGAGAAACTCGCCCAACTCGAGAAATGGGGGCGCTACAAGGACGTCGATGGCGACGGGATCCCCTACCGTTCGATCGCCGGCCGCACGCAGGATTCGCGCTTCTCGTACTTCACGCGCGGCTCCGGCCACGACGAGAACGCCGTCTACTCGGAAAGCGACCAAGTGTACGCGCGCAACCTCGACCGCCTCGCGCGCAAGATCCGCGGCACGGTGCAAGTGCTGCCGGAGCCGGTACTGGCGGGGAAGGGAAACGCGGAGGTCGGAATCATCGCTTTCGGCAGCACCGATCACGCGGTGCGCGAGGCGCTCGCCGCGAACGAGACTGCCGCCGACTACCTGCGCCTCCGCGCCTACCCGTTCCACGATTCGGTCGGGGAATTCATTGCGGGGCACGACCGCGTCGTCGTCATCGAGCAGAACCAGCAGGGGCAGATGGCGCAGCTCTTGCGCATGGCACTTCCCGAGCATGCGCCGAAGATCGAGAGCATCACCTACTACGGCGGCCTGCCGCTCAGCGCGGCGTTCGTCGCCCGCGCCCTGAACGGCACCCTCGCGAAGGTTTGAGGTAACAAGAGATGAGCGAAAGCGCTACCGCCCAGAAGACGAATCGCGTCGGCCTCACGAAAGAGGACTACGGCGGCGCCCCGTCCACGATGTGCAAGGGGTGCGGCCACGACCGCATCTCCGAGGCCGTGATCCAAGCGGCGTTCCACCTCGGCGTGGAATCGCACCGTATCGTGAAGATGAGCGGCATCGGCTGTTCATCGAAGACCCCGGCGTATTTCCTCGGGCGCACGTTCGGCTTGAACGCCACCCACGGCCGCATGCCGAGCTTCGCCACCGGATCCTACGTCGCGAACAGCGCGCTCATGCCGCTCGGCGTCTCCGGCGACGGCGACACCGCCTCGATCGGCATCGGGCAGTTCGTACATCTCGTGCGCCGGAATCCGAAGATGGTCTACATCGTCGAGAACAACGGCGTGTACGGCCTCACGAAGGGACAATTCTCGGCGACCGCGGACCGCGAGAGCCCGAGCAAGCGCGGCGCGCTTCCGAGCGAGGGGCCGATCGATCTCTGCTCGCTCGCGCTCGACCTCGGCTGCTCCTTCGTGGCGCGCTCGTTCTCCGGAGACAAGAAGCAGCTCGTGCCGTTGATCGAGGCGGCGTTCTCGCACAACGGCCTCGCCTTCCTCGACGTGATCTCGCCCTGCGTCACCTTCAACAACCACGACGAGTCGACCAAGTCCTACACCTACCACAAGGATCACGAGGTTCACTACCACGACGTGACCTTCGTGCCGCACTTCGAGCACATCGATGTCGAGTACGAGCCGGGCTCGGTGCAGACGGTGCCGCTCCACGACGGATCGAAGCTGCACCTGAAGAAGCTCGACGCGGCGTACGACCCGACCGACTTCCAGCGCGCGGCGCACGCGCTCCGCGAGACGCGCGCGAACCGGCAGATCCTCACGGGGCTCATCTACATCAATAAAGGCACGCCGACCTTCGCGGAGACGCTGAAGCTCCCGGCGACGCCGCTCGCGAGCCTCGACGAGAAGACGCTCCGTCCCTCGCGCGAAGCCCTCGACAAGTTCAACGCCGCGCACCGGGTGTAAGGCAGTAGCTTCTTCGTCGGACTCGTTCGGCGTCGCTTCGGTATTTCTTTGCAGCTCTCGGCAAGGGTCGCTTCGACTTCGAGGCGCGCCCCTTCTCTTCTCCAGTGGCAACCGCAGGTCCTCTGGTGGTACCGAAACCTCGCCGGCGAGAAGCACTTCTCGATCCAAGGATTTCGCAAGTCGCCGGTCTACCCCGACTTCGTGGTCCAGATCTCCGCGACTGGCGGCAAGCTTTCCGCCAAAGTCTTCGTGATCGAGAGCAAGGGCACGCATCTGAAGGGCCGCGAGGTTACGCTCTACAAGCGCGACCTCGCCCGGCTCTTCGAGGAGTACGGCCGCGAGGTCACCTGGCAGGAAATCTCGAGCGGTTTCGCCGAACGGAGATTCCGCTTCCAGATCCGCGACCAAGGCGACTACGACGGCGAAGCGCGGAGGGACACCCTCGACCATCTCGTCTGCGAGGGGTGACGGTAGGGGCATCCCCCGCATCGCGTCGGTCGCCGCTCGGCGACTTCGAGTCGGCCGCAGGGGTACTGCGCGTGGGCGACACGCCTTGCAGGAGCCCATCCGACGAATCGAAATAGTTACTTACTTCCATATGTGTAAATAAAATACAATATCGAAATGGACACAAGGCTTCCCTTCCAGGAGGTGGAGGTGTTCCACCTGCTCTTCCTCAGGGCACTCGAGACTCGACTCGATCGGAAGTGCTATGTCGTCAAGGATGGAGTAAACCTGCGCTCCTGGTTCGGTAGTGCACGTTACTCGGAGGACTTGGATTTGGATGCCGTCTCCATCGAATCGTACATACTTGGCGAGAGAGTCGACTACCTGCTCGGGTCCGCTGCCTTTCGAACGCTACTGACGTCCCAGAGTCTGTGCGTGACTCGAGCCACCAAGCCGAAACAGACCGAGACTACGCAACGCTGGAAGCTCGAAATCGTGGGTCCGTCGGGCCGGCTTCCGTTACACACCAAGATCGAGTTCAGTCGCCGCGCCTCTGACGAACCGTACACGCTCGAGCCGGCGCGCCCGGAGATCGTCCAGGCCTACGGTCTCCCCGCCCCCACAGCGAATCACCATGCGGCGGCGCGCCGCGGTGAGACAGAAGATCGGCGCGCTCGCGGGGCGCAAGGAGCCGCAGGCACGTGACATCTGGGATCTGGATCATCTTTTTCGCACAAGGAAGGACGCGGACCCGCAACCGCTTCCGCCTCACCTCCAGAAGTCCTTGGCCGTGGCCCTGAATCGGGTGCTCGAAGTCTCCTTTCCTGTCTACAAGTCCCAAGTCGTTCCCTTCTTGACGCCGGAGCATCAGGAAATCTTCGGAACGACCGAGGCCTGGGATCGCATGCGTGAGTGCGTCGTCGATCGACTGGTGGAGCTGCGGTGATGAGGACGGTGGACGCCTATTCGGATCTGCTGCGTATGGGTACGTCGATTCTGACGACGGGAGATGCGAGTCTTCGCCTGCGCGTGTCGCAATCGTCCGCGACGAGGGTCTTGACGCGGCTGCAATCCGCAGGTCTTGCCAAGCGGATCTTCCGTGGCATCTGGACGCTCGACATGAAGGCGGATCCGCTAACCGTGCCCGAGCGCTTGACGGCTCCGTTTCCCGCGTACGTTTCGTTTCAATCAGCCTTGTACCTGCATGGCCTCATCAGCCAAATCACGCAAATCACCTACGTGGCGTCGTTGGCCCCGACGCGCAGGGTGAAGACTTCGATGGGGACCTTTTCCATTCATCGCCTCGCGCCGCGGTACTTCGGTGGATACACGACGGACCCGGAATCTGGCGTTCGTCTCGCGACTCCGGAAAAGGCGCTGATGGATGTTCTCTACCTAGGGAATGCGCGCAGTCGCCTGTTCGCGAGCCTGCCCGAACTCGCGCTTCCCCACAATTTCAGCGCATTGAAAGCGCGCCGGTGGCTCGAGCAGATTCGCGATCCGTCACGCCGAACGATGGTTGGAGCGCGCTTGGATGAACTTTTCCGTAAGCAAGGCCCCCGCCCCCGGGGTTCGGGCGCGAGGCACCGCGCGGGAGTGGTCAACAGGCCGGCACGATCGCCGGGCAGAGATCGGGTCCGCTAGCGTTTGCTTACTCGCACTCCAGCATCTGAGCGCAATCGAGTTCGTCCTCCGTGTAGTCCACGCCGCAGGTCGCCGGCCCCGGATCCGGCGGCGAGGAGCCGCCTAAGAAGTTCCAATGGAGTAGGTAGAGGGCATCGAGAAGCGCGTTTACCACGCCGTTGTCGTCCGCGTCCGCGGCGTCCATGCACGAAGGCGCCTCCCCGCCGCCGAACTGCCACGCGAGGAGCGCGATCGCATCGAGGAGCGCATTTACAGTGCCGTTGCCGTCCACCTCCCCGCGCAAGAAGCCGAATTGCATGTAGAAGTACGCGCCCATGTCCGCGACGGTCCCGTCGAGATCGGGCGGGTCTTCGGGGTCTCCCGCATCGATGCAGGGGGACTCGGCAGTGAGGTGAAGATCTCCTTGCTCGAGGTCGACGAAGAGCGGGTCGAGGTCGATGTTGCCGGTGCCGGCGTAGCTCCCTTCGACGTCGGAGTACTCGACCGTCAACTCCCCATCGGGTAGATCGAAGAGGGGGCCGTCGTTGTCCCAAAGGATCGAATTGCGGATCTCGACGATGAACTCGGCCGGCAAGCCCGGGACGCCGACCACCGCCGGCCCTCCGCCAATAACGGAGCCGGACTCCGCCTCGTTTCCCGCAAACGTGCAGCCATCGATGTATGCTGAGCCAATGCCAATTTCAGGACCACCTAGTACAGCGATTGCACCGCCTCGGTTCCAAGAAACGTTGTTCCGAAACACGCATTCGACTACTTCACAGGTCATGTTCTCGCCAATCGCAATACCTCCTCCCAACCCCCCTTCGTTGCTTTCGAAGCTACAGTCGAAAAGCAACAAAGAAGCGAGAGCTTCAAAAGCCACTCCACCGAAGCCAAGAAAGTCGCTGGAGTTGTTGGCAATGGTACAGCCGACCATCGTGGTGGAGACGTCTGCCGCCAGTCCGCCAACGCCGATCGAGCCATAATTGTCTTCTATGACGCAATCTTCCAGGAGTACAGTGCTCTCCACGTGCAACGAATACAATCCGACCCCCGCGGGACCAAAATCGGCGACGTTACCGCTGACTACGCAATTGCGCATGTGCAGCGAATAGGCTTCATCTATGTTTCCATCGACAAAAACTGCGCTCCCTACAAAGTTTGTGTGATTATAAATCACATTGCCGTCCAAGAGCGACGAAGAGTCCACCAACCAGACTCCGGAATCTGCATTTGCTTCGATCACACTGTCGAGAATGGTAGGAGATGACCCCTCACAGCGGATGCCGCTTCGCAAGGCACTCGTAATCGTAAATCCGTCGAGGACGGTGTCAGGACCTTCTCCGGAGTCGCAGAGGACGGCGTCTGGATAATCTGGTCCTTGGCTTCCTTCCGACCCGTTGATGATCGTCAGCTCGGCGCCTTCCGCGCTCTTCAGCGTCACAGGCTTCCCGAGGAAGTCGAGATTCTCGAAGTACTCACCCGGCGCGACGAGGATCAAGTCGCCATCGACCGCGAGGTCCAAGGCCGCCTGGATCGAACCGTATTCCTCGGGAACGAGGAGAGTGTCCCCCCACGCGCGCGACGAAGTGATCGAAAGACAGGCAATCAGCGAGCACGTAACAACCGCGATAGTACGCCCCTGGTTGGGACTTAGCGTTTGCCATCCATGATTATGATGGCGGCAGAACTCGCGCACATCCTCACCTCCTCAAGGTACGGGATCGCAGCCCGGCGAGTCGCAAGATAACGCATCGCAGGTCGGGTCGCTCCCACAAGTTTCGGGACCAGGAGCTGGGGGCACCGGCGCGCCCGCGAATTGGTAGTTCAGGATCCTAAGTGGGTCAAGGAGTGCATCATAGACCCCAGTATCGTTCGCATCCGCGGCGTCGAAGCAAGGTGGCTCAGGGCCGCCGGCAAATCCGTATTGGAGAAGAAACAACGCATCAAGCAACGCATTGAAGGTCCCATCCCCGTTCGAGTCCCCTCGCTTGAACAAGAAAACGAGAGTCGGGACAACTCCCATGTCGGCGACGGAGCCGTCTTCGTCGGCTGGACTCGCCGGGTCTCCGGCGTCGATGCACGGGGAGAATTCACTGGTAAGGCAGTCGCTGGTAAGGCTGAAGTCGCCCGCCGCCGCGTCCGCGAAGAGCGGATCCTCGTTGATGTTGCCGGTGCCTGCTACGACGACCGGCACGCCTGCGTCGAAGTCTTCCACGTCGGAGTAGCTCGTAAAAATGGTGCCCGCTCCTTGGCCAACGGCCAGCGGCTCGTACTCGATGCTCAACGAACTGTCCCAAATGATACTGTTATTGATTACGACATCGAAGTCCGAAGTCAGATTACTGGGCACCGGTTCACCCACGGAGATCGCATCGCCGACTTCGGCGTTGTTGCCGTCCAGCGTGCAATTCGTGAGGTTGATCGTGCCTTCGCCCGTGCCGCAAAGTATCGCACCGCCGGAGGATGGCGGAGTGGCCGGAGCCAGTGACTCATTGCCGCTGAATACACAGCGGAAAAGGTTCAGAATCGGGGCAACCGCCACAGGAGTAGTTGTTCCCTCCACGTACAGCGCCGCGCCACGAACCGTCTCATTTTCCACAAACGTGCAATCCGTGACGTTCGAGACCTGACCAGACAGGTCGAAATCGTGCGCGATCACGACCGCGCCTCCCAGGACGTCAGCCGCATTGTCCGTGAATTCGCAGTCCGTCAAGGTCAGCGCTGTCCCCAGAGCGTGAATTGCGCCGCCACAGAAGCCACCAGCGTTTCCGGTAAAGCCACAATTGACGAACGTGCCCGCTCCGCCGTCGAGAAGGACGGCGCCACCACCCAGCACTCCGCCGGTGTTTCCACCCAGAGCCACCGTTCCAAAGTCGCAATTGCTGGCGGCCACTGACGACGTGGCTCCCAACACGTGGATCGCGCCACCACCGGCGCCACCCGCCTCGTTCCCATAGAAGAGCGTCCGATCGCCGGCGGTTCCCTCGATCGTGACGTCCGCACCTCCGGAAATCTGCATGCCTGAGCCTGTATGGCTATGGACCGTCGAAGATCGAATCGTTGGAGAGGAGCCATCGATGGCATCGATCCCAACGGAAATGTTCTCGTAGATCATGCAGTTGTCGATGAGCGGCGACGATCCCGCGCCACCTACCACAATGCCGCCCCCCGAGTTCACGTAGATCGAGCAATCTTCGATGACAGGCGAGGAACCGGCACCAATGATCGCGATTCCACCATCGGAGTTGTCTGCGACATAGCAATTTCGAATCGTTGGTGAAGCTCCTCCCGTGATGAGGATGCCGCCCCCTCGCTCGACGCCGCCGACGAGCGTACCATCTCCATCCTCGATAACGA